>NZ_CP045118.1:3606423-3906958 GCF_009189165.1 Pseudomonas sp. SCB32
GGCCCTCCACGAGAGGCCCGTTTTCACTCCACCGTTGACCGAGTGTGACTTAAGACTATGAATGCAGACTCCGCTCTGTACATCCCGCCCTACAAGGCAGACGACCAAGACATCGTCGTCGAACTGAATTCCCGCTTTGGCGCCGAGACCTTCACCGTCCAGGCCACCCGCACCGGCATGCCGGTGCTCTGGGTGCCCCGTGAGCGCCTGATCGAAGTCCTCAGCTTCCTGCGCAACGTGCCCAAGCCGTACGTCATGCTCTATGACCTGCACGGTGTCGACGAGCGCCTGCGCACCCACCGTCGCGGCCTGCCGGGCGCCGACTTCAGCGTGTTCTACCACCTGATGTCGCTCGAGCGTAATAGTGATGTGATGATCAAGGTGGCCTTGTCCGAAGGCGACCTGAACCTGCCCACCGCCACCCGTATCTGGCCGAACGCCAACTGGTACGAGCGTGAGGTCTGGGACATGTACGGGATCACCTTCAATGGTCACCCGCACCTGACCCGCATGCTGATGCCGCCGACCTGGGAAGGTCACCCGCTGCGCAAGGACTACCCGGCGCGCGCCACCGAGTTCGATCCCTACGCGCTCTCCGCCGCCAAGCAGGACCTCGAGCAGGAAGCCCTGCGCTTCAAGCCCGAAGACTGGGGCATGAAGCGCCACGGCGAGAACGAGGACTTCATGTTCCTCAACCTCGGCCCGAACCACCCTTCCGCCCACGGTGCGTTCCGCATCATCCTGCAGCTGGACGGCGAAGAGATCCTCGACTGCGTTCCGGAGATCGGCTACCACCACCGTGGCGCTGAGAAGATGGCCGAGCGCCAGTCCTGGCACAGCTTCATTCCCTACACCGACCGTATCGACTACCTCGGCGGCGTGATGAACAACCTGCCGTACGTGCTCTCGGTCGAGAAGCTCGCCGGCATCAAGGTGCCGCAGCGCGTCGACGTCATCCGCATCATGATGTCGGAGTTCTTCCGCATCCTGAACCACCTCCTCTACCTGGGTACCTACATCCAGGACGTGGGTGCGATGACCCCGGTGTTCTTCACCTTCACCGACCGCCAGCGCGCCTACAAGGTCGTCGAAGCCATCACCGGTTTCCGCCTGCACCCGGCCTGGTACCGTATCGGTGGCGTCGCTCACGACCTGCCGCGCGGCTGGGACAAGCTGGTTCGCGAGTTCCTCGACTGGATGCCCAAGCGCCTGGACGAGTACGAAACCGCCGCCCTGAAGAACAGCATCCTGCGTGGCCGTACCATCGGCGTTGCCGCGTACAACACCAAGGAAGCGCTGGAATGGGGCACTACCGGTGCCGGCCTGCGCGCCACCGGCTGTGATTTCGACCTACGCAAAGCCCGCCCCTACTCCGGCTACGAGAACTTCGAGTTCGAAGTACCGCTGGCGGCCAACGGCGACGCCTACGACCGCTGCATGGTCAAGATGGGTGAAATGCGCCAGAGCCTGCGCATCATCGAGCAGTGCCTGAAGAACATGCCCGAAGGCCCATACAAGGCCGACCACCCGCTGACCACTCCGCCGCCCAAAGAGCGCACGCTGCAGCACATCGAAACCCTGATCACCCACTTCCTGCAGGTTTCCTGGGGCCCGGTCATGCCGGCCAACGAAGCCTTCCAGATGGTGGAAGCGACCAAGGGCATCAACAGCTACTACCTGACGAGCGATGGCAGCACCATGAGCTACCGGACCCGCATCCGGACGCCCAGCTTCGCGCACCTGCAGCAGATTCCGTCGGTGATCAACGGCAGCATGATCGCTGACCTGATCGCCTATCTGGGCAGTATCGACTTCGTTATGGCCGACGTGGACCGCTGATCATGAGTACCCTTATCCAGACTGATCGTTTCGAACTCAGCGAAACCGAGCGCTCGGCCATCGAGCACGAAATGCATCACTACGAGGACTCCCGCGCGGCGTCCATCGAAGCCCTGAAGATCGTCCAGAAACAGCGAGGCTGGGTGCCGGATGGCGCCATCCCCGCTATCGCCGACATCCTCGGCATTCCGGACAGCGACGTCGAAGGCGTGGCTACCTTCTATAGCCAGATCTTCCGCCAGCCCGTCGGCCGCCACATCATCCGCGTCTGCGACAGCATGGTCTGCTACATCGGCGGCCACGAGTCCGTGGTTGGCGAGATCCAGAAGCAGCTGGGCATCGGCCTCGGCCAGACCACCGCCGACGGCCGCTTCACCCTGCTGCCGGTGTGCTGCCTGGGCAACTGCGACAAGGCCCCGGCGATGATGATCGACGACGACACCTTCGGTGACCTGCGTCCCGACGGCGTCGCCAAACTGCTGGAGGCCTACGCATGAGTCGCCTCACCTCCTACGGCACCCCCAACCGCACCGCGCGCGCGGCCGAAACCCATCCGCTGACCTGGCGCCTGCGTGACGACGGCGCCCCGGTCTGGCTGGAGGAGTACCAGTCGAAGAACGGCTACGCCGCCGCGCGCAAGGCGCTGGCGCAGATGGCCACCGACGACATCGTCCAGACCGTCAAGGACTCCGGCCTCAAGGGCCGCGGCGGTGCGGGCTTCCCCACCGGCGTGAAGTGGGGCCTGATGCCCAAGGACGAATCCCTCAACATCCGCTACCTGCTGTGCAACGCGGACGAGATGGAGCCCAACACCTGGAAGGACCGCATGCTCATGGAGCAGCTGCCGCACCTGCTGGTGGAAGGCATGCTGATCTCCGCGCGCGCCCTCAAGGCCTATCGCGGCTACATCTTCCTGCGCGGCGAGTACGTCGACGCCGCCCGCAACCTGAACCGCGCCATCGATGAAGCCAAGGCCGCAGGCCTGCTGGGCAAGAACATCCTCGGCAGCGGTTTTGATTTCGAGCTGTTCGTGCACACCGGTGCCGGCCGCTACATCTGTGGCGAAGAGACCGCGCTGATCAACTCGCTGGAAGGCCGCCGCGCCAACCCGCGCTCCAAGCCGCCCTTCCCCGCCGCCGTCGGCGTCTGGGGCAAGCCGACCTGCGTGAACAACGTCGAGACCCTGTGCAACGTGCCGGCGATCGTCGAGCACGGCGTCGACTGGTACAAGGGCCTCGCCCGTCCGGGCAGCGAAGACATGGGCACCAAGCTCATGGGCTTCTCCGGCAAGGTGAAGAACCCCGGCATCTGGGAACTGCCCTTCGGCCTTCCGGCCCGCGAGCTGTTCGAGGACTACGCCGGCGGCATGCGCGACGGCTACAAGCTCAAGGCCTGGCAGCCGGGCGGCGCCGGTACCGGCTTCCTCCTGCCGGAGCACCTGGACGCCCTGTTCTACGCCGGCGGCGTCGCCAAGGTCGGCACCCGTATGGGTACTGGCCTGGCCATGGCGGTGGACGACAGCGTCAACATGGTTTCCCTGCTGCGCAACATGGAAGAGTTCTTCGCCCGCGAATCGTGCGGCTGGTGCACTCCGTGCCGCGATGGCCTGCCGTGGAGCGTCAAGGTATTGCGCGCGCTGGAGAAAGGCGAAGGCGCCCAGGGCGACCTGGAAACCCTCGAGCAGCTCGTCAACTTCCTCGGCCCAGGCAAGACTTTCTGTGCCCACGCACCGGGTGCCGTCGAGCCGCTGGGCAGCGCACTGAAGTATTTCCGTCCCGAGTTCGAAGCGGGCATCTCCCGCCAGGCTCAGGCCGTACAAGCACCGCAGACCGTCGGCGCTTGATGCTTTGTTCGCCGGGCGCAAGCGCCCGGCGTTGTTTCGTTGTAGTGCCGCGGCGCGCCGCCGGCCCGATGAAACCGTGATTTCTATTAGCCACGCCCGCTGACAACGGGCCAACGAAGACTTAGACCCATGGCCACGATCCACGTAGACGGCAAGACGTTAGAAGTCGACGGAGCGGACAACCTGTTGCAGGCCTGTCTCTCCCTCGGTCTCGACATCCCCTACTTCTGCTGGCACCCGGCGCTCGGTAGCGTCGGCGCATGCCGCCAGTGTGCGGTCAAGCAGTACACCGACGAGAACGACAAACGCGGTCGCCTCGTCATGTCCTGCATGACCCCCGCCACCGACAACACCTGGATTTCCATCGAGGACGAAGAGGCCAAGCAGTTCCGCGCCAGCGTCGTCGAATGGCTGATGACCAACCACCCGCACGACTGCCCGGTCTGCGAGGAAGGCGGTCACTGCCACCTGCAGGACATGACGGTGATGACCGGCCACAACCAGCGCCGGTACCGCTTCACCAAGCGCACCCACCAGAACCAGGAACTCGGCCCGTTCATCGCCCACGAGATGAACCGCTGCATCGCCTGCTACCGCTGCGTCCGTTACTACAAGGACTACGCCGGCGGCACCGACCTGGGCGTCTACGGCGCGCACGACAACGTCTATTTCGGCCGCATCGAAGATGGCGTGCTGGAGAGCGAATTCTCCGGCAACCTGACCGAGGTCTGCCCGACTGGCGTGTTCACCGACAAAACCCACTCCGAGCGCTACAACCGCAAGTGGGACATGCAGTTCGCCCCGAGCATCTGCCATGGCTGCTCCAGCGGCTGCAACATCAGCCCCGGCGAGCGCTACGGTGAAATCCGCCGCATCGAGAACCGCTACAACGGCTCGGTGAACCACTACTTCCTGTGCGACCGCGGCCGCTTCGGCTACGGCTACGTAAACCGCGAAGACCGTCCGCGCCAGCCGCAGCTGATGCTGAGCAAGCAGAAGCTCTCGCTGGACGGCGCCCTGGACCAGACCGCTGCCCTGCTCAAGGGCCGCAAGGTCATTGGCATCGGTTCGCCGCGCGCCAGCCTGGAAAGCAACTACGCCCTGGCCGAACTGGTCGGCGCGCAGAACTACTACAGCGGCATCTCCGCTGACGAACTGCAGCGTCTGCAGCTGGTCCTGAAAGTCATGCAGGACGGCCCGCTGCCGGTGCCGACCATCCGTGACATCGAAGACCACGACGCGGTATTCGTGCTCGGCGAAGACCTGACCCAGACCGCTGCCCGTATCGCCCTGGCCCTGCGCCAGTCGGTGAAAGGCAAGGGCGAGGACATGGCCGCCGCGATGAAGATCCAGCCGTGGCTCGACGCTGCGGTGAAGACCATCGCCCAGCACGAGATGAACCCGCTGTTCATCGCCAGCCTCGATGAAACCCGCCTGGACGACGTCGCCGCCGAGTGCGTGCACGCCGCCACCGAAGACCTGGCTCGCCTGGGCTTCGCCGTGGCCCACGCCATCGACCCGAGCGCCCCGGCCGTGGCCGGCCTCGACGCCGAAGCCTCCGCCCTCGCCCAGCGCATCGCCGATGCCCTGGTTGCCGCCAAGCGTCCGCTGGTCATCGCCGGCACCTCGCTGGGCAGCAACGCCCTGATCGAAGCCGCAGCCAACATCGCCAGCGCGCTGAAGAGCCGCGAGAAGAACGGCTCCCTGAGCCTGGTGGTTCCGGAAGCCAACAGCCTGGGTCTGGCTCTCTTCGGCGGCGAGTCCGTCGAAGCCGCCCTTGCGCAGCTGACCTCCGGCACCGCCGATGCCGTGGTGATCCTGGAGAACGACCTGTACCGCCGCGCCGACGCCGCCGTTGTCGACGCCGCCCTGGCCGCTGCGAAGATCATCGTCGTCGCCGATCACCAGCAGACCGCCACCAGCGCCAAGGCCACTGTCCTGCTGCCGGCTGCCAGCTTCGCCGAAGGCGATGGCACCCTGGTCAGCCAGGAAGGCCGCGCCCAGCGCTTCTTCCAGGTCTTCGATCCGACCTACTACAACGCCGACAACCTGGTCCGCGAAGGCTGGCGTTGGCTGCACGCCCTGCACAGCACCCTCGAGGGCAAGCGCGTCGACTGGACCCAGCTGGACCACGTGATCGACGCCGTCGTCGCCGCCAAGCCGCAACTGGCCGGCATCCGCGACGCCGCGCCGAACGCCGCGTTCCGCATCAAGGGCCTGAAGCTGGCGCGCGAGCCGCACCGCTACTCCGGCCGTACCGCCATGCGCGCCAACATCAGTGTCAGCGAGCCGCGCCAGCCGCAGGACATCGACTCCGCGTTCGCCTTCTCCATGGAAGGCTACGCCGGCAGCGCCGAACCGCGTCAGCAGATTCCGTTCGCCTGGTCTCCGGGCTGGAACTCCCCGCAGGCCTGGAACAAGTTTCAGGACGAAGTCGGCGGTCACCTGCGCGCAGGCGACCCGGGCATTCGCCTGATCGAGGCCAAGGGCGAGGCCCTGTGGTTCAGCGAGATTCCCGCGCCGTTCCACACCTCCGCCAGCCAGTTCAAGGTGGTGCCCTTCTATCACCTGTTCGGCAGCGACGAGAACTCCGCCAAGGCCGCCCCGGTGCAGGAGCGCATCCCGCAGACCTACGTCACTCTGGCCAAGTCCGAGGCTGACCGTCTGGGCGTCAACGAAGGCGCGATCATCCGCCTGACCGTCAAGGGCCAGGAACTGCGCCTGCCGCTGCGCGTGAGCGAACAGCTGGGCGCCGGTCTGGTCGCCCTGCCGATCGGTCTGCAAGGCATTCCTGCCGGCGTCATCGGCGCTGTCGCTGAAGGTCTGCAGGAGGCTGCACAATGAGTTTGATGAGCATGAGCTGGCTGACCCCCGCCGTCGTCGACATCATCATTGAAGTCATCAAGGCCATCGTCATCCTGCTCGCCGTGGTTGTCTGCGGCGCGCTGCTGAGCTGGGTCGAGCGTCGTCTGCTCGGCCTCTGGCAGGACCGCTACGGTCCGAACCGGGTCGGCCCCTTCGGTGCCTTCCAGCTCGGCGCCGACATGCTGAAGATGTTCTTCAAGGAAGACTGGACCCCGCCGTTCGCCGACAAGATGATCTTCACCCTCGCCCCCATGATCGCCATGGGTGCGCTGCTGGTGGCCTTCGCGATCATCCCGATCACCCCGACCTGGGGCGTCGCGGACCTGAACATCGGCATCCTGTTCTTCTTCGCCATGGCTGGCCTGACCGTGTACGCAGTGCTGTTCGCCGGCTGGTCGAGCAACAACAAGTTCGCCCTTCTCGGCAGCCTGCGCGCCTCGGCCCAGACCATCTCCTACGAGGTGTTCCTGGCCCTGTCGCTGATGGGCATCGTGGCCCAGGTCGGCTCGTTCAGCCTGCGCGACATCGTCGATTACCAGGCCCAGCACATGTGGTTCATCATCCCGCAGTTCTTCGGCTTCATGACCTTCTTCGTCGCCGGCGTCGCCGTGACTCACCGTCACCCGTTCGACCAGCCCGAAGCCGAGCAGGAACTGGCCGACGGTTACCACATCGAGTACGCCGGCATGAAGTGGGGCATGTTCTTCGTCGGCGAGTACATCGGCATCGTGCTGGTGTCCGCGCTGCTGGCGACCCTGTTCTTCGGCGGCTGGCACGGTCCCTTCGGCATCCTGCCGCAGATTCCGTTCATCTGGTTCGCCCTGAAAACCGGCTTCTTCATCATGATGTTCATCCTGCTGCGGGCCTCGATTCCACGCCCGCGCTATGACCAGGTGATGGCCTTCAGCTGGAAGTTCTGCCTCCCGCTGACCCTGATCAACCTGCTGGTGACCGGCGCAGTCGTGCTGGCGGCCCAGTAAGGAGCAAGACAATGATCAAATACATTTTCGAAGTCGTGCACGGCACCTACACCCAGCTGCGCAGCCTGGTGATGATCTTCGGCCATGCCTTCCGCAAGCGTGACACCCTGCAATACCCGGAAGAACCCGTGTACCTGCCGCCGCGCTACCGTGGCCGCATCGTCCTCACCCGCGACCCCGACGGTGAGGAGCGCTGCGTTGCGTGCAACCTGTGCGCCGTTGCCTGCCCGGTCGGCTGCATCTCCCTGCAGAAAGCCGAGACCGACGACGGTCGCTGGTACCCCGAGTTCTTCCGCATCAACTTCTCCCGCTGCATCTTCTGCGGCCTGTGCGAAGAAGCCTGCCCGACCACCGCGATCCAGCTGACCCCGGATTTCGAGATGGGCGAGTTCAAGCGCCAGGACCTGGTCTACGAGAAGGAAGACCTGCTGATCTCCGGCCCCGGCAAGAACCCGGACTACAACTTCTACCGCGTTGCCGGCATGGCCATCGCCGGCAAGCCGAAAGGCGCCGCGCAGAACGAGGCCGAACCGATCAACGTCAAGAGCCTGCTGCCGTAAGGAGACGTCGCGTGGAATTCGCTTTCTACTTCGCCGCCGGCGTCGCCGTGCTGGCAACCCTCCGGGTCATCACCAACAGCAATCCGGTGCATGCCCTGCTCTACCTCATCGTTTCGCTGCTCGCCGTATCGATGACCTTCTTCAGTCTCGGCGCTCCGTTCGCCGGTGCCCTGGAGATCATCGTCTACGCCGGCGCGATCATGGTGCTGTTCGTCTTCGTGGTGATGATGCTCAACCTGGGCCCGGCGATTGCCGAACAGGAACGCAAGTGGCTCAAGCCCGGCGTATGGATCGGCCCCGGCGCGCTGTCCCTGGTGCTGATGGTCGAGCTGCTGTGGATGCTGTCGCGCCACCCGAGCGGTGCCGGCATCGGCCACACCGTCGTGGACGCCAAGGCCGTGGGCATCAGCCTGTTCGGTCCTTATCTGCTGGTCGTCGAACTGGCCTCGATGCTGCTACTGGCAGCTCTGGTCGCCGCCTACCACCTCGGCCGCCACGAAGCGAAGGAATAACGCCATGAACACAATCCCTCTCGAACACGGACTGGCGCTCGCCGGTGTGCTGTTCTGCTTCGGCCTGGTAGGCCTGATGGTACGACGCAACATCCTGTTCGTACTGATGAGCCTGGAAGTGATGATGAACGCCGCCGCACTGGCCTTCGTGGTCGCCGGTAGCCGCTGGGCCCAGCCCGACGGCCAGGTGATGTTCATCCTGGTGCTCAGCCTGGCTGCCGCCGAGGCGAGCATCGGTCTGGCGATCCTGCTCCAGCTGTATCGCCGCTTCCATACCCTCGATATCGACGCTGCAAGCGAGATGCGCGGATGAACCTGCTGCCCCTTACATTCCTGTTCCCCCTGGTCGGCTTCCTGCTGCTGTCTTTCTCTCGCGGCAAGTGGTCGGAAAACTTCTCGGCACTGGTCGGTGTCGGCTCCGTGGGCCTGGCCGCCCTCTCCGCCTTCTGGTCGATCTGGAGCTTCCACAGCAACCCGCCCGAAGGTGGCGCCTACAGCCTGGTGCTGTGGCAGTGGATGAGCGTTGGTGACTTCAAGGCCAACTTCACCCTGTACCTGGACGGCCTGTCGGTCACCATGCTCGGCGTGGTCACCGGCGTCGGCTTCCTGATCCACCTGTTCGCTTCCTGGTACATGCGTGGCGAAGCCGGCTATTCGCGCTTCTTCGCCTACACCAACCTGTTCATCGCCAGCATGCTGTTCCTGGTGCTCGGCGATAACTTGTTGTTCGTGTACTTCGGCTGGGAAGGCGTGGGCCTGTGCTCCTACCTGCTGATCGGCTTCTACTTCAACCACGTGCCGAACGGCAACGCAGCACTGAAGGCGTTCATCGTGACCCGCGTGGGTGACGTGTTCTTCGCCATCGGCATGTTCATCCTGTTCCAGCACCTGGGCACGCTGAACATCCAGGAACTGCTGGTCCTGGCTCCGCAGCACTTCGCCAAGGGCGACCTGTGGATCAACCTGGCGGCCCTGATGCTGCTTGGCGGCGCCGTCGGCAAATCCGCCCAGCTGCCGCTGCAGACCTGGCTGGCCGACGCGATGGCCGGCCCGACTCCGGTCTCCGCGCTGATCCACGCCGCCACCATGGTGACCGCGGGCGTCTACCTGATCGCCCGCTGCCACGGCCTGTTCGAGCTGGCTCCCAACGTCCTGGAGCTGGTCGGCATCGTCGGCGCCGTGACCCTGGTGCTGGCCGGTTTCGCCGCCCTGGTGCAGACCGACATCAAGCGCATCCTCGCCTACTCGACCATGAGCCAGATCGGCTACATGTTCCTGGCCCTGGGCGTTGGCGCCTGGGGTGGCGCGATCTTCCACCTGATGACCCACGCCTTCTTCAAGGCCCTGCTGTTCCTTGCTTCCGGTGCGGTGATCGTCGCCTGCCACCACGAGCAGAACATCTTCAAGATGGGTGGTCTGTGGAAGAAGCTGCCGCTGGCCTATGCGAGCTTCGTGGTCGGTGGCGCCGCCCTGGCCGCCCTGCCCTTCCTGACCGCCGGCTTCTACTCCAAGGACGAGATCCTCTGGGAAGCCTTCGCCAGTGGTCACCAGAACCTGCTGATCGCAGGCCTGGTCGGCGCGTTCATGACCTCGCTGTACACCTTCCGCCTGATCTTCATCACCTTCCACGGCGAAGCGAAGACCGAGGCTCACGCTGGCCATGGCATCAGCCACTGGCTGCCGCTGGGTGTCCTGATCGTGCTGTCCACCTTCATCGGCGCGCTGATCACTCCGCCGCTGGCCGGCGTCCTGCCGGAAAGCGCCGGTCACGCCGGTGGCGAAGCCAAGCACAGCCTGGAAATCGCCTCGGGCGCCATCGCCATCGCCGGTATCCTGCTGGCGGGCCTGCTGTTCCTCGGCAAGCGCCGCTTCGTCAGCGCCGTCGCCCAGAGCGCGCCGGGCCGCTTCTTCGGCACCTGGTGGTTCCATGCCTGGGGCTTCGACTGGGTGTACGACAAGCTGTTCGTGAAACCCTATCTGCTGATCTGCCGCCTGCTGGCCGCGGACCCGATCGACAAGTCGCTTGTCCTGGTCCCGCTCACCGCCCGCGGTGGTCACAAACTCCTCAGCCTCACCGAGAACGGCCGCCTGCGTTGGTACGCCGCTTCCCTGGTGGGCGGCGCCGCGCTGCTCCTCGGCGCGCTGCTGCTGGCTTAAAACTTCACGAATGAGATTGAGCCCGACATGATTCTGCCCTGGCTAATCCTGATCCCCTTCATCGGCGGCTTCCTTTGCTGGATCGCCGAGTACACCAGCAAGACCCTGCCCCGCTGGGTCGCGCTGGGGTCGATGACCCTCACCCTCGCCCTCAGCCTGTGGGTGTGGCACACCGGTGACTTCCAGCTGGCGCCCGCGCCGGGTGGCGAGCCGCAATGGACCCTCGAGTTCAAGCTGGCCTGGATCGAGCGCTTCGGTATCAGTGTGCACCTGGCGATGGACGGCCTGTCCCTGCTGATGGTCGCCCTGACCGGCCTGCTCGGCGTGCTGTCCGTACTCTGCTCGTGGAACGAGATCCAGCGCCGCATCGGTTTCTTCCACCTGAACCTGCTGTGGATCCTGGGCGGTGTGATCGGCGTGTTCCTCGCCGTCGACCTGTTCCTGTTCTTCTTCTTCTGGGAAATGATGCTGGTGCCGATGTACTTCCTCATCGCGCTCTGGGGTCATAGCTCGGACGACGGCAAGAAGACCCGCATCTACGCCGCCACCAAGTTCTTCATCTTCACCCAGGCCAGCGGCCTGGTGATGCTGGTGGCGATCCTGGGCCTGGTGTTCGTTCACTACAACAGCACCGGCGTGCTGACCTTCAACTATGCCGACCTGCTGAAGACCCAGATGCCGGCGCACACCGAGTGGCTGCTGATGCTCGGCTTCTTCGTCGCCTTCGCGGTGAAGATGCCGGTGGTCCCGGTGCACTCCTGGTTGCCCGACGCCCACGCCCAGGCGCCGACCGCCGGTTCCGTGGACCTGGCCGGCATCCTGCTGAAGACCGCCGCCTACGGCCTGATCCGCTTCGGCCTGCCGCTGTTCCCCAACGCCTCGGCGGAGTTCGCCCCGATCGCCATGACCCTCGGTCTGATCGGCATTTTCTACGGCGCCTTCCTGTCGTTCGCACAGACCGACATCAAGCGCCTGGTGGCCTACTCCTCCGTGTCGCACATGGGTTTCGTCATCATCGGCATCTACTCCGGTAGCCCACAAGCGATGCAGGGTGTCGTGATCCAGATGATCGCCCACGGCCTCTCCGCCGCCGCGCTCTTCATCCTGTGCGGCCAGCTGTACGAGCGCCTGCACACCCGTGACATGCGCAAGATGGGTGGCCTGTGGTCGCGCATCCCGTACCTACCGGCCGTGGCCCTGTTCTTCGCCACCGCTTCGCTGGGTCTGCCGGGCACCGGTAACTTCGTCGGCGAATTCCTGATCCTGCTGGGCAGCTTCAAGATCGTTCCGGTGATCACCGTGATCGCCACCTTCGGTCTGGTGTTCGGTTCGGTCTACTCGCTGATCATGATCCACCGCGCGTACTTCGGCCCGTCCAAGTCCGAAGGTGCGATCGCCGGCCTGAACTTCCGTGAACTCTTCATGGTACTGGGCCTCGCGGCACTGCTGGTCCTGCTCGGCGTGTACCCGCAGCCGGTCCTCGACACCTCCGCGGCAACCATGCACGGCGTCCAGCAGTGGCTGGGTGCCGCCCTCTCCACTCTGGCAGCACGGTAAGCGCGACATGACCTTCACGATCCAACACTTCATCGCGCTCCTGCCGCTGCTCATCACCAGCGCCACCCTGGTGGTGGTGATGCTCGCCGTGGCCTGGAAGCGTAACCACACGATGACCGCCACCCTTTCGGTGATCGGTCTGAACCTGGCGTTGCTGTCGATCCTCCCGGTGCTGAAAGTCACCCCGATCGAAGTCACCTCGCTGATGCTGGTGGACAACTTCGCCTGCTTCTACATGGCCCTGATCCTGGTCGGTGCCCTGGCCTGCACCACGCTCGCCCATGCCTACATGGAGAGCTACCCGGGTAACCGCGAAGAGCTCTACCTGCTCCTGCTGCTGTCCACCGCGGGCGGCCTGGTGCTGGTCAGCGCGCAGAACCTGGCCGGCCTGTTCATCGGCCTGGAACTGTTGTCGGTGCCGGTCTACGGCATGGTGGCGTACGCCTTCTTCAACAAGCGCACCCTGGAAGCCGGCATCAAGTACACCGTACTGTCCGCCGCAGGTTCCGCCTTCCTGCTGTTCGGCATGGCGCTGCTCTACGCCGAATCCGGCAGCCTGGGCTTCTCCGCCATCGGCGCCTCGCTGGCCGAAGGCACCAGCCATGGTCCGCTGCTGTCCATCGGCGTCGGCATGATGGTCGTTGGCCTGGGCTTCAAGCTGTCCGTGGCGCCGTTCCACCTGTGGACCCCGGACGTCTACGAAGGCGCCCCGGCTCCGGTCGCCACCTTCCTGGCCACCACCGCCAAGGTTGCCGTGTTCGCCGTGCTGCTGCGCCTGTTCCAGATCGCTCCGGCGGCCTTGAACAACGGCCTGCTGCATGACGCCATCGCGGTCATCGCCATCGCCTCGATCCTGATCGGCAACCTGCTGGCGCTGACCCAGAGCAACATCAAGCGTCTGCTGGGCTACTCGTCCATCGCCCACTTCGGCTACCTGCTGATCGCCCTGGTGGCGAGCAAGGGCCTGGCCGTGGAAGCGGTCGGCGTCTACCTGACCACCTACGTCGTCACCACCCTGGGCGCCTTCGGCGTGGTCACCCTGATGTCCACCCCGTACAGCGGCCGCGACGCTGACGCGCTGTTCGAGTACCGCGGCCTGTTCTGGCGCCGCCCGGTGCTGACCGCGGTAATGACTGTGATGATGCTGTCCCTGGCCGGCATCCCGCTGACCGCCGGCTTCATCGGCAAGTTCTACATCGTCGCCACCGGCGTCGAGTCCCAGCACTGGTGGCTGGTCGGCTCCCTGGTACTGGGCAGCGCCATCGGCCTGTTCTACTACCTGCGCGTCATGGTGACCATGTTCCTGGTCGAGCCGAACATGAAGCGCCACGACGCTCCCCTGGACTGGGCCCAGCGCGCTGGCGGCATGATGCTGGTGGCCATCGCCCTGCTCGCCTTCTTCCTCGGCGTGTACCCGCAGCCGCTGCTGGAGATCCTGCAGCACACGGGTCTGGCCGTCGCCGGCTGAGATCGACAGGCATGAAAAACCCCGCTTCGGCGGGGTTTTTTATTGGGCGGGATTCGTACCCTGCGCGCGTTTCGTAGGAGCGAGCTTGCTCGCGAACCGCATCACTCCGGCCTTGTACCGGCACCGTTCACGAGCAAGCTCGCTCCTGCAAAGTGCCCTACCCTGCCGTTTTGCGTTCTTCACCTTCACGCCCGGTGAACAGGTCCCACGAGGCGATGAACAGCGCGGCGATCAGCGGACCGATGACGAAGCCGTTCAGCCCGAACAGTGACATGCCGCCAAGGGTGGAGATCAGCACCACATAGTCCGGCATCTTGGTGTCCTTGCCGACCAGGATCGGGCGCAGGATGTTGTCCACCAGGCCGATCACCAGCACACAGAACAGGGTCAGCACCACGCCTTGCCAGATCGCGCCGGTCAGCAGGAAATAGGCGGCTACCGGCACCCAGATCAGCCCCGCACCAATGGCCGGCAGCAGCGAAAGGAACGCCATCAGCGTGCCCCAGAGCAGCGAGCCCTGGATGCCGAGGAACCAGAAGATCAACCCGCCCAGCGCACCCTGGGTCACGGCTACGGCGATGTTGCCCTTCACCGTGGCACGGATCACCGTGGTGAACTTGGTGAACAGGTGCTGCTTGTGGTCGACGCTCAGCGGCACCGCCTGCTTGATGCGGCGCCCCAGGGCGGGCCCATCGCGCAGGAGGAAGAACAGCAGGTAGAGCATGATGCCGAAGCTGATGACGAAGTCGAAGGTGTTCTGGCCGATGCTGAAGGCCTTGGTCGCCACCAGTTGGCTGACCTGCATGGCACCCTTGGACAGCTTATCCTGCAGCCCGGACAGGTCGGTCAGGTCGAAACGCTCCAGCCAGTGGTAAGCCCAGCGCGGTAACGCATCCATCACCGCCTTGAAGTACGCGGCGAAGTTGAGATCGCCGGACTTCAGTTGCTGGTAGACCGTCGCCCCTTCCTGCACCAGCGCACCGGCGATGAAGGTTATCGGCAGGATCACGATCAGCAGGCAGATGGTCAGCGAGATCAGCGCCGCCAGGTTGTTGCGCCCATTCAGGCGCACGCGCAGGCGGCGCTGCAGCGGCGCGAAGATGATCGCCAGGATGGTGCCCCAGAACACTGCGCCATAGAACGGCAACAGCAACCAGGCGAAGGCGATAGTGACCATCGCCAGGAGGAGCAGGAAAGTCCGGTATTCCAGTTTCGATTCGAACATGAGCAGGCCCTGAAGAAGGGGAAACCTGCTCATTAGTTAGCACCCAGCCTGCCGAGTGCAACTTTCGCAGCGCACTAACCGCCTTACAGCACCATTGCCGCCACCCAGCCGAACGCCAGCAGCGGCAGGTTGTAGTGCAGGAAGGTGGGCACTACGGTGTCCCAGATATGGTTGTGCTGGCCGTCCACATTGAGGCCCGAGGTCGGGCCCAGGGTGGAGTCCGACGCCGGCGAACCCGCATCCCCCAGTGCGCCGGCGGTGCCAACGATGCTGACAATGGCCAGCGGGCTGAAGCCCAGCTGTACCGCCAGCGGGACGAAAATGGCAGCGATGATCGGCACCGTGGAGAAGGACGAACCGATGCCCATGGTCACCAGCAGCCCCACCAGCAGCATGAGGAATGCGCCCAGGGCCTTGCTGTGGCCAATCCAGGCAGCCGCGCTCTCGACCAGGGTGGCGACCTGGCCGGTGGCTTTCATTACCTCGGCGAAACCGGCGGCGGCGATCATGATGAAGCCGATCATCGCCATCATCTTCATGCCCTCGGTGAACAGATCATCCGCCTCCTTCCAGCGCACCACGCCAGAGAGGGAGAACACCAGGAACCCCACCAGCGCGCCAAGGATCATCGAATCCAGCCACAACTGCACGACGAACGCCGCGACGACCGCAACGCCGGCCACCGCCAGGCTCATCGGGCTATAGGGAGCGCTCACCCGCTCGGCCTGTTCGATGCGTTCCAGGTCATAGCTGCGCTTGCACCGGTAGCTGAACAGCACCGCGACCAGCAGGCCGCAGACCATGCCCAGTGCCGGGATGAGCATGGCCCGGCTGACGTCCACGCCGCTGACATCCACCCCACTGCGCGCGACATTCGCCAGCAGGATCTCGTTGAGGAAGATGTTGCCGAATCCCACCGGCAGGAACATGTAGGGCGTGATCAGGCCGAAGGTGATCACGCACGCGATCAGCCGGCGATCGATCTGCAGGCGGGTCAGCACATAGAGCAGCGGCGGCACCAGCAGCGGAATGAAGGCAATGTGGATCGGCAGCAGGTTCTGCGACGCGATCGCCACCAGCAGCAGAAGTCCGATCAGCAGCCATTTGAAACCCGCCGGCGCTCCGTCTTCGTACCGCCCGAGCATCGCCAGTGCGCGGTCGGCAAGCGCGTGGGCCATGCCGGAACGCGCGATCGCCACGGCGAAGGCGCCCAGCATGGCGTAGGACAGCGCCACCGTCGCACCACCACCCAGGCCGGCGTTGAACGCCTTGAGCGTCCCGTCCATGCCCAGGCCACCGAGCAACCCACCGGTCACGGCGCCGGCGATCAGCGCCACCACCACGTGCACGCGACACAGGCTCAGTACCAGCATAAGGCCAACGGCGATCAGCACCGCATTCATCTCATCACTCCTACGAAGCCGGCCCGGCCGGTACGGGGGGGCAGGCAAAAAAAAGGCGCGTACTCTGCCGAACCCTACCCAGCCTGTCAAAAAGCCAATCGAATCAAAGTCTTTCGTGCAGCCAGCGACGCATTCGCAACAGGATTTTCGCCTTGGCGAACATGCTTTTTGCTGAGAAAACGCTGCCCTTGGAACGGACACACCAGAATCGCCTGTTTTTTGGCGTTTTCTCCTGCCATCGATCAAGAAGGGGCGAAAAAGGCCGATAACCCGGCAGCCCCGAGTTTTCCTGCTCAAGGACATGACCATGCTTCTCCGCCGCCTTTCCATCCAATGGAAGATCACGCTGCTCGCCGGTCTCTGCCTGCTTGGCGTGGTGTCGCTGTTGTCCGGCCTTTCCGTATTCCGCACCCAGCACAGCACCGCGCTGGTCAAGGAGTCCAGCACCCGCATGCTCGACGAAGCCGCCCAGGCGCGCCTGCGTTCGCGCGGCGAAGTCCAGGCGATGCGCATCCAGCGCTACATCATGGATGCCTACCAGTACGGCAAAGGCTTCTCGCGGCAGGTGATGTTCCTGCGCGATCAAGCGCAGAAGCGCTTCCTCGATGCCTACGACCTGCGCGAGGACCTCACCCGCCAGGTGAAGACCGCCGTGGAAGGCAACCCCGAACTGCTGGGCCTCTATGTTGCCTTCGAGCCCAATGCCCTGGATGGCAAGGACCAGCTGTTCGCCGGCCAGGCCGAGATCGGCAGCAACGACGCCGGGCGCTTCTCGCTCTACTGGTCACAGGCCACGCCGGGCCACCTCGAGTCCGAGGCGACCAACGAAGCCATGCTCGCCGACACTAGCCCCGGCCCGAGCGGCGCCCCCTACAACGCCTGGTTAACGTGCCCGAAGACCACCGGCCAGCCCTGCGTGCTCGACCCGTATTTCGACGAGGTCGGCGGGCGCAAGATGCTGATGACCAGTATTGCCTTCCCATTGGAACTGGATGGCAAGATCGTCGGCGTGATGGGCCTGGACATCAGTCTGGATAAGCTCCAGGAGATCAGCCTCCAGGGCAGCCAGGAACTGTATGACGGCCAGGGCAAGGTCAGCATCGTCAGTGCTGCCGGCCTGCTTGCCGGGCACAGCGCCGACGCCAGCCTGCTGGGCAAGAACCTGCAGGATATCTATCCCGGCCAAGGCGCCCAGCTGCTGCAGTCCATCGCCAGCAACCACGAGCAAGTGCTGCGCCAGGACGATCAACTGCGGGTCATCGAGCCGCTGCAACCGATCCCCGGCTCCAAGCCCTGGGCCGTCCTTCTCGAAGTGCCGGAACAGACACTGCTCGGCCCGGCCATCGCCCTGCAACAGCAGCTCGACGAGCAACGCACCCAGGGCACCCTTTCCCAGCTCGGTTTCGGTCTGATCGCGATCCTCGGGGGCCTGTTCGCCATGTGGCTCACCGCCCGTGGCGTGACCCGGCCGATCCTCAAGGTCGCCGCCATGCTGCGCAACATCGCCAGCGGCGAGGGCGACCTGACCAAGCGTCTGGACTATTCCGGCAAAGACGAACTGGGCGAACTGGCCGGATGGTTCAACCGCTTCCTCGACAAGCTGCAACCGATCATCCGCGACGTAAAATCCTCGGTGCAGGATGCCCGCGCCACCGCCGACCAGTCCTCGGAAATCGCCAGCCAGACCAGCGCCGGCATGCAGCAGCAGTTCCGCGAAGTCGACCAGGTCGCCACCGCCTCGCAGGAGATGAGCGCCACCGCCCACGACGTCGCCAACAGCGCGGCCATGGCCGCCGATGCCGCCCGTGGCGCCGACGGCGCGACCCGCGACGGTCTCAACGTGATCGACAACACCACCCGCCTGATCGACGAACTGGCCAGCGACATGAGCAGCGCCATGAGCCAGGTGGAAGGCCTGGCGGCGAGCAGCGAGCAGATCGGTTCGGTGCTGGAAGTGATCCGTGGCATCGCCGAGCAGACCAACCTGCTGGCCCTCAACGCCGCCATCGAAGCCGCCCGCGCCGGTGAGGCGGGGCGTGGTTTCGCCGTGGTCGCCGACGAGGTGCGCAACCTGGCCCGGCGTACCCAGGACTCGGTGGAGGAAATCCGCCAGGTCATCGAAGGGTTGCAGAACGGCACCCGCGACGTGGTCGGCGCGATGAACAACAGCCACCGCCAGGCGCAGGACAGCGTGTCCCAGGTCGAGCAGGCCGTGGCCGCGCTGAAACGCATCGGCGAGGCGGTCGGCGTGATCACCGACATGAACCTGCAGATCGCCAGCGCCGCCGAGGAACAGAGCGCGGTGGCCGAGGAGATCAACCGTAACGTCGCCGGCATCCGCGACGTGACCGAATCGCTGTCCAGCCAGGCGCAGGAATCGGCGCAGGTGAGCCAGTCGCTGAACAAGCTGGCCAATCATCAGCAGGGGTTGATGGATCAGTTCCGCGTCTGACCGCAGAGCGTCCAATGCTCTCGTAGGAGCGGACTTCGTCCGCGATCCGCCGCGCTGCTGGGCTCATCGCGGGCACGATACTCATCGCGTACAAAGACCGCTCCTACAAAAGCTGGAATCACGCCACCCGACGCGGCAGCTCAACCACCACGCGCAACCCGCCCAGCCCGCTCGCCTCCAGCCTCAAGCTGCCGCCACAGGCCGCCGCGATGTCCCGCGCGATTCCCAATCCCAGGCCGTGCCCCGCCACCTGCTCGTCCAGCCGCGTGCCGCGCTCCAGCACGCTTTCGCGCTGATCCTCGGCAATGCCGGGGCCGTCGTCATCAACGCTCAAACGATAGCTATCGGCGCCCTTCCCAACCGTCAGCCGCACCTGGGCGTCCGCCCATTTGCAGGCGTTGTCCAGCAGGTTGCCGAGCATCTCCAGCAGGTCTTCGCGGTCGAACGGCAGTCGCAGCCCAGGCGTCGCCGCCCACTCGATACTCAGATGCTCGCCATGGATCAGCCGCAGCATCTCGCACAGGCTGGGCAGCTCCGCATCGCAATCGAAATGCGCGCCGGGCAGCGCTTCGCCTACCAGTCGTGCGCGCCCCAGCTCGCGGGCCAGGCGCTGCTCGATCTGCTCCAGCTGCTCCTGCAACACGCGACGCATTTCCGGGTGCCCGCGCACCTCATCGCGCTCGGCGAGGCTGATCAGCACCGCCAGCGGCGTCTTCAACGCATGCCCGAGGTTTCCCAGGGCATTGCGCGAGCGACGCAAGGTGTCCTCGGTGTGCTGCAGCAGGTGGTTGACCTGGTCCACCAGCGGCTCCAGCTCCTGCGCCACCGGTCGGTCCAGTTGGCTGCGCTGTCCTTCCTGCAATTGTGCAATCTGCTGGCGTACCCGCTCCAGCGGGCGCAGTGCGCGGCGAACGGTGAATCCCTGGAACACCAGGATCAGCAGCAACGCCACGCCACCGGCACCCAGACCGATGTTGCGCAGGCGGTTGAAGCTCTTGAGGATCGGCGTGTAATCCTGCGCCACGACTATCTGCAACTGCTTGCCGTAGCGCTTGTAGTCCCCGCGATAGACCAGCAGACGCTGCCCCTCCGGACCTTTCTCCAGGTCACGGAGAAGGCCCTTCTGCGGCGGCAGCTCCAGCTCGCGATCCCAGAGCGAACGCGAACGCCAGGTGACATCATCGAAGCGGATGACGAAATAGCGTCCAGAGAACAGCCGCTCATAGACGGCGTCCACTCGCTGATCATCCAGTTGCAGGCCGGCAGGGCCACGCATGATGCCCACCAGCAGACTTTCCGCCTCGTCCTGCAGGCCATCGGCCAGGTATCGACGCAGGCCCTGGTCGAACAGCCAGAGTCCGGTCTGCGCCAGTACCAGGCCGATCACCACCAGCACCACGCCGAGCCCGAGGCCGAGCCGGCGCTGGATCGACATCAACGGACGGCCCCGCCGGCGCTGCCGGTGAAGCGGTAGCCCTGGCCACGACGGGTCTCGATGATCTCGCGGCCGAGCTTGCGGCGCAGATGGTTGATGTGGACCTCGATGACATTGGAGTCGCGCTCGGTCTCACCGTCATAGAGGTGCTCGGCAAGGTGCGACTTCGACAGCAGCTGACCGGGGTGCAGCATGAAATAGCGCAGCAGGCGGAACTCGGCGGACGTCAGGTCGACATCCTTGCCGCCCTGCTGCACGCACTGCCGCGCCTCGTCCAGGCTCAGCCCCGCCACTTCCAGTTGGCTCTGGTTGGCCAGTCCACGGGCACGGCGCAGCAACGCCTGGATGCGCAGCAGCAGCTCCTCGGGATGGAAAGGCTTGGTCAGGTAATCGTCGGCGCCGGCCTTCAGGCCATCAATGCGCTCTGCCCACGAGCCGCGTGCGGTGAGGATCAGCACCGGTACGGCCAATCCCATACCACGCCATTCGCGCAGTACGTCGAGGCCGGGGCGCCCCGGCAGGCCGAGGTCGAGAATGATCAGGTCGTAGGGCTCGCTCGCGCCCTGTACGGCGGCATCGCGACCGTCGGCGAGCCAGTCGACGGCATAGCCTTGGCGCGTCAAGGTGGCCAGCAGTTCATCGGCCAGGGGGACATGGTCTTCCACCAGCAACAGGCGCATCAGTCGTCTTCCTTATCCTTGAGGATGCGGCCGTCGCGGGCATCCAGTTTCAGCTCGCGTACCACGCCCTCGGCGGTCAGCAGTTCCACCTCGTAGACATAGACGTCGTGCTTCCTGTCCAACTCTGCCTCCAGCAGCTTCGAACCGGGATAACGGGCCTGGGCGATGGGCAGGATTTCCTCGAACGGGCGGATCACCCCTTCACGACTCAACCGCAGGGCCTCGTCCTGGCTCAGGTCGTGGGCCTGCGCGGCACCGGCCGACAAGGCAAGCGCAACGGCCAGCAGGGCCGCGCGCGGTAAATCGATCTTCATCAGTCGTCCTGGCGATCCTTGATGATTACGCCGCTCACCGCATCGAGTGCGACATCCCACTTCACGCCCCGGGCGTCCTTGATATCGACCTTGTAGAGGTAGCGGCCATGGTCCAGCTCAAGCTCGCTATCGTACACCGATCCGCCTGGATGCTTGCCCAGTGCGGCCTGGTTCAGGGTCTCGAGATCGCGGATGGTGCCAGCATCGCGCAGACGCAAGGCCTCATCCGGGCTGATGTGGTGGGCCATCGCCGCGGCAGCCCCAAGCAGCAGCGCGGTGGCGACCGTCAGCAGGATCAGCGGTTTCATGGGCAAGCACCTCGTCTGAATTGGCATCGTCCTAAGACTAAGGTGAAGGACTTAATTCAAGCTGAATCGGCAAGGGTCATTCACCTCATGAAGTATCCTTGCGCCCTGCATACAGGCTCTATAATCGCTGGCCTGCACCCGCGAGGCCCGCATGACTGCCATCCAGATCAAGACCCCCGCTCTCACTCTCAAGGCCGGTACCCGCGCGCTCAAGCGCATCCGCGAACAGGGCCTCGCCCCTGCCGACGTCGGCATCCTGCCTGGCGCCGCTGGCGGCCCGAAGGCGCTGGGCATCCAGGGCCTGGACCTGGCGCTGTTCGGCGAATGGTTGCCGCGCGCTCCGCGCGAGCGCTCGCTGATCGGCGCGTCCATCGGCTCCTGGCGCTTCGCCAGCGCCTGCCTGCCCGATCCGGTCGAAGGCATCCGTCGTCTCGGCGAGCTCTATACCCAGCAACGCTTCGCCCGCAAGGCGAGCATCGCCGACGTTTCGAAAAGCTGCTCGAAAATGCTCGACGACCTGCTCGATGGCCGCGACGCCAGCGTACTGGACAACCCCTGGTACCGACTCAACGTGGTGGTGGTGAAGAGCCACGGCCGCCTCGCGCAGGACGGCAAGGCCAACCTCGGCCTCGGACTGGGGGCGGTGATCCGCGACAACCTGGTGGGGCGCCGCCATCTGCATCGGCACTTCGAGCGGCTGATCATCCACGACGCGCGCCGGGCGCCGCCGCTGGAGCCGCTTTCGGACTTCCCCTCGCGCTACCTGCACCTGGACCTGGCCAACCTGCGCCACGCCCTGCTCGCCTCCGGCTCGATCCCGATGGTGATGGAAGGCGTGCGCGACATTCCCGGCGCCGGCCCTGGCACCTACCGTGACGGCGGCCTGCTCGACTATCACCTCGACCTGCCCTACCTGCCCGAAGGCGTGGTGCTCTACCCGCACTTCACCGACAAGGTGATCCCCGGTTGGTTCGACAAGGGCCTGCCCTGGCGTCGTGGCGATGCCGGCCGCCTGCAGGACGTGCTGCTGCTCGCGCCGTCGAAGGAGTACCTGGCGCGCCTGCCGCACAACAAGCTGCCGGACCGCAAGGACTTCCACCGCTACCTGGGCGACGACGCCGGCCGCGAGCGCTACTGGCACAAAGCGATGGACGAGAGCCGGCGGATGGGCGATGAGTTCCTTGAACTGATAGACAGCGGCCGACTGGGTGAACGCCTGCTGCCGCTGACATAATCGGCGACTTCACAACTCCGGCAAGGAATCGCCATGCCTCGCAACCGAATGCTCCGTTCACTCCTGGTATCGCTCCTGTTCATCGGCGTCGGCGCGCAAGCCTCAGTCGATGCCAAGGCGCAGAAGGAAATCACCCAGTTGCTGGACTTCATCGAGCACAGCAACTGCCAGTTCATCCGTAACGGCAGCGAGTACCCCGCTGCCGAGGCGCGGGCGCACCTGCAGAAGAAGCTGGACTACCTGGAGAACAAGGACATGGTGAGCAGCGCGGAGGATTTCATCGTACGCGCCGCGACCAAGAGCAGCATGAGCGGCCAGCGCTATCAGGTGGATTGCCCGGCCGGCAAGCAGGACGCCAGCGCCTGGCTGAGCGACGAGCTCAAGCGCCTGCGTCAGGCAGAGTAAGACAACTCAGCACATTCGTAGGAGCGGGCCATGCCCGCGATCAGCCGCCAACGGCGGCTTCACAACGCAACTCCGATCAGCCCGGCTGCCCATCCAGACGCGGCTTCCAGAACATCGGGCCGTAGTGCCAGGCGAACAGCAGGAAAGCCACCACCCAGCACACGGCGGCGATGCTCAGGCCCTCCAGCGGCCACCACATCACCAGCAACACCCGTGCGACGACACCCAGGTTGAGCAGCGCGAAGGCCCAGGACATCGCCTTCGGCGGTTGCAGGGGCCGGCCGGTATGGCCGAGGCTCACTCGCGCGACCATCGCCAGGATCAGCCCGCCAACGCCACCCACGGTGAGTGCGTGGATGGCCAGGCTCATGTTGAACGCCGGCGAGAAGTTCCACAGCGCCATGCCCGCCGGGGCCAGCATCATCCACACATAGGCCAGGTGCAGCGACCAGAGCAGCGGGACGCCCCAATAGTCCTTGTCGTACCAGCGCCACAGGCGGATCAGGTGGCCTATGGCAAGCGCCGCAAACAGCACGCCCACCAGCGGATGCGGCGTCAGGCCGAGGCCGACTGCGGTCAGGACCGCCACCAGCAGGGTACCGCCCAGCAGGGAATTATCCAGCCAGTTCCAGGCCGGCACCTGGGCGGTGCGGCCCAGCCCGCGCTGGGTGAAGAAGGGAATGACACGGCCACCGATAAGACCCATCAGCGCCGCCACCAGCCAGAGCGCGGCCAGTACGCCGCCGCGCTGCCAGCTTTCGTTGCCGGTCCACAAACCCGCCATCACCAGCGCATCGGCCAGGGCCAGCAGGCTCAGCACCGCGATTACCGGATAGTTGCGCTTCTGGCGAACCAACCAAAGACTACGGCCGATGAAGAAGGCCAGCGCCGGCAGGAACGCCAGCTCCAGCGGAGTGACCAGCCACAGCGGCGCTCCGGCGAACCAGCCCAGGCGTGCCGCCAGCCAGACCAGCGACAGCAGCATCAGGGGCTTGCCGCTGACGCCGGGACGGCCGGTCCAGGTCTGCACCGCGGTCAGCAGGAAGCCGGCGATGATCGCCGCCGCAAAGCCGAAGAGCATTTCATGACGGTGCCACGCCAGCCAGCCGCCCAGCGGCTGCCAGGCCGGCAGAACACCGAGCAGCACGGCGGCCCAGGCGGCAATGCCGATCAGCGCGAACAGCGCGCCACCGAGGAAGAATGGGCGGAAACCCAGGCGCCACAGCGGCGCAATGGTCAACAGGGCTTTTCGATCAACCAGCAACACAGCATGCCTCCCAACCGTCCTTGCGCATCTGATGCTGGGCGATGAGTCGCAGCACATAGCCCAGCTTCAGCGATGTAGGACCGAGGATGGTGAGGGCATGGGATGCCACGATTGCCGACAGCGACAACCTGGCATCGATCAGATAGGCCCCGGTGATCCCCACCAGAAACAGCGCTATCCCGCTGCCGAGCAACGTCGACGACATCACCAGGTTCCGTCTGGGGCAAGCGAAAAGACCATCCATCACACACCTCCTCGGTTGAACCGGCCCGCGAGCGGGCCGGGTGTTTCAGCTTCAGGCCTCCAGCACGCTCGCCGGGCCGAAGAACTCGTAGTGAGTCTGCTGCTCAGGCACGCCGAGCTCGCGCAGGTGACGCTTCACCTGGGCCATGAAGGGCTTGGGCCCGAGGAAATAGGCGTCCAGGTCACGATCGGCGGGCAGCCACTGGCCCAGCAGGTCGCGGCTGAGGAAACCCTCGGCGTGCACCTCATCCTGCTCGCGCGGCTCGCTGTAGCAGAAGTAATGCAGCAGGTGCGGATGGGCCTCGGACTGCGCTTCGATCCAGTCGCGGAAGGCATGCACGCCGCCATGACGGGCGCAATGGATGAAATGCACCTCGCGACCGCCGTCCAGGGCCTGCTTGAGCATCGCCAGCGCCGGAGTGATGCCCACGCCAGCGGTGATAAGAGCCAGAGGCTTGTCGCCATCGCGCAGGAAGAAATCACCAGCCGGCGGGAACAGGTCGATCTCATCGCCCACCTTCAGCGCGTCGTGCATGTGGTTGGAGACCTTGCCCTCTGTCTCGCGCTTCACGCTGATGCGGTATTCACGGCCATTGGGGGCATCGGAGAGTGAATAGGTACGGCGCAGTTCCTCGCCGTCCAACTCCAGGCGCAGGCCGATGTACTGGCCGGGCTGGAAGTCCAGCAGCGCACCGCCGTCCACCGGCTGAAAGTAGAAGGAGGTGATTTCCTCGCTCTCGACTTCCTTGCGGGCGACACGGAAGCGCCGCGCGCCACGCCAGCCGCCGTGCTGCTCGGCATTC
The DNA here is from genome assembly GCF_009189165.1 of Pseudomonas sp. SCB32. Taxonomy (NCBI): domain Bacteria; kingdom Pseudomonadati; phylum Pseudomonadota; class Gammaproteobacteria; order Pseudomonadales; family Pseudomonadaceae; genus Pseudomonas; species Pseudomonas sp. SCB32. Next base: position 3,631,974 of record NZ_CP045118.1, read on the forward strand.
TGCTGGTACACCGATTCCTCGGCGCCGATCAGGATATCGGCCAGCTGACCATAGGCGGCGGCCCAGGCATCGATCACCGCCTGGGTGGCGATTTCCTCGCCGAGCACTTCGCGGATCGCCCGCAGCAGGCAGCTGCCGACGATCGGGTAATGCTCCGGCAGGATCTGCAGCGCGGCATGCTTGTTGACGATCTTCGCCACCAGCGGGCCGAGCTGCTCCAGTTCGTCGATGTGACGAGCGTACATCAGGACACCGTTGGCCAGGGCGCGGGGCTGGTCGCCGGACGCCTGGTGCGCCTGGTTGAACAGCGGACGTACCTCGGGGTATTCGCTCAGCATCATCTTGTAGAAGTGCTGGGTCAGCGCCTCGCCGCCGGTCTCCAGCAGCGGAACGGTGGCCTTGACCAGGGTACGGTGTTCATTGGACAGCATCGGGATCTCCTCGGATTGGCCAGGTAGAGAGTGGTCTGCCTGTGCTTTCTACAGAAACCATTTCAGAAAGCGTGCCAACCCTGGAGCCCAGTATTTCCGGGACCTTTGGAATAGATTGAGTCATAATGACCACTATCTTCATGAGTCATAATGACTCCAAAGAGGTCAAAATGACCCGAAACCCCTTGCTGGCCACCCTGCTCCCGCTGGTTGCCGACCTCTCCCGCGAACTGCCCGACAGCGAACGCTATCGGCGCCTGCTGGAAGCGCTCCGCCAACTGCTGCCCTGCGACGCCACCGCCCTGCTGCGCCTGGAAGGCGACCAACTGGTGCCGCTGGCCGTCGACGGGCTCAGTGCCGACACCCTCGGCCGCCGCTTCAAGATCAGCGAGCACCCGCGCCTGCGCGCACTCCTCGAACACCCCGGGCCAACCCGCTTCGCCGCCGACTGCGGTCTGCCGGACCCTTACGACGGCCTGGTGGAGGGCCTGCACGGCCATCTGGAAGTGCACGACTGCCTGGGCTGCCCACTGTTCCTCGACGAGCAGCCGTGGGGTTTGCTGACACTCGATGCCCTCGACCCGGAGCGCTTCTCCATCGGCGACCTCGACAATCTGGAAGCCTTTGCCAGCCTCGCCGCCGCCACGGTGAAGGCCAGCCAGCGCATGCTCGACCTCGCCCTGCGCGCCGAGCACGAACAGCAACGCGCCGACGCCTACCAGCGCGCGTCCGGCGACCAGCCACGGGAGCTGATCGGCCAGAGCAAGGCGCACCAGGCGCTGATGAATGAAATCCAGCTGGTGGCCGGCAGCGACCTGAGCGTGCTGATCACCGGAGAGACCGGGGTGGGCAAAGAACTGGTGGCGCAGTCGATCCACGCCAACTCCCAGCGCCGCGAGCAGCCGCTGGTCAGCCTGAACTGCGCGGCGCTGCCGGAAACCCTGGTGGAAAGCGAGCTGTTCGGCCACGTCCGCGGCGCCTTCTCCGGCGCGGTGGGCGAGCGGCGCGGCAAGTTCGAGCTGGCCGATGGCGGAACGCTGTTCCTTGACGAGGTCGGCGAGCTGCCGCTGGCGATCCAGGCCAAGCTGCTGCGCGTGCTGCAGAGCGGACAGTTGCAGCGGGTAGGTTCGGACCGCGAGCACCACGTCGACGTGCGCCTGATCGCCGCCACCAACCGCGACCTTGCCGAAGAAGTGCGTGCCGGACGCTTCCGCGCCGATCTCTATCACCGCCTGAGCGTCTATCCGCTGCGCGTCCCGCCGTTGCGCGAGCGCAGCAACGACGTCCTGCTGCTGGCCGGCTACTTCCTCGAAGATAACCGCCCGCGCCTGGGCCTGCGCAGCCTGCGCCTGACCCGCGAGGCCCAGGCCGCCCTCCTCGACTACGGCTGGCCCGGCAACGTGCGCGAGCTGGAACACCTGATCGGTCGCGCCTCGCTCAAGGCACTGGCTAACCATCCGCAGCGCTCGCGCATCCTCAGTCTGGGGCTAGACGATCTAGGGCTGGAGCAGCAGAAACTGCCCGCCCCCACCACTGCCGCGCTCTCCGACGCTGCCCCTGAGGCCGGCGCGGAAGGCGAACTGCGTCCGGCACTCGATGCCTTCCAGCGCCGCATGATCAATCACAGCCTGGAGCGCCACGACGGCAACTGGGCGGCGGTCGCCCGCGAGCTGGGGCTGGACCGCGCCAACCTCAATCGCCTGGCGAAGCGTCTGGCGATCCGCTGAGCCACTGGCCGGAACCTCCGGCCCCACTTGCGGGTTGGTGGTAGACTGAGTGCCCATTTTCCGGCCAGCCCGCTCCAGGGCTGGCGATCGTCATAGAGCACGCAATTTTGGAACTGTTCAAGGAATTCACCTTCGAATCCGCCCACCGCCTGCCCCACGTCCCCGCCGGGCACCAGTGCGGCCGCCTGCACGGCCACTCCTTCCGGGCCGCCATCTACATCGAGGGTGAAGTCGATCCGCATACCGGCTGGATTCGCGACTTCGCCGAGATCAAGCAGATCTTCAAGCCGATCTACGACCAGCTCGACCACAACTACCTGAACGACATTCCGGGGCTGGAAAACCCCACCAGCGAAAACCTCTGCCGCTGGATCTGGCAACAGCTCAAGCCGCTGCTGCCGGAGCTGTCCAAGGTACGAGTGCACGAGACCTGCACCAGCGGTTGCGAGTATCGCGGGGACTGAGTCAGCGGAACGCCTACGGTTGCCGTGGCATCGCGCCGCTTTCGTAGGAGCGGATCTTATCCGCGAAGGGCGCCGATGCATCCGGATGAATGCGTGGAGCAACGGGCTTGCGCCCGTTATCGCGGAGAAGCTCCGCTCCTACAAGAGCCGCCCGCCTCCAACTCAAATGCCCGCGATAGCCGCAGAAAACAAAAGGCCCCTTTCGGGGCCTTTGTCGTTTTCAGGATCAGCGCGAAGCCTTGCGGCGCAACGCCGACGGGCTGAAGTTGGAATCGTCCGGCGCCGGCTGGCTGAAATCGGCGGTGCCAGGCTCTTCGTTGTCCAGCCACTGGATGCAGTAGCGATGGGCCTGGAGGTCATGGAAGGTGTCCAGCGCGGTCCACACCATCGGCTGCTCGTAGAAGCTCTTCAGGTAGGCCTGGGACACGCGCCACAGCTCGCCGCGGCCGTCGTACTGGTCCACCACGGCGGCGCCCCAGCTGTCCTCATCGAGGTAGAGGGTACGGCGCGAGTAGATGTGCCGCGCGCCGGGCTTGAGCTTGCCGTCCACCACCCAGACGCGGTGCAGCTCGTAGCGGGTGTACTTGGGATTGATGTGGCCGGGGGTGAGCAGGTCCTTGTACTTAACGTCCGGGCTGGTGACCTGGTAGTTGTTGTAGGGGATGTAGATTTCCTTCTTGCCCACCAGGGTCCAGTCGTAGCGATCCGGCGCACCGTTGTACATATCGGTGTCGTCGGCGGTACGCAGGCCATCGGAGTCTTCGATCGGGGTGTCATAGGCCAGGGTCGGCGCGCGACGCACACGGCGCTGGCCGGGGTTGTAGCCCCAGGCCTGGCGCGGCTCCTTGACCTGGTCGAGGGTCTCCTGCACCAGCGCGCCGTTACCGGCCAGCCGCGCCGGGGCGGTGGTGAAGGTCATGTAGTAGAACAGCGTGTTGCCGAGCTTGTCGTAGCTGCCCTTGGGATCGTAGAAGCGGAACAGAGCCTCGTCCTGGCTGGTCACCAGCGAATAGGCGCCGTTGCGCTGCACACCCGCCTGGGAAGAACGGCGCACGATGTAGGTGCCACGGTAGCGGGCAATGTGGTTCCACACCGCCTCCACGCCGCTCTGCGGAACGGGGAACGGCACGCCGCCGTAGGCGTCGGTGAATCCATTGCCGCCCTCCACCAGCTTGGCGCTGGTGGCGTTCTTGAAGATGTTGTCATACACCCACTGCGGTGCTGAACCGGTGCGGTGAGTCGCGTAGACCGGCATCTGGAAGCTGTCCGGATAGGCGTTGAACAGCGCGACCTGCCCCGCCGTCAGGTTGGCCTTGTACTTGTCCAGGTTGGCCTTGGTGATGACGAATTGCGGCTTCTCCCCGGCGAAGGGATCGACATGGTGCGTGCCCGGCCCCTTGTAGCCGGCAGGCGCTGAGGTCAGGCCGCCCGTCCAGGCGGGGATGGTGCCGGCGGCGTTGCCGGCCTTCTCCGCCCCCATCGGGGTAAGACTGCTTTTGAGCTTGGCTGCCTGGTCAGCCGAAACCGCTGCACGTGCATCGGTAACGGCCAGTGCCGCCAGGGCCGCAAAGACGATCAGGGAACTCTTCTTGTACATGGTTCTCTCCGGATCAGAACGAGTATTTCGCGGTGAGCGAGACGTTGTCGCGGTCGCGCATGGAGTTGCTGGAGCCGGCGCCATAGTAGTTGGTGTACTGGGTGCCGACCTCGAAGGTGTTCAGGTAGCTGGCGTCGATGCCGAGGGTATAGGCCTTGCGCCCCTCGATGAAGTTGCCGGTACGGTCGGAGTTGCCGCTGAAATCATCCTGGTAGACGACGTAGGGTGAAACCTTCACCCCAGCGTAGACGTCGTTCCAGCTGCCGGTGAGCAACAGCGTGTAGCCGTAGCTGTCGCGGCTGATCTGCACGTCGTCGCCGTTGCCGCCGACATAGGCCTTGTCCTGGGCGCCGACGAACTTGCGCTCGCTGCCGTCCCAGGCGGTGTACGTCAGGCTGCTGCCACGGATGTGCTCGGAGGCCAGTTCGGCGACACCGGTCATGGAGTCGAAGGACAGGTGCGGACCGAGGTTGTAGATGGTCGACAGCGAGATGTTGTAGGTCTCGGCACGCTCGTAGTTCTCGAACAGGCTGCCACGGCACAGTTCCTTGCCGGCCACCGGTGCGCAGGCCTGGTTGGCCGGGACGTTGGCATCGAACAGGTTGGTCTTGCCGAGTACCCCCTGGGTCAGCAGGTCACCGAGGAGGTCATCGGTGGCGGAGATGCTGATCGGCATGTTCGGCCGGTAGGCGATCTCGCCGGACACCGAGGCATCCCCCAGGGTGGTGTTGAAGCTTAAGCCGTACATGCGGATGTCTTCGACGTAGTCGCGGCGCGCCTCGGCGTTGCTGGCCATGTCCAGCGTCGACAGGCCCGGCACCGCATCACCCAGCCCCAGCGGGCCGAGCAGCGAGTTCAGCGCCGCCACATCGACCCCCTGGTAGTCGCGCAGGTCAACGGCGATCTGCGGTTCCTTGGAGTGGTAGTTGACGAAATAGAATCCGAACTCGGTGGAGTTCAGCTGCTCGGCGATGTAGCGGAAGGCCACGCCGAACTGGCCACTGTCGCGAGCGTCGATGTCCCTGCCGACGTTGGCGACCTTGAAGGTGCCGGTGTTCGGGTCGAGGAAGGAGTTCGGGCCGTGTGGGCCATTGCCCAGCAGGCCGAGCGACGCCACGGTCGGGTAGCCGGCCAGCAGTTCCTTGATCTGCGGGTTGTCCTCGGTGGTGTAGGCGGTATTGCCGCCGTCGCTGAACAGGTCGGTGTCGGAGAAGAAGGTGCCCACCGAGTCGAGGCGGGTTTCCTTCCACTTCCACTGGTAGAAGCTCTCCATCGACAGGTCGTCGGTCAGGCCGAAGTTGAAGCTCAGCGCCTCCACCGGCACCAGCACTTCCTTGAGCTCGGAACCCGGCAGGTGGAAGCGCGCGGCGTCCACCGGGTTGATGGTATTGACCCCGCCCCGGTAGAACACGCCCTCGCCCCAGTTCAGCACCTGGCGACCGACGCGCCCGGTGAGCGGGTGCTCGGCCACGTCCCAGCTGCCGGACAGGTAGGCGTCCAGCAGCTCGGCCTTGCGCCCGGCGATGTGCCGCGTGTCTTCGGTGAAGTGATCGTCCTGGGGATACGACTGGCTGGGCCGCACCACCCCATCGGTGGTGTCGTAGTAGTCGTTGCGCTTGTCCATGATCTGCGTGTCGTAGTACGCGGTGCCACGCATGAACAGGCCGTAGTTCTGGTACTTGGCCGACAGGTCCGAGGTGAGCTTGAACACCTGGGAGACCAGCCCGGTATCGAAGTTGCGGTTGCCGTCGTCGGCGTTGATGTCCGAGATGTTGCTCTTGTCACGACCCTGCACCCGCCACATCGCGCCATACGACACGGTGCTGTCCAGGGAGCCGGTGATCTCGTTGTCGGCCAGCTTGAACTCCAGGGCCTGCGCCGATCCCGCCACCAGCAGCGGCAGGAGCCCCATCACCGCGCCGGCACGCCGGGGCGCCCAGAATATGGACGAACGTCCCCCCATCTGACTGTTCATAGACAGCATTACCTCCTTGACGGCCAAGATTTATTGCCCGGTCGTTGCAACCGGTGCTGTTTTTATTCGTTTCTCGGCTGCTGATCGCCCGGCTCCTGCCGGACCACCACGCAGTAACTCCCCTGCTGGAGCGCTTGCGGGCGCTCGGGATACCTCTGTCTGTTCTGGCTGCACGCCCAGAGTTGGCACTATCGTGCAGGCAAAGTAACAAACTGTGTCCCGCCTGCCAATCCGAAGGATGCAATGCAGCTCTTTTCACACGCAAAGAAAAGCCCGGCCTATAGACGGGCTTTTAATTTCGTAAGCTAATGATTTTTAAGTATTATCTGTTATGTTAATTTTCATATCCCCCAAAAAATCCCCCACCTCGTTTCTTTGTGCACTTTTTGAACAGTGGTGGTGGGAGTGAGAGCGGTCGCATAGCGGGTCGCGCGACCATACGTCTTTCAGCTTCCGTTCTGCTAGACGCAGGCAGATATCCACCAATGATGATATCTGGCCATCACTGCGATGGGTGACGCTCAGCTCCGACTGCAATGCTAAGGCGGCTCTACGTCACTGCTGCTTCGGAAAGACCAAGTGGTCATGGACCGTACAGATCAGCCGCTGATCACTTACGACAAACTGCGATAGGTCCTCGGGATTCTGCGCACCGATGACGAACAAGTAGGTTCGCTCATCAGCCCTCGCTTTCTTCGCCGCCATGTTCTCCTGCCGAGCGATCTCCAGTTCATTCTTCAGCCGAGTCCTGGCGGTCTGCGTCCACTCGGCCCACTGCACGACAATGCAGTACGGCCTCACGAGTCGTTTGTCCATCCACTCTCCGGCATCGAGCGGAATGATCAGCCTGTCGTCATGCTCCTGAGCGGCCGTCCATGCCAACTCTGCGTAGAAGATACGTTGCTGAGGAAAGGCCTCAACACCTTCGGAACGCAGCTTTTTGAACACCGTTTGGTAGGTGGTCGTCTGGACTCCATCGATCTGCAGTGGCAGATGCCGGTCGTAAGGAAACTCCAGGAAGGCTCGGCAAATGGGGCGAATACTGTTCGCAGCACGGCGTCCTGCTGGTTTCTGCAGTGCATCTCCCGTTGTGGCTGAGCGGCTGCCGCCCTGCGCGTGAGCTCCGGCGGGAGTAGCGATGGGGTCGGTGATCACTCGCGTCTCGATCAGGCGCAGGCTGGCCGGCGAAAGCCCTGGGCTTGTTTCCAACTCTTTGGCGATGCTGCCTTTCTTGCCACGTGCACGAAGATCGTCCTCGCCCTTTACATCGCAATCCGGTGCATGAGCTTGCCCTTTGGGAAGCGAGAAGTGCGGTCTCTGCAAATTTTCAGGACGGTACGAGCGTGGAAACACTCGAACGCCGCACGCATGCCCATGGCAGACATAGCCGTAGGTATCTACGTGCTCCAGTAGCTTGAGGTCATCGGCCTCGACAATTTTCTGGGTGACACGATCAAGGGCGTTTTCCATCAACGACAGCTTCCTTTTGCGCTTACGAAGCCACTGAAAGTACGCGAAGAGGACGACTCTTTCGAGGATCTGCGCCTTTGCCTGGGCGAAGCCCTGTCGGATTTCGATTCAAAAAATTTTCAGACCTATATCACCCACCTGAAGGCGTACCCGTATGCCTTCGTAGATCCTATTTGGCGTGATATTGGGAGAGTTTCACGATGATCTGTCCATCTTGCGGCTCCAGCCGCGTAGTGAAGCGCGATTTCGGTAAAAAAGCCGGCGGCCTGATCGGCTCTGTCGGTGGAGCTGCCAGCGGTATCTCCGGAGCAATGGCCGGAGGCGAGACCGGAGCGGCTCTGGGCGCAGTGGGTGGTCCCGTTGGCATCGCCCTGGGGGGCATCGCGGGTGCGCTTCTAGGCGGTCTGGTGGGCGCAGCGACTGGCGGCATTGCTGGCGCCGCCCTAGGCAGCCAGGTCGATGAGCAACTGCTGAATAACTGCCACTGCCAGCACTGCGACTACTGCTTCAGCCTCACCGACTAAACGCTCCCCCTTCTACCTCGCAATCCACTCCCTCTGGCCAGTGCTGCGCCTCGCGCAGCGCTTTATGCCGCCTATTACCTCAAGGAAAACTCTCATGGCTCATCTCGTTGAACACATGGCTTACGTTGGCGATACCCCCTGGCATGGTCTGGGCAATCATCTCCCGCGCAAACAGCCCATCGAAATCTGGCAGCGTGAAGCCGGCATGGACTGGCAGATCCAGGAAAGCCCGGTGCATTTCAAGGCCGATGCAGTCGGCCACCTGGGCAGCATCCACTCCTTCCCCGAACAGAAGGTGCTCTACCGCTCCGACACCAAGGCACCGCTCTCGGTGGTCTCCCAGCGCTACCAAGTCGTACAACCCAAGGAGGTACTGGAGTTCTACCGCGACCTGACCGAGGTCTCGGGCTACGAGCTGGAAACCGCCGGTGTGCTCAAGGGCGGTCGTAAATTCTGGGCGCTGGCGCGTACCGGGCAAAACACTGCCCTGAAGGGCGATGACCAGGTGAACGGCTACCTGCTGCTGGCCACCTCCTGCGACGGCACCTTGGCCACCACGGCGACACCCACCACCATTCGCGTGGTCTGCAACAACACGCTGACCATTGCCGTCGATGGCGCGACGCGGGCCATCCGGGTGCCGCACAACACCCGCTTCGATCCCAAGGCGGTGAAAAAGCAACTCGGCATCGCCGTGTCGCAATGGGACGACTTCATGTACCGCATGCGTGCCCTGGCCGAGCGCAAGGTGCAGTGGCACGAAGCGATGGGCTTCTTCATGAACGTGATGTGCGATACGCCGATCAATGGCGCACTGCCGGAGAAGCTCGCCAACGAACGCGCCATGCGCAAGGTGCAAAGCCTGTACGAAGGCCGCGGACGAGGTGCGCAACTGGAGTCGGCCCAAGGTACTGCCTGGGGCCTGCTCAATGCGGTGACCGAGTATGTGGACCATGAGCGCCGGGCGCGCAGTAACGAATATCGCCTGGACTCGGCCTGGTTCGGCCAGGGTGCCGTGCTGAAACAGAAAGCCCTGGATGCAGCACTGGCACTCGCGGCGTAACGTCTGCCGAATGGCTTTGCGCATCGCTCGGTCTATTCTCACCCCCTGTAATCCCATTGCTCCCTCGCCCGAACGGCCTCGCCGCTCGGGCTTTTTTATGCCCGCAGGAAATGACCATGACCTCACTGAAAGCCCCCTCATCCCAACCGGGTAGCCGCCCTGCCCTGCGCCTGGTCAGCACCAAAGACCTGCCTCGCGAGGATTGGTTGCTGGTGCGCCAGCAGGGCATTGGCAGCTCGGATGCCGCCGCAGCGGTAGGACTGAACCCCTACAAATCGCAGCTAGAGCTGTGGTTGGAAAAGACTGGGCGCGATGCCTTGCTGCCCAAGATCGATCCCACCGACGAGGAAAGCCCGACTTATTGGGGCAACATCCTCGAACCCATCGTCGCCACCCACTACACCCAGCGCAGCGGCAACCGGGTACGGCGCATCAATGCCGTTCTCCAGCATCCCGATCCGAAGCTGGAGTGGATGCTCGCCAACATTGACCGTGAGGTGATCGGCGCCAGCGACGTGCAGATCCTCGAATGCAAGACCGCCGGCATCAACGGCGCGCGCCTGTGGAAGGAAGGCGTACCGGTGTATGTGCAACTGCAGGTGATGCACCAGCTCGCCGTCACCGGCAAGCAGGCCGCCGACGTGGCCGTGCTGCTCGGTGGCCAGCATCTGGAGATCCACCGCATCGAGCGCGATGACGAACTCATTGCGCGGTTGATCGAGCTGGAGCGCGATTTCTGGAGCTACGTGCAACGCGATACACCGCCACCCGCCGATGGCTCGGAGTCAGCGGATCAGGCACTGCGCTGCCTGTATCCGGAAGACCATGGCCAGACACTGGATTTCACTCAGGACTCGGTGCTGTCGGCAGCCTTCGACGAATTGCAAGCGGTGCGTGCCGACCTGGACCTCCAGGGTAAGCGAGAAGCCGAACTCAAGCAGCGGCTGCAGCAGGCCATGGGCGAGGCCAGCCGCGCCACCTTCGCCAATGGCGCGGTGTCCTGGCGCAAGGCCAAGGACAGCGTAGTGCTCGATGTTTCGCTGCTGCTCAAAGAAAAGCCCTACCTGCTGGCGCGCTACCCCACCACCAAAACCGGCAGCCGCCGTTTCCTGATTTCCTGATTCCGTTTCCCCCATTTCCCCCATTGGCCATCCCCGCGCGCTCCTGCGTCGGGATGGCCTTTTTTATTCCGTCACTGGAGGACTCCCCATGCTCAAAGGCTTGGCCATTACCCCGCCCTTACTCGGGCGAATTTCCATCGGCAAGGTCGTCGAAAAGAACGGCAAGCGTCTGCCGGAGAAGGACGATCAATTCACCATCACCTCGCAGGTCCAGCTGCGCGACGGCTGGGTGGCCCACCCCTTCGATGAGGAGTTGCGCAAAGCCCAGGAGGGCAAGATTCGGCGGATTCCGATTCGTCTGTTGTTCAACGCACCGGAGCTGAATTTTCGTGCGGAGTACTGCCTGTTCGACCGGCAGTCCGGTCGCCCGGTCTGTGTCGGCAACGGAGAGACCTGTAAGCGTCGGGGCCAAGACGGCATCGCCTCGCTGCCCTGTCCATCACCGGATACCTGTCCATTGGCCAAGGGCGGTGCCTGCAAGCCCTATGGCCGCCTCAACGTGGTGATCGGCGATGAGGATGCCTTGGGTAGCTTCGTGTTCCGCACCACCGGCTTCAACAGCATTCGCACCCTGGCGGCACGGCTGCAGTACCTGCAAGCCATCTCCGGCAATCGCCTGGCGTGCCTCGCCCTGGAGCTGCGCCTGCGCGGCAAGTCCACCCGCCAGAGCCATGGCTCACCGATCTTCTACGTCGATATCACGGTGCGCAGTGGAATGGCCTTGGAGCTGGCGCTGCAACAAGCCCGTGAGCTGGATGAACTGCGTCACGCCTCGGGCTTCGACCAGGCGGCGCTGGATGCCACGGCAAGGCTTGGCTTTGCCAATGGCGCCTTCGAGGACAGCGAAGACGAAGGCACGGCCATCGTCGATGAGTTCTTTCCCGAGAGCACTAGCGATAGCCCGGTTTCGCCCGAACCACCGCCTGCTGAGGCTGCGCCACCAGTTCACACCAACAAGCCGCGCCCCACGCTCTCAACCCTGCTGCGCGAACGTGCTGAGGCACGAAATCCCTCAACGAATTAGTCGCCCCTAAAGGGCGGCCCTATGCCGTCAACGACTCAACTCAATCCGTCCAGGAGTCCCCGTCATGCTCATCCTCACCCGCAACATCGGTAAAGCCATCCGCATTGGCGATGACATCGAGATCGTCATTCTTCACGTCAAGGGCCACCAGGTGCGCATCGGCGTCACCGCGCCACCTGACATCGCTGTGCATCGCGATGAGGTCTACCAGCGCATCCAGGCCGACCAGTGTCAGCCGTCCTGACCCCGTCACTCACCCCGCAGGAGTTTCACCATGGGTTTACTACGTTTTTTAGGCTTGCTGTTCGTGCTGGTCAGCATCTTCGCCGGCACGGCGGCAGTCGTCGCGCTGCTGCTCCTGGCGCTGCGTTTCTGGCCGCTGCTACTGGTCATAGTGCTGGCGTTGCTGCTGTTCCAGCAGGAACTGCGTCGGGCCGAAGCACGTAAGCGCTCGCCGACCTGAGACGGCATAAACAGGAGCCCACCGGGCTCCTGTTGCTTTCACTTTTGGAAATCCCTTCGGAGCAACTATGAGCCCCAATCCCTTTCGTCGCGGCTACGACACGCTATCGATTCAACTGATCGTGCATGACCTGCAACCGGGCAGCACCGTGCGTGAGCTGTCCTACGTGATTCATGCCCAGGACCAAGATCAATCGCTGGTACTTGGCGTACAGCCCACGTTGGAACAGGCCCAAGGCATTGTGCAGCGCTTGAGTTTCGAGACCGGGCATTTCAGCCGGTGCTGGGAGATCAGTGCAGAACATTTGCCAGAAGACGTGCTGAACCAGCTGTTCCTCATGCGCACTGATCTTCATGCCTTACAGCTGGAGTTCTTCCAGAACGCCAATCAAAGCGTGATCGGTTGCAAGCTGCGTAATACGCCGTGGACGGACAAGCACCTGGACCTGCTCAACACCAGCTCGGCAGCACTGCGTCAACAGCAACTGGACTATGGGTTGCCTGCCGAATTCGTGGAGATTCTGCACCTGGCTGGGCAAGCCGATGTGCGCTTCTTGCTGTTCGATCCAGATGCGGCATTTCTCGACGGCTTACCGATCTTCAAGGACGTGGCGTAGCCGCTCTTACAGCCCGGCCTCCACCAACAGCTCAGAGGGCTTGCACCCAATGGCCGTGGCAATCCGACAGATGTTGAGGAAGGTGACGTTGCGCTCGCCTCGCTCAATCTTGCCCATGTGGGATCGATCGATCACCGCCGCATCGGCCAGGGCTTCTTGCGAAAGCGCCAACGCCCTACGGCGCGCTCGTATCGCTGCGCCCAGCTTCACGAGGTCGCGGTCTTTGTCCTGATGTCCGGAGATTCTTGCCATGGCAAAAATCGTCCCGTTATGATGTCAAAACGACCACGGTATTTACGACCCAATTAACAACCAAACATCCCCTCAATGAGCATGCTGCTCATCCAACCCACCGACAGAAGGACATGTCCTGATGAACAAGAAACTGCTGCTTACAGCTCTGCTTGGCACGCTGCTCAGCAGCGCGACGCAGGCGGGCACTTATGAATGGACCTCGGGCTTTGCCCAAGGCGTCACCGAGCACCTGGTCGATGACGGCAATGGCAACGGCCTGAACATCTCCTGTTCCAGTGATGACGGTCAGGCCGTCCGGGCTTACGCGAGCATCGCGGGCCAGGAGTACTCCTCCGAAAGCGACGAGGGCTTCGATGTCATCGTCGATGGCGTGACTTACAGCAATCCGTTCTTCACCGACTGCCATGCCTGTGGCTCCAACTTCCCCGGGTTCTGGGCTGCCCTGCGCAGAGCCAACAACCTGCAGATCACGGCTCACGGCAAGACCGTCAAGCTCCCCACCAAGAACCTGAGCCGCGAGCTACTACCACTCAGCAGCCAAGAAAACGCGTGCAAGTCGGCGTGGTAATGCCGGCTCCCCAAATCCCTCTGGAGAAAAGTCATGGATCATGATGTTCAGCAAAACGAGCCCGATGTACCAATGATCAGCCCAGCCGTGATTGGCTGGGCTATCGCCGCTGTGGTGGTCTCGATTCTCTTCGTCGTGAAGAACAACTCGGCCCTGGTGCTGGGCGCGAGTACCTTCGCCAAGGTGGGTGCGGTGGTAGTGGGAAGTGTCCTGGGACTCATCGGCGCCGTACTGGGTGATGCGCTGCGCCGCTTTGCTCGGCCCGATGCGGTCTATACCCGTGGTGGCATGCTGCAGCTGATTTGGATCAAGGTGTTCTGGCTGGTGGGGCCGCAGGTGGTGGGCCTGATCGGCGGTATCGCCATCGGCTGCGCCCTTGTGTTGCGCTGAGGAAGGCCTGTATGCGCGCACTCTTTGTGGTACTGCTGATGGCCACGCTGGTGGCCGGATGCTCTGACGAGAACTCGAAAGTGAGGGGGCAATTCCTGGCGGGATGCATCCAGGGCGGAGCCCCGAAAGCCATCTGCACCTGCACCTTCGAGAAGCTGGAAGCAATTTACAGTCCTGCTGAACTCAAAGCACTCAACAAACCCTACACAGCACCACCTGAGCACATTCTCAAAGCCCTAATGGCCTCCGCTCAGGCCTGCCAGGCCGAGCAGTAACAAGGACACCCTTGCGACCTCCTGCTGACAGCCCCGAATGGGGCTGTGGGCGGGAGGTTATATTTTTGTCTCTTCGATCAGTTGGAGGCTGCTGTTGCTGATTCCCGAAGTGCAGTCGTTGTACCAAGCAGACTACGAGCAGCGACGGGGGCGGTAAATCGCAGGCAATAAAAAAACCAGCTCGTTGGCTAGGGTTTTTATTAACTATTTAGACGTAAGCCAATATCCTCTTGCAGAGGAATTCATAAAAATCACATGCATAATCCAAACACTCACCGGAAGGGATTCTAATTTTTATCAAGTATTCCCCATCTTTATAGGAGCTCAAATCAAAGAAGAACACCTCTCCCAAATCCGTCTCACTTATAACCAATCTCCGATCATCTACAGTGTTATTTTTCAGCCCAACCAAATGCTGATAAACAATATCCCCACCATTGACCGTATCGAAATCCATACCGTAAAGACTATAGATTTCTTCACTACCAACTTCTCCGCCAGCGTATTTATTTAAATACCATTTATAGGAATCAGCAAAGACCGCGCCCAATCTTTGCTCTGCCTTCTCAACCCAATCATCACCAACTGAGTTGCTTTCATCGCCGAAATTAACGATTTCGCGATGCAAATCCACCAACTCTTCAACTTCACGAAAACCATACTTATTCATTGAATACCACCGTAACCAGCAGCCCTCTGCTCCCAATACTGAGCTTTCCATTTATCGAATGCAATACGATCAATTCCAGACGGGATAGTGTTCGGATTGATATGAATAACAGAGCTATTCTGCTGATGGAAGGTTTGCGTCATTTCAGCAATAGGCCCATCCTGAGTTTGAGTAGTGTGGTGTAGATTGACTGACTTTCCGTCTACACCTATTGGCGCTCGGCCACTAGCCATACGTTCAATGTTGGTTCCGCTTACAACTTTCCCGCCATCGCGCCAACTACTAACGAGATTCGGGTCAAACAAGTCATCTCGCTGATAAACCTTATTACCACTGAACTGAATAGGCTCCTTAGACCAGAAACTTCTTTGCTGGCTGAAGACCGAACTGGCTTCAGCCGCTGTCCCAGCCCCTTTTGGCAGCAGCTTATTAAAGCTACTGCCACTACCACCAATCAAGCCACCAGCTGCCGACTGAGCCAATGCCATCTTGAGCAGTTCAGTCGTACCGCCTGTCTGAGCAAGATACTCAGAGGTGGCTGTATCCATCGCCATGCGGTTCGACTGAATATAGTTAGTCGAGATGACGGCTTCCAACCCAACCGTTTGGGCCTTGTGCAGACTCAGCGCCAGCTCGACGTTCTGCGGATCTTCCGCCATCAGACGGGCCGCGATCTTTCCGCACGCAGCCAAGTCGCTCTGGCAAAGCGCGGGGTACTCATTGTTGCGCTGTTGATCCAACTCCGAGTACTGCTGGCCGATGCGATCCTTGCAATCCTTATCGGCTCCACATCCCTGGATTTTTCTCGCCATCTCATCCAGTTCTTCGTGGAAGAGATAGTTGTACTGCGTTGAGTTCTTGGCGGCCCAAACCCCGGTTTCAAGCTGGTCAGTGCTGGCGTTCTGGATGACAGCCGCCGTGGCGACCAGCCCGACCAACTGGGAGCTGGTCGTCAGCAGTTGCTCTCGTTGGTCCGGGCTCAGCTTTTTGAAGGTGTCATCGAGGCTCGCAACCATCGCCTCGTTGGCGCCAGCAGCCACCGCGCCTGTGGCAAAGTCTCCACCGCTGACGACCGAGGCTAGGCCACCCATCAATGCATGCATGGCCACCATTGGAGCGCTTCCAGGGGCATAACCATTGATGGCCCCAATGTCACCCACCTGATTGAAACCAGCCGCTGCGAAGGTGTTGTAGAGGCTGTTCTTCAGCGCATCACCAAAGCTACCGCCTTGGTCCAACGCTTGGCTCAACGCTGTGCTGGTGAAGTTCTGCATGCCCTGGCTGGCAGCGAAACTACCAACGCCACCCCAACTGCTCAGATCGGCAACTGTCTTACCTCCCACGATCTTTGTATGTGTATCGGCCCCACTCAAGCTGTTGAAGTACTCCGCCGTCAGCCCGCCTGTCAGGCTGGCAATCGCCATCTGCTTGAGGTTGTCGCTGCTGAAGCTGTCGCTGAGGACTTTGCCCAGGTCTCCTTTGTTGTTAATCAGGCTGACGCCGGCCGTTCCTGCGAGACTGCCAGCCGCCCCCACACCTGCGCCCATAGCAAAGGAGCCACCGGCAACGCCGGCACTGCTGAGTGCACCCGCCGCTGCCATCCCGCCAATAGCCGCCGCCGCAATGGCCACCGCCAACTGGGTGGCCGGCCCCATGCCGGAACTGCTGTAGGAGTAGCTGTCATGCAGCTCCTTCACCGCCCGCCAATCCACATCCCCACGCGCCGCCGCGTCCTTGATCCACGCGAGGTTCGGATCGGCCTTGACCATCGCATCGATGGCCTGGCTGACCGATTGCTGATCGAGGTGCTTGTAGTCGATCTTCAGCCCATCCACAGCCTTGATCGTCAGGTTGCCCTGAGCGGTCAGTTCGCTCTGCCGCACCGTTTCGTCGGTGTTCCCCTTGCCCTTGGCACTGCTCCAGGCGAGGTCACTGTTGCTCTTCTCGTGACTCTCCTGGTGCAGGTCTTTCACCGCTTCAAAGACCACTTCTCCGCCACTGACGATGGAGAGATCGTTACCGCTCTCCAGCTTGGCGCCCTGGTACTTCTGATCCCCGCCACTGATCAAGGTGATGTCGGAGCCGGCGCTGATTTCGCTGCCCACCGCCTTCACGTCGGTGACTTCATCGCGCTGGGTTTTCTTCTGCCCGAAGCTGCCCTTTTCTTTTTTGTCGTAAAGGCTGTAATCGCTGTCGTTGGCGGCGAGGATTTCGATCTTGTCGCCGGCGACAAGGTAGGCTTCGTCACCCGCACCGATCTTGCTGCTGACCAGGGTGATGTTCTCACCCGCGTGGATCAGTACATCCCCCCGGCAGTCAGCTCGGTGCTTTGCTGGTGAACATGGTCTTCCTGAGCAGTCACCTTCTTGGTGTGGCTGTAGCTATGTTGTTCGTCCGCCGCCGACGCGAGAGTGACGTCGCGGCCCGCACTCAGGGCCGCATCACGCGCGGCATTGATCCGGCTTGCCACGGCATTCAGATCACGCCCTGCGTTGATCTCGAGATCGCGCCCGGCGGAGGTCTCGCTCCCCAGTTGGGTGATGTTCTGGCTACCGTAGCGACGACCGTTGACCTGGCCGTCCTCCAGCTCAACGCTGGTCAGGTTGACGTCACGCCCAGCCTGCATCGACAGATCGCGACCACTGCTGATCATCCCGCCGAGGTTGCCGATATCACGTCCGGCGCTAATCTCCAGATTGCCTGCAGACTCGATACGCGCGGCGCTGTCGGCGAAGCTGGTCGTCCAACTGCGATTGCTGCCCTGGGCACTATCGATGCGAGTGACGCTGCGCTCGTTGATCACATCGCCGGTCAGCGCGGTGAGGCTGACGTCGCGGCCCTTGATGATGCCGCCCTGGGTGTTCTGGATACTGTTGGTGGCCAGCAGGTCGAGACGCCCGCTGGCTTCGATCAGGCCGCTGTTATTGAGGTTGGCAGCGCTGGCGCTGAGGTCGCCGCTGGCACGCAAGGTGCCCTGGTTCGCCAGATCGCCGCCGCTGATCAGCGACACGTCCTTGCCCATGATCAGAGCGCCATTGGGGCCGAGGCGATTATCGACCTGGGCCAGGTACACCACCGGCACCAACACCTTCTCGCCATTCACGATGGCTTCTTCGAGCCACACGATGTCGTGGGTCAGCGCTGCCACCTGCTCGGCGCTTAGACCAACACCCACCCGCAGATTCAGGCGGTCTTTGTAGGCGATGGCGTTGTCCATCAGATAGCGGAACAACGCCTCGTCGCTGGTCATTCCGTCGATGAAGCGCTGGCCGGTGCGAGCGACCACCGCCTGCTGGATCAAGCGCTGTTCGTAGAGACCATCCCCCAGACGCTTCTGCGACTTATCCGGGTCGTAGCCGAGCTGGCCCAGCAAGTAGTCGGAGCTGAGGAAGCTCTTCAGACTGGTGAGATCCGGGTTAGTCTCGATCAGGTACTTGTGGCTGTTGTCCGGCCGAGCGCTGCTGGGTAGGCCTTGTACACGCGGTACGTTCAAGCTGGCGCCGGACTGAGCGTCCGCCGTGGACGTGCCGCCCCCCAGGGCAACGCTGCCCGCGCCGCCTGTACCGCCGCCCAACGCCACTTCGCGCTGGGACGGATCAATGCCCGGGCCGGCGAAGATCAGCTCTCCACCGCCCGATATGCTTTCAACGCTCCCACCACTGCCACCCTGACCACTGAGGCGGAACAATCCATTACTGCCAGTGGGCAGACTGAAGCCCGGCAGGCTGATGGGGTTGACCTGCTTCTGCGCAAGGTCTGGCGGCAGTTGCGAGTTGATCGGCACCACGGTGCTCAGCGGACTGTCACCCAGCGCAGTGTCCCCGGTCTTCTGGCCCGGATTGACGTAGGCGTAGTGGTTGCGGATGACGCTGTTGTTGATTTCTTCACTGGCGGTGATGCTGACGTTGCCGGCGGCCTGGATGATGGCCGCGTAGGTCTGGTCGCCACTGCTCAGCTCGGTCACCGAGCCGAACTCCGGTAGCTCAGTCTCGGTGCGGGCAATAAAGTGGCTCAGCGCGGCCGCCAGACCGGCGGGATCATTCACGTAGTTGGGGCTGTCGATCCAATACAGATCGGTGAAGGCATTGGCCTCGCTGACCCAACTGCCCATGTTGTTGGTGCGCTGGGATCGGAAGACGCGGAAGGTCTCGGTCTCGCCGGGAACCACGCCCTGGTTGGTCAGGCTACGCACCGTGGCGGTGAAGTTCTGCCCTGCGCTGATCACGCTGCTGGCATTGTTCAGGGTGTCGCCGACGATATTCAGATTGCCGCCGGCACTGATGGAGGAAGCGGCACTGGCCTGCAGCACTTCGAGCTTGTCGCGCTCGGTGATTTCCCACACACCGTTACGCTTGCCAGAACAGTCCGCAATGCTGTCGTTGAGGTACTTGTAGCAGTTCACCTCGACGATCTGGGCGGTGTATTTACCGGCGCGATTGACCACCAGCACGACGCGCTGGTTATTCAGTGCGCCGACGTTCAGGCGCATGTCGCGCTGGCTTTCGAGATTGGCGGAGAGGTTATCCAGACGTACCGTACGTCCGCCCTGGTCGTCGGCCGCCAGATCCAAGCCGCCAAGGCTATAAATGTCCGCAAAGCGGTTGGTCAGGGCGCCGCTGACCCGCAGGGTCATGTCGTCGCCACTGAAGATCAGCGCGCCGTTGGCTTCGCCATCGTTGAGCAGGTTCCCGGCCTGGAGCCGCAGCAGACCGGCGCTGCCGAGGGTGCCGTAGTTGTTCAGGTTGCCGGTGTTGGCCGTCAGGTCGCCAGCGGCGGTGAGGCGGCCATGGTTGTTCAGGGTGTTGGCATTGAGCGTGACGTTGGCGCCACCCGCGATGCGGCCGTTTTCGCTGAGATCGAGCTGATTGGCGGCGAGCGTGAGGTCGCCTTGGCTGCTCAGTCGACCGTTGCTGCTGTAGCTACCCGTCAGATTGAGATCCAGAGAACCGTCGCTGGCGATCAGGCCGTCGTTGCTCCAGGTGCCACCCGTGCCGGTGAAGCGTTGTACGGCGAGTAGCTGCCCCGTGGCGCCCTGGGTGAGCTGTCCGATATCCAGGTTAAGCTCGCGCGCCTGAATGATGGCGTTGTTGGTCCAACTGGCGGCCTGGTAGCTGAGGCTGCCATTGCTGGTGAAATTGCCACCGGCCAGGCCTGCCTGGGCCAGGTCGATGCCGAAGGTGCCGTTGCCGACATGTAGCACGGTGCCGCTGCCGTTCTGCAGCGTGCCGGCCTGCTGGAAGAAGTCCTGGTTAGCGCTTTCGATCCGCCCCAGGTTGTTGTTGAGCAGCCCCGAACTGGTGATCCGCGTGGTCCCGCTCTGTCCCAAGGCGCGAATGGCACCGATCACGTTGTCGATGCTGGCCGCCCCCAGAGTCAGGCTCCCGCTGCTTTCGATCAGGCCGAACTGGTTGTTCAGTGCACCGGCGAGGCTGAAATCGATGGTGTTCCCGCCAATCTTGCCGCCCTGACCAAGCGCGGCACCGTCGTTGAGCAGCTGAGTGCCGCGCAGGTGCAGCAGGTTGCCGGCATAGAGGCCGCCACCCTGGTTGTTGAGGCTCGTGGTGACGATACGATTGTCGCCACTGACTGCCGAGAGGTGGCCTGCACGGTTGTCGATACCACCGTTGGCCTGGAGGTCGAGGGATTGAGCCTGGGTAATGCCGGTGTTGTTGCTGAACCAGCCGGTGACCAGTTTGAGCGCGCCGGTGAAGCTGGCCAGCACACCGTCTACGCTGTTATCCAGGCTGCCGCTGGTGATATCAACCGAGCCGGCCTGGCTGGTGATGCGGCCACTCTGGTTGCCGATAGCGCCTTGAGTCGTGAGGGTGGTGTGGCCTTGCCCTTGCACGGTGCCACCCGCGTTATCGAGACTGTTCGCGATGATGGCGAGCATGCCGGCCTTGCTGAAGATCAAGCCGTCCTGGCCGTTGAGCAGGTCGCCGGTGAGGGAGAGGGTCAGATCGGTCTGCGCCGCCAGGGTGCCCCCGGCGCTGTTGTCGAAGCGTCCGGCGAGCACCTTGAGCAGGCCCTGGCTGGCGAGCTGTCCGCCGCGGTTATCGACACTGCCGGCCTGGAGATTCAGCGGACCCGCGCTGACGATCTTCGCATTGCCACCAACGTTGAGCAGCGCACCGAGCAGGCCCAGGCGCAAGGCGCCCTGGCTGGAGAGGCTGCCACCACTGTTATCCAAGCTGCTGGCGTCGAGCTGCACGCCATTGCCGCTGATCTCGCCACCCCGGTTGTCCAGGGTCTGGCCGCTGCCGGTCAGGCTACCCTGGGCGCTGAGCAGGCCACCGTTGCGGTTGTCGAGATCACCACCGAGCGTCAGGCCCAGATTGCCCTGGGTGGAGACGATGCCGTTGGCGTTGTTCAGGCTGTCGGCAGCGAGGGTGATATTGCCCAGGCTGACCAGAGCCCCCTGATCGTGGTTGTCGAGGGCACCGCTGAGGGTCACGTTCAGTGCGCCATTACGGCTGGAGAGCGTGCCACCGAGGCTGTTGTCCAGGCTGGTGGCGTTGACGGCGAGGCCCTGCCAGCCGGACAGCAGGCCCTGGTTGGCATTGCGCAGCGCAGCAGCCTGCAGCGTCAGTTGGCCGGCGCTGATGATCCGGCCCTGGTCGCCGTTATCGAGGCTGCTACTGGCGACGAGGCTAAAGCCCTGGTTGCTGGAAATCTCACCGCCCCGGTTATCCAGATTGGCCAAGCCGTTGATCTGTAGGTTGCCGCCTGCACTGAGCAGACCGCCTTGGTTGTCGAAGTCGCCCCGCGCACCATTGCCCAGGTCGATGCGCACGTTGCCTTCGCCGATCAGCGCGGCCTGCTGCTGGAGCAGCCGGGCGACGATCAGTTGCAGATCGCCCTTGGCGGAGACTTCTCCGCCGCCGAGTGCTTCGAACTGCCCCGCCCGCACGGTGAGTGCCCCCTGACTGGTGATCAGGCCGCCGGAGTTGCCACTGCTGCCCGCGCCGTTGAGGACATTGCCGGCGCTAAGATCGAGGCCTTGTGCGCCGCTGACGATGCCATCGCGGTTGTCGAGGTCGGCGGTGGTGGCGGTGAGGCTGCCCTGGGCGAGCAGACGGCCATTGCGGTTGTCGGTGTTGCCGGTGGCCAGTTGCAGGTTCGCTCCTGCCGAGAGCAGGCCACCCTGGTTGTTCAGGCTGGTACTGCTGACGTCAAGTTTGCCGCCTGCGACCAGTGCGCCGTCACCGTGATTATCCAGGGTACCCTGGCTACGCACTTGCAGATCGCCCCGGCTGGCCAGGGTGCCGCCTTGGCTGTTGTCGAGGCTGGTCGCCGTTACGCTCAGGCCATTGCTGCCGGACAGCACGCCGTCGCTGCTGTTGTTCAGCGCCCCCGTGGTGAGGGTCAGGCGGTCCCCGGAGAGGATCTTGCCACCCTGGTTGAGCAGTTCCCCGGTGCGCAGATCGAAAGCGCGGTCGCTGGAGATTTCGCCCGCACGGTTATCTAAGCTGCTGGCATTGCGCAGCAGCAATTGGCCCGGGGTGACGATCAGACCACCAGCATTGTTCAGCGCCCCGCCTTGCAGGTCGAGGTCGATGCCAGTCTGGCTGACCAGTTGCCCACCGCCGTGCTGATCAAAGCCACTGACGCGACCGTCGATGACGCCCCGCGCGGACAGGCTGCCGCCCTGGCTGTTGTCCAGCTGGGCGCTGTCGAGGTGGAGGGCGGCATCGGTGACGATACGGCCATTCTGGCTGTTGTTGAGTTTCGCGCTGTGTAGGCGAATATCGCCGGCAGCGCTGAGGACGCCCCCCGCGTTATTCAGATCGCCGCTCGCCAGATCGATGCCGGCGTCGCTGAGCAGCCTGCCGCCCTGGTTATCGAGGGCACCGGCCAGGCGGGCGAACAACGTCCCCGCGCTGGAGAGCGTGCCGGCCCGGTTGTCGAGGCTGGCGGCGCTGAGGTTCAAACTGCCCTGACTGAGCACTACCCCCTGGTCGTGGTTATCCAGAACGCCGGACAGCTGCAACCAGATGCTCTTCTGGCTGCTGAGCAGGCCGCCCTGGCCGTTGTCCAGGCTCTGCCCGGTGACGCTGAGGCTGTCGCGCCCAGCGAGGGTGCCGGCGCGGTTGGCAATGCGCTGCACCTGCAGGTTAAGGCCGGTGTCGCCGATCACCTTGCCAGTGCTGTTGTCGAGGCTGTTGGCGTGGACCTCAACCTTGGCACGGCTGGAAATTTCTCCGCCCTGGTTGAGCAGGTCGGAGCCCTTGATAGTCACGCCGTTATTGGCGGCGACCAATCCACCATTGCGGTTGTCGAGCTGGCGCGCATCGAGGTTCAGCGCACCCTGGGCGAGCAATTCGCCGCCCTGCTGGGTGAGGCTATCGACTTTGGCCTGCAGATCGCCCTTGGCAGCGATGCGCCCCTGATTGCCGTTGTTCACCTGAGCAGCAGTCAGGCGTAATGCTGCACCACTGTCGAGGGTGCCACCCTGGCTGTTGTCCAGTTGGCCGACATCGACTTGCAGATCACCCTTGCTGCTGATGACGCCTTGCGTGCTGTTATTCAGACTGGAGGCGGAAAGGTTCACGCCGGCATCACCAACCACCAGACCGCCCCGGTTATCCAGGCTACCGGTCTGCACGCTCAGGGCGCCCTTGGCCGAGAGCAAACCATCGGCTTGGTTGTCGAGCGTCTGCCTCACCAGGGCCTGCAGCGAACCGTTACTGATCAGGTTGCCCTGACTGCTGTTATCCAGGCTGTCGAGGTTTAGGCTGAGCGACTGCTCGGCACTGAACAGACCGAAACGGTTGTCCAAAGCACCGCCGCGAACCTGGATGAACTGCGCGCCGACCTGGCCATTGACGTTGCTCAGTTGCTGACCGGTCAGCGTCAGGTCTTGCTGCGCCAGGAGACGCCCCTGCTGGTTGTTCAACTGCGCGGCCTGAATATGGCTGCTGTTGCCTTTTAGGCTTCCGTTCTGGTTATCCAGGGCGGCACTGGCCGTCACATCGAGATTACGGCTGGCGAGCACACTGCCGCGGTTGTGCAGGTTTTGCGCACTGAGTGCTATATCGCCTTGAGCGTTACGGGAATTGTCTGGGTTGATGCCGGCTTCGATGATGCTGGTGTTGCTGATCTGCGCAGCGGCGAGTTGGATACGCGATCTGGCGGCCAGCTGCCCCTGGTTGCTCAGCGTTCCCTGGGCCTGCAATTCGACGTTGTTTGCCGCATAGGTCGGGCCGTTGACGGTGACGTCCTGTGCATTGGCGCGCAGGCTACCGGCGGTGCTGGTACGGGCGAGACTCAGTTGGCCATTGGCATCGATCTGAATATCACCAGCGCTGGCGGCCAGGTTGCCAGCCAGCTTTACGCCCACGCCCTGTTCCGTGCCGACCAAGCGGATGGTGTTGGCGTACATGCCGCCCAGGGCGGAGCTGTCGATGGCCAGTTGCGGTTTGCTGCTGCCGTCGTCGGGCTTGGCGGTGGCGGCCAGGCTCTCGGCGTCCACCTGGTTGCGACCGGTGACGACGTTCAGTTGATTGGCGTACAGGTCAGCATTGAGCTTGGCGCTGCGGGTGATCAGCTCGAAGCGATCCACGTTGCTGGCATTCAGGCCGGCGCCTTCGATGGCGATCTCGCCACCATCGACGTCATAATCCTGCAGACGCTCGCCATTGATGATCGGTTTGCCGGTGGTGAGGGTGGCGCGCGGAGTGTTGATGAAGCCACAGCCGGCACACGTAATCCCACCTGGCGCAGCGACAATCACATGGGCGGACTGGCCCGCGACTTCGGTATAGCCACGCAATTGCGCCGGGTTGTTGCTAGTCACCTCGTTGAGGATTTTGCTCGCTGCGCCGCCCTTCAGGTTCGGGTTGCCGATGATGATCCCACCCAGTTGGGTGCCCTGGGTCTTGCCGGTGGCATTGTTGAGGATCAGGCCATTCTGGCCGACGTTGTAGTCGGTGAACTTGTTGTGCGAGAGCCCCGCGCCATTGGGTGTGGCGATGTTGACGATAGGGACGCCATTACCCGCCGCACCGAGCTGGGTATTGCCACCCGCCGCCTTGTCCACCGCCAGTTCGGCGGCTGCCGCGACGATGGGATTAAGGATCAGGATGCCGGCCAAAACGCTGGCAATGGCTTGGTACAACGGATGGCGGACGTCCATGTGGGGGCTCCCAAGTACTAAAAGAACAAAGCAGTGCGGAGGAATCAGAAGAAGAGGTCGGCGCGGAAATAGACCGGATGCTCACGGCGCTCGATGAAGTCAGGGCGCTCCAGCGAATGCGCGAAGGTGACGGAGGCGGCGGCGTGCTGGCCGCGTGCGCTGAACTCCACACCCTGGCCGCTCATGCGCCCGGAAAGCTCCTGGTTGTAGCGACCATGCTCGATAGCGCCGAAGTCGTAGGCATAGGCCACGCCGTATTCCTGCAGCCAGGGCTGCAGTGGCTCCCAGGTCACGGCGCGGCGCCAGCGCAACTGGTTGCGCCAGTAATAGCCGGAGTCGCCGGAGAGGCTCTGGTCCTTGAAGCCGCGAATCGAGGTGAGACCACCCAGGCTGATGCGCTGCGGGCTGTAGAGCACGTCTTCGCTGTGCTGGCCGGTGGCGAGGCTTTCGAAGCTGAAGGCTTCGTCCCACAGCCTGAACGGCTGCAGGTAGCTCAGGGTCAGGCTGTACTTGTTGTAGCGAGCCTTGGGTGCGCCGGGCGGTGCGTCGTGGTCGTCATCCTGCGCGCCAAAGGCGCCGATGCCACGCTGCCAGCCGGTATCGAGGTTGACGAAGGCGCTACCGATGCGCCGGCCATGGTTGAAGCCCAGGCGCGCTTCGCTGAGGTGGGTGCTGGAGACGTCCAACAGGGTGTCATCGATGTAGTTGCGGGTGCGCTGGTGGCCAAGGCCCACGTTGAGCGCGGTCTTGCTCACGTCGTCGCGATGAATGACCCGCTCGGCGCCCAACTGGTGAGTCTCGTTGTCGCCGTCGTATTTGAAGGCGAAGCCACTGTCCTCGTTGCGAGTGCGGTAGTAGTTGCGGCTGTAGCTGTAGTTGAAGGTCCACCAGCCGTAGGGGACGCTGTACCAGAGGCTCTGGTTGTCGGAGTGTTTCCAGTGGTCACTGACCACGTCCTGCCCGGCGCGCAGGCCGAACTGGTCGGCCAGGCCCAGCGGGCTGTCCCAGTCGAGGCCGACGCCGGCCTGCTGTTCGCCGGAGGTGGAGTCGCCGTTGTTGTCGCGGCTGGCCGACACGCGCCAGGGCTTGCTGCGCTCGCCCTTGAGCTGCACGCGGCTGCCGCCGACGTCCTTGCCCGGCACCAGTTCCATCTGCGCCTGGCGCGAAGGCAGGCGGTTGATCTGGTCGACCAGTTGCTCCAGGTCGCGCAGGTTCAGCATCTCCCCGGTGTGGCCGGGAAAGGTCATGGCCAGCTCGCGGGGACTAGCCAACGCGGATTGATCGAAGCCTTCGAGACGGCCTTCGACCACGATGATCTTCAACTTACCCTTGGAGAGGTCCTGTTGCGGCAGGTAAGCGCGAGTGGTGACGAAGCCATGGCGCAGGTAGAGGTCGGTGATGCTTTTGAGCAGTTCGTTGAGCTGATTCACTCCCAGGCAACGATTGCGGTAGGGTGCGAGCAGGGCCTCGCGGGCGTGCTCAACGAGGTGCTCCGCACCTTCGAGGGAGATGGTGCGGATGGTGAAGCAGCGGGTATCCGGCGGAGTGGTGGTCGGTGCTTCGGTGGGGGCCTTGCCAGGGAGCTGCTGGAGTTCCTCCAGACGCTGTTGCTGCTCATGCAGGAGCTGTTCCTGACGCTGACGTTGGAGATCGTTGTCCCCCGGTGTGGGCAATGGTGCGGCAACGGCATGGGAGCCCTGCAGCACACTAACACCCAATAGCACAGCTCGAATCGACGTCGCCAATTCTTCGTCCTTGAAGAGAGTAGTTAAATCCGGCGCAGCCTATCGCTCGCGACCAGTCTCGTGCCGTAAGAAAAGTCCCAAATAGTGGCCGTAAATTCCCAAGCACCACGACACAGGACGAGTCAGCTCTGCATAACTGCCGCCTAGGCGAAAGGAATGAATAAAAATCCCCCCTGCACCATTTAAAGACGATGCAGGAGGGCTAGTTCACTCACAGAGAGCAGTCCCTTGGCGAAGGGGACTACTCATCCACACTACAGAACCGCCACGTACCCGCGATATCAGGCATTTCTGTAGTCCGCGCAGGGTATTTCTGGTCTGCTAGTAAGTATTTTTGAGCCATTTGATAGAGGCCTGAGCCGAGCAGGCTGCAAGGCATCAAATCAGAAGGGGCACGCGCAGTTCCGCGCTAGCAGTAACGAACGGGCTCACACGCCCCAAGGCCGTTTCGGAGCAGAAACGGATGGAGCCCCTCCCGGACAATCAGGTCTTCGCCAGTCATCTCCCCCCGATCAATGGGGGGCCGCCTTCGCGCGGCCACATTCATGATCAGGTCATCGGCATAACACCGATGAGTTGCAACGGATGGGCATCCTGCGACTTGTGGAGGCTCAGTACTGGTTCACCGACGTACTACGCACCTGCAGCCGCTTCATACCCGGCAACTGCATTGCTCAATCTGTTGACGGGGGCTCAATCGTGGATGATCGCGAAACAGACTCGCTTGAGGAAACAACCGATGCTTTCTTGGCCCTATTACCGACCTTGGCCGATGTCATCGAGCGCAGTATTCCCTCAGCAGCAGCGCTGGCGGAAGCAAAGCTGCATCGACAACAAAAGGCTTGGGCCGAGCTTTGCCACTTGGCAGATCAAGTAAGCCTCTCTCCATTCACAATTGCCAGACTGATCGTACTGATCTACCGGAGCGAACAACGACGTAGCGTACCGGCCGATCCCTCCTGACGAGGCTCCATGCAAGGCGAACCGATGCCCAACCCGCGCTCCGTCGAGCCCACTGAGGAACAGCTATGGGCTGTGGCTAACTACCTGGCCTGTCGCAACGCATTGCAGCGTATCTTCCACGCGGGGTTGGGCGTTCTGATAGCGATGCTTGCCAGCCTGCTCGCTCTACAAGTGCTCCCTGGGGAGCCTGTCCCTACGGTTGCACTCTGCCCTCTGAATGCACTGGTTGTGCTCGTAGCGCTGTTCATTGCTGGCCAGGTCGCTCGTCAGAGCTATCAGGTATACCTCGCACGGCAACAGGCTCTGCGTGCAGGCATTTCAGCTGAGCTGCTAAAGGCCGCCGAAGCGCGCCAGTGGCGCTAGGTAAATCTTCGAGTGAGAGATCGGTACTGCTAGGGCAACTATCCCTGACTGAGCAAGCGTGAGCGGATACGCTCCACGAGCCAATTGGTCGTCTCCGCCGTACTGAGGTAGCGGCTTTCACTCTCATCCAGGCAGGTGATGCCAACCAGAGGGCTGAACTCAATGCCCACGTCCTGGCATGCATCCAGAAAGATCCGCTGTCTTTTGCTGAGCAGATCGTCTTCCATGGAAACGACGGCGTCATACATCCGCTTGAGATCGGGCACGAACCGTCCAATCGGCGTTGCAGTGGCGTGCTCATCCCTCTGACAGTCAATCGTGACGATGAATGCTGGCTCTCTAGAGCACGCTATACGCTCCACGAATTGATTTATCACTGTCCATCGTCCTTGGCCTTGCAGAGGTAGCTCATGCGGTGGAAGTACACCGTGAACTCCTTGTTGGCTAATGTGCGCTAAGCAATTCCCGCGAGATCCGCCACGCTAGCGATTAGGGTCAGCCCCCAAACTAGTCCTCCTAAGATTAGGAACGGCAGGTTGTAACGGGTCATTGAAGCGTTGGTATCACCCAGCGGATGACCGCCCGCTTGGTTGGCACGATGCTGGATGCTCAATAGCGGAATGAGTTGCAGATGGACTGCGATCAGCAGCAGCAAGGTGGACAAGGCAGAAGCGAAATCACTCAGAGTGTCAATGAAAGTCGCAACGATCATCAGGATGACTGCCCAGGTGGCATCACTCCGGTAGCTCCAACTCTTGCGCACCGTTTCCGGCAACGCCTCGGCGATACGCCTCGCGAGGGAGTGGATGAAGAACAGCATGAAGAAGCTACGCAACGGGGGATTGATCTTGCGCGACATGTACAGCTTCTGAATCGACCAATGCTTGTACATCCAGTAGAAGCTGTACAGGCCGGAAGTCAGCACGTAGAGCGTCGCCATCTTGCGCAGAGAGGTGATGAAGAATGGCCTGACCTGGTCAGCCTCTGCGCTACCCATGATCAGCTCGGCCTCGGGGGGGCGGTAGGGATTATCCATTTCCATGTCCGTTACTCCATTGAATAGAACGTTCTATTGTCTGGCAGTACCCCGAATACACGCATAGGGCCCGGGCGGGCGGGTGGTTAGACGTACAAGTGGGGCAGACCAATCGGCGCGATAAATATTGTGTTAGTGCCAATCGAACTGTCAGGAGGAAGGTTCTCCTCGTGCTGTAGGCTCATTCCGCACCACCGCGACTGCGCACGTGTCATGCCCCTCAGAAGGCCCGAACGCTCCCTCGCGGATCGGCGGCGCGCCAAGGAAGAGAAGGACATCCGAGGACGTCGAACCAGATCTAATAGCTTCGTGCGAGAAAGGTAGTGACCAAGCTTCTGATGTTGGACTACTCCCTGCTATATCCGCAGACATGCTGCCCATCGCCATAGACCTTGCTCTTGGCCTTGCACAGGTAACTCATGCGGTGGACGTACGCTGTGAGTCTCTTTGCTGGCAAATGGGGATGTGCGCTAGCGCGAGTGAGCATCCGGCGTTTCCATAAAGCGCCGGACGGCGGTCCTGATGGAGGTCGTTGTGGCGGCTGATTCGTTTATTGCACGCTTCTGCCAGGTTAAGCGTCGCAACGAGGATCTGCTCGCCCACGGCCTCCGCCGGCCTCGCTTGCGGGAAACCATCCGCATCGACAATCACCGAACCCTGTACCCAATCCACCCCACGCTCGTGGCCGTGCCGGTCGCATGCGGCAATGAACAAGCGGTTGACCGAAGCGTTAGCTTGCACTCGAATGACCTCTGCCGGGCGCTCCTGGCTCGGGCGAGGCCCCTAAGGCCAATTCACTGGAGCGCACAGCAACTCGGCACCAGCCAGCGCCACGGCATCTTGCCCATCCAGGCAGGTGGAAATCAGTCCTTGCAAACTCATCGGTGTGTCCTAAATCCCTTCATGTACGGCACATCGTCAATCTTGGGGTTGGTGCGTTTGGTAGCGTCGCCAGGCGGCTGAGCCAGGTTTGGTTAGGCTCATGTGGTGGCAGGTTGGGCACCAAGTCCCTGAGCGCACATGGATATAAATCGCACGCCAGGTATGCCCACGAGCGCATTGCCATTGGTAGTGAGCTCTTGCGCCCTCGTAATGCAGCGAGAGACACAGTCCTCCTCGCTCTCGGGCGGTTTGCTGCATGTGCTCTAGCGTGAGTTTTCTGCTCTCAATGTGGCACCGCTGGCACCAGTGGCCGTTACGGATTGCGGCGTATTGGGCCTTCCAGATATGGCCTTTGGCGCATTGCCATTGGTAGTCGCTCGTCGTCGAGACATAGGCATCGGATAGGCAAGTACCACCTTTGGCCTCAGCGGCTCGCTGGAGCGTTTGCAGATCGAGACGCCGCTGATCATTGGCGCAGTGCGGGCACCAGCTACCCGAGCGAATCGAACCGTAGCAGGCTCTCCAGGTGTGCCCCTTTTGGCAGGCCCAATCGTAGAGCGTCCGATCATTCAG
The DNA here is from genome assembly GCF_009189165.1 of Pseudomonas sp. SCB32. Classification (NCBI taxonomy): domain Bacteria; kingdom Pseudomonadati; phylum Pseudomonadota; class Gammaproteobacteria; order Pseudomonadales; family Pseudomonadaceae; genus Pseudomonas; species Pseudomonas sp. SCB32. Next base: position 3,662,304 of record NZ_CP045118.1, read on the forward strand.
ATAAGCCGTGGACAGGAACTGTCCTCCACGTACCACGGCTGAGGCACGCACCTTATCAATCCCCAGTCGCTGCTGGTCCGATTGGCATTGCTGGCACCAGGTGCTATTACCCAGCATGCTGCTGGGGCGAGCATCCCAGATATGCCCCTGGGCGCAGCGGAACGAATGCTTGCGCTCCCCGCCCAGATAAATCGGTGAGATGCACTCGCCACCTCGGCTCTTCGCATACTCCTGCAATCTCTGCAGGCCATTGGTCATTAGCTTAGGCCCCCTGGGCTTGCAATGGGGGCAGGACGATGTTCGCAGAGCCACGGTAAACGACCGTAGCCACTCGTGAGAGGGATCGCTCAGGCAACGGAATCGATAGAGCGCCGTTGAGCCGCGCCACTCATCCAGGCACTGGCTACCGTCTTGCGCCGCTTTATCCTGAATACGTCGAAGCTTCCTGACGTTACGACAGTGCGGACATTCGCTAAGGCTCAGCAGGACGTCTGCCTTCCATGCAAATTCGTGCCCATGCTGGCAGCAAAATCGATAGCTTGCCTGCCGCGTTCGCCAGTGCTCGTCAAGTAGAGTCAGTTGTAGGCGATCCATTTCGCGCTGGATGGCAGGTGGACATTTGATCATGGCAAGAGCTACTCAAACGGCTCGATCACGGCATAGGGATCGGAGGCCCCGGCCCCCGTGACGAAGATGTTCGTGGGCAGTGTGAAACCCCGCAGCTGCAGCACAGCCAGCGGGCCGTTGCCCAGCTCGGTGCGCATCTGCCAAGTCAAAGGCAACTTGTCCGGCGCGGTCAGCACCAATTCAAAGCGTGTGTTGCTGTCGTCCAGAGTGGTGACCTTGGCCTGTTCGAGCAGGCGGATTAGGCCCCAGGTACCGGAGTAGTCGCCGAACAAGCGGGCCCCGGCATTAATACTGGTCCAGCTCAAGGAGGCGCCTGGATGGTCGGTTCCCCCCGGCCAGGTGAACTGCTGCCAGCTCTCCATCTGGTTGAAGTACTCCAGCTTCACGCCATCGAGGATGAAGGTGGTCTCCACCACATTGCGCACGGGCTTGGCCTGGAGCTGGAAGGTCATCCCCATGCCGCCATCGGTGTAGAGGATGTCCGCCAGCTCACCCAGTTGATTGACCGCTTTGAGGAACTGTGGATTGAAGTGCAGCCCCTGAGTATTGGCGCTGTCCGGTACCCAGCGATTGCCTTCCTTGTGCAGCACACCACTCAGTTGCGAGCTGATGAACTGGTCGATGCGACCGGTACCGGAACGGATCATCTGACCTAGCATCGGCAGCGACGCATCGCTGCCGGTGGCGGCGAACGGATAGCGACCATTGAAGGAGCGCTGCCAGTTGCCGACGATTGCTCGCTGCCACTGGCGATTTAGGCTTGCAGCGGAGGGCTGGAGCACGCCTTCCCAGGCTTGGTTGAGTGGTTGCACGAAGAGGTTCTGGCCGAAGCCATTCCACTCCGCCCCGAGGCTGGCGGCGATCAGGCTGCCGTAGTCGAGGGTGTCGGTCAGGTCCACGCTCTTGCCCTGGAACACCGTCTGCGCCAGGGCCTGGGTCATCGCCTGCGGATCGGTGGCGGTGGTGATCTGTTGCAGCTTCAGGCGCACACGCGTGACGCGGGTGAGGAAGGCTTGCAGGCTCAGGTTGTCATCGCCGGTGGTGGCAGCGGATTTCTCCTTGCCCAGCAAAGCGAGGAGCGGACCGAAGGTGCCGTCCAATGGCCCCTGTGGACCGGCGGCCTTCTGGTCGATCACCGGCTGCTTGCCCTTGTCCAACAGTTGCTGCGCCGATTTCATCAGCGAATCGGAGAGGGCTTCGCCTTTGACTTCGGTCTTGCCCTGGTAGGCCAGGGTGTTCATCAGGGCAATCAGCGGTGACTGGCGCACATCGCTGAGCAGGGTGAGCTGGCTGATCGCGTCGGACAGACTGTCCGCCTGGCGCCAACGGATGCTGTTGAGAAAGGCCAGCCAGGCGTCGCTGAATGCCTGGAAATAGCGCTCGGTCAACTGCGCCTTGAGTACCTCGGGCGTCAGGTCGCTGTCGATCGTGCTCTGCTGATCGCTCAGCACCCAGTCGATTTCTTCGCGACGGGCCTCGGCTATTTCGTCGATGGCTTTGCGGACCTGCCCCTCCCAGGCCTGACGGGTGAACACTCCCGGCACGCTGTTGGGGGTGTCGAACAGGCTCGATGCATCGGTTTCGCCGACCATATCCAGCAAGGTCATCGCCGCGTAGTTGTTGCTCGCCCGGTCGATCACCTGCTGGTACAGGTTGGCCATGCCGTTGCGCTGGCCCAGTTGGCTCAGCAGCACTTGTCGAGATTGGGCCACGAGGCCGGGCTGAGTCTCCGTGCGCCAGTCGGGGTGTGCCGCCAGGTGCTGTGCGTAGAACGCCCAGAGGTTGGGCGACAGGTCTTGCCAGAGACCCGGCGTGACACCGGGACGGTCGGTTTCCTCGCGGGCCAGCACCTTGGTCAGGAACTCCGGATCGGTCTTCTCCGGGCGGGCCATCATCAGGTAAGCCTTGAGCTGGGCGTGTGCTTCTTCCGCCCGTGTCGCACGCTCGGGGCTGTCCGCCGGCAAGGCGGCCAGGTCCGTCAGTCGTTGCTCCAGGTGCTTGGCCGCCACATCGCGCATCAAGCGATTGTTGGCCTGGGCATAGCGCGGCCACAGCACGGCCAGCAGGGCGTCGTTCTGGCTCAGGCCAAAGCGCAAATACCAGGGCTCGCCATGCTCGCGCCGGTAATCCAGACGCGCCATCTCGCGGGTCAGTTCGTGCAGAGCCTTGAGCTGTGCATCGGCATTGCCCGGCGTATTGAAGGTCGCCAGGGCCAATTCCACGGCGGCGATCTGGCTGCGGTTGCTGACGAAGGACACCAGCACCGCCAGTACGGCGAGACAGGCCAGCCCCAGCAACGACATCCGAGTGCCACGTCCCCAGGTCCAACCCAGCACACGGCCAGTGGCCTGCCGGTCCTCGCGCAACGCCTGCCAATCCGCTTTGGGCCACCAGGCGTGCTGTATACCCTCCACAACCGAAGAGGGTTGCGGCGGGCTGAAGACCAGGCCCCGCAGTGGCATGCCCTTGGCAAAAGGAATCAGTGAGGGCGCCAGAGCGTTACACCACTGGGTAATGCCGTCCCGCTCCAAATCCCGGGCCAAACGCAGCAAGAAGTCATGCGCCGGAACCTTGTACATCTGCCCCAAGCCTTGTTCGCGCAGCGGTCTCACCAACTGGCGTAGGGACGATTCGATCTGTTCGACCGAAGCCTTAACCGGCAGTAGGCAGCCCACGGATTGGCGTTCACGCGTAATCTGCTCCCAGTCACTCTGACAGACCTGCCACAGGTACAGCGGCGCTTGCCAACGCAATTGGCGCGCCAGTTCGCGCAAGCGATGCGCCCCATGGCCCAGGCCCTGGGCATCACGAGACTGAGCTTCGTTCAGCGCCCAGACCACGCCATCCAGCGGAGACGCTGAGCGCAATGACGTTAAGGCCCTCCAGCGCCGGATATTCTGCTCTCCGAGCAGAGCGCCACCCCACAACAAAACGTCGCCATTCGACTCCAGCCATCCGGCGTCCTCCAATCCGGGCGCGATGGCTTCGATTTCAGCCGGCTCGCCGAACACCAGCAGCAAGCGGGCCTTGCTTCTCCACAGGGGGCCTAGCTCCGTGCGCAGATGATCTTGTAGCCGGGCAAGCGCATCAGGCTCCGACTCGGCCTCAGGCATAAGCGCTTCCGGCTCAGCCGGGGCGCTGTGCCGCGTCTCCAGCCGATAGCGATCGCGCCCCAGGCTCCGGCCTATCCAGAGATAGGCCGCCAGTATGAGAACCACGAGCGTGCAAAAGCCGGAGATCACCCACCACGCCAAGTGTTGCTCTTCGCTTCCAGCACTGATGCCGAACAACGCGGGCTGAACACTGACGAATAGGGCTGAGCCGAAGCCCAGTACCATAACGACGAAGACAAGAGAAACGAGCAAGAACAAACCCACCGAACACTACCTACGTTGAAGACGGCGACACGCCCGTGAGCGTGGTGCACCAGAGCATCGCTTCTGGGTCCACAGCCCCACTGAAAATCAGCTGCGGCTTGGCGTTAATGCCGGCGGCCTCTGTGGCCGCCGCAATGGCGATCCAAGACGCCGCACAGCCGGCATGCCCGAGCGAAGTGTCCAGGTCGTAGAGGCCAAGCCCGGGTTTGATCTGAGACGGCAGATCGAGCAGTACCTTGGTGATGTCCGACTGGCGCGTCGGTGCAACCCCGCTTAACCAGACATGCTCGACTGCTGCCACCGGCAGGGGAGCCCAATTCAACGCCTGATGGGCGGCGTACAGCAGGTCATCCACCGTAGCCGTACGCTCCTGCTCGGGGCGATGCAGATTGGCCAGTGGGATGAGCCCACTCTGACGCAGGCGATTGCTCAGCAGCAGCGCTACGGCCGCCTCGGCGATGCCGTCCTGTTCCCCAGAGGTCAATCGCACGGCAACCACTAGTAGTAGCGCATGGTCGTTGCTGCGGGTATCCAGCCAATGATCAATGGCCGCCAACCCGGTCCCCTTCACGGCTTCGATCTCTTGCGTGATGCCCGATTCACGCCAGGCCTGTGCCCAGGCCCGCGCCTGATGCTCATCAGTTAACGTGCATTCGGTTTCCAGCAATAGGGCCAGCGGCTGTGTCGAGGGCAGAGATGCAAGCGGTTCCGCCAAGTCGGACAACACACGACGGTAGAGCGCCAACAAATAGGCTTCTTCATTGGCCTCCACCTCAGACACTAAGGTCGCAGGAAATTGGCTGTGCCGGTACACCAACTCTTCGCGGCCTCGCGCTGCTTGGCTTTTCAGAACGCTGCGGTTATTGAGCAGTGCTTCAATCTGGCGCGTATGGCCATCCTCGCGCCCATCATGGGCGGCGCTGTAGAAACTGCTGGCCACGATTTGAAGAGCACGCCGCCCTTGGCGCAGTCTGCTGGTCAGGTCCAGGGAGCGTTGCTCGTTGAATCCTTCGGCTCGCCCCTGTTGCAGCAGCAACAGCATGAGCCGCACCACCAGCAAGCCGCCCCAGATTGCACTAGGAACACCCAAGCTGAGGCCCCAGAACTTCAGCGACTGCTGCAACATCGACTCTTCGCCGAGCGCTAGGGTCAGGCCCAATCCGACCAACAGTGACAGTGCCAGCAAGCCGAGCCACACCCAAAGGCAGGGCAGGCTAGGCGCTTCTGCTGGAGCGGGGATGTTGTCCAGTCGTACCGGCATGGTTAGCCCACCGTGGCCTGAGGCAAGGAACTCAGCAGGACACAGCCACAGGCGCAGCGGTGGCCGTGGAGCGCAACGGGAATGCCGTGGTCAGTGAATGTCGGATGGCCTTCGGCAATCACCGTGGGACCATGCCCAGGCAGCGGGCAAGTGACGGAGTCGCCTACACGTGCGACGCCGATATCCTGAAACTTCATCACAGCAGAGCCCGAAATAACGGTGCCGCCACCCGTGGTTTTATCGCCGATGCGGATAATTCCCCTCATGAAGTATTCGTCCACTAAAAAAACAAAAAATCACAAGCCGAGTATGTTGATCGCACTATACGCCTCCCCAATTGCATCCACCTTGGCTTGTGTGAGTAGCCTTTGAGTTGTAGTTGAAATTAAATATCTTCCCGGACTTCGAGCGATATGAGAACTCATAAATTATTGCCCCCTGGGAAATAACCGTATACTCGCCACCTTGCTCCCCCTTCAATATCTCCCTCCATTTTGTCGTAACCTCGAAAGGTCTGCCTTCCTCAAAGACCCTTTCAGACTCACCAGAAAAGTATAGTGGTATCGGCTCTTTTGATTTTTCGTACACGACATATCCGATCCTGTACTTATCCGAGGGAACAAACATTGTTGAAAACTTTAGATTAATTGGTGCGCCACTATTCTCCATGCTGGTAAAACATCTAACCTCAAAGCTTTCAGCCATTCCCAGTGCTGGAAGAATAAAGCAGCCAATGCACAGCCATGCTCGAAACCAACTCATAATTACTCCAAGGTTAGCGCCGCAATTCTTTGATCTACAAACCCTTGAACATCTATATATCTTATCCCATAGATTTTTTTGTTAGGTGTGGCAGGATCCATTGGGCTTGACTGCAAAAGAACCTTCGCCTGTTTGTATCCAGCTAGAGCTTTATGCCTATCTTTAGTCACGCCATGCTCCGTCCTGACAGGGTCATGCCAAATCCCCCAGGCTAATGAATATATTTTATTTTTATAAATGGCGCTTGTATCAAAAGGAAATTGCCCCGAAGCTTCCAGCTTGCTCAGATGCGCTCCACCCAAAACCATAGATGCTGACTTAAAATACTTCAATCGATCATTGTAGCCATTAAATCCACCATTGATTCGAGCGGTAATCATATTTAAATCATCATGCTCAGAAATTCCTATAAGTTTTTTGTGTTCTGCATAGAACCAAAATGCTGACAGGGCACTATGTGGAGGCTTCGTTAATTTATCTCTGGCTGTATCCGAAGAGGTGACGTCTTCCCCAATATAAACGCCGTAATTTTTGTAATTTTCTTCTAAGGTCAGCTGCAAGAATCCCCGCCCAAACCAAGGGGCATATGACTTGCTCTCCCCGCCATACTCCCTTGTGGCGTAGAGCTTATCGCTCTCATGCAGTACTTGTGCTAGGAAATGAGCCTTTTGCCGGCATGTAGTAATGTGGAATTGATTGAACCCTTGGTTGATGGAGGAAAGATTCGCATCAATTACATCGTCAGATGTCCCTGGTGAGATCTTTTTCAATTCCTCTTTGGTTATATCGCGACCGCACGCGCACTCAGTTAAAAACACACCATTCAACCACAGCGGATGTAGGAAGTAAGCCTCGCCACCCCTTGTTAATATTCCTCGTTCCGCCACCTCACCCCACCAACTCAACTCTTTGATGCGCGTTTTCTCCGCGACCCAATTCAAAATAGGTGTCGAGCCTGTATGCCCCAAGACCTTATCCAAGGCATCCCATTTGCGCTTTTGGTAATACCATTCGCTTTCATAGTGAATAACCAGTTGCGAAATGGATTGGGCATAAGCCGGAATACCCAGTGCTAGCTGAACCTCTTGCGCCTCGATCTTGCCATCTCGATTGGCATCGATGATGTCGAACAACCGCTGTCGCACCGGCCCTTTATCGGAGGCATCGGCCAATGGCTTCCACTGATCAAGTTCCTGCTCATTAAAATAATCGCCCAGGTTGAACAGAAAGTAGGACAGTGCATTTTGCGGTGGGTCGTTGTTATAGATGACTTCATAGCCATCCCAGGACCATGGACTGACCCAGGGAGAGGGAGTTGTGCCTTCTTCATCGCACACCCAGACGTCCGGCAGGACCTTTCTATCAGCGCCGAGTATCAGGTTTTCCAGCCGATACCAAGTCTTGGCTCTGGAGTGTTCATTGGCTGGCACTTTAATCTTTCGGTCTTTTGCAAGCCCCTCCAGCATGGAGCGGGGCAGCAGCAAAGGGGCGCTGCTCAGGGAGTGATCATGACTAAAGTTGGGTGGTGTGGCTGTGCTGTAGCTGTCTTGGTGGGTGACAGCCTTTGTGCCTTTCTCCAGCTTCAGCCAGGTCTTCTCTTTCTCGGGTAGGTCTTTAGCCCATTCACGACTATTCTTGAAGAAAGTTTCCACGTTCTCGCACGCAAACACTTCCAGGTGCAACTTTTCTTGCGAATGTTCATCTCGGCAATCTTGATACGGGCCAAGATGACCGATCAGTTGGCCAGCCTTGATCGGAACGGGCCTGTCGAGCACGACCACCTTCCCACGTTCCGGTGTGCGCACGCGCTCCAGTGAAGTAAAGTGTACGTACTGGGTGACGCTTTCCAGCTTGCAAAACGCTCCTTCACTACTCAGGGTAAGTTCCGTGCCTTTGGGCAGTTTGAAAATCTGCGCACTCGCTGCATTGCCATCTGTAAAAACCTTCAGCTCATTACTGATGACACGATACCCACCGCCAGAGGCTTGCAGCCCGCTCTGACTGACGTAGCCACGTAAGCTGCCATCCGGATTTTGCAGATCCACCGGGCCCTTGATGCCTTCTACTTTTCGATAGTCGCCTGTACCACTGACGGTAACGGTCGCGCCGTGCGGCAGGAAGCCAATGATCTTTCCGTGCGAGGGCAAGTGCCGAAGGTTCAGGCCTAGTTCATCCGGGTGATTTAGGCGCGGGTCTTTATTCGCTGCCTTGACCCGGAGCTGAGGTGACTCGGGCCAGAAGGCAGGACGCTCCCTTCTGATATCCGCCTGGTAGCTGGCCCAATCGGCCAAATGCATGTACAGGCTGTAGAAAATCAGGCTTGGCGGCGTCCCCTTGCCCTCAATCTTGGGGGCTTCCAATCGATGGCGTACCAGCACAAAGCCGGAAGCAAAAGGCACTGGTTTCGTTTTACCTGGAGCGGGGTGAAACGTGGTTTCGGGCGTCTTTTCAGGGATGCGGTAAGCAATCACTTCCCCATCAGCGAGACAGCGCACGTAGCTCTGACCCTCTGGGCGAACCGCTCCTGCCGTTCCCGCGTCAAAGTGCACCCCGCCATGCCAAAGGCCATTGCGGCCTATTGGGAAGTAGCCCGCCTGGGCTGACGCCAGGTGGGTTAGCTGTTGGATGGGATCTGCCTTGCTGCCAAACGGATGGCTCCAGCTCCTGACGGCAGCCAGATCACTTGCTGGCTGTGGAGTCGCCGGGGCTGGGGCCGCGCTTGGCGCTGGACTAGGCGGCGAGGCAGGAGGTGTCAACGGCTGCAGTCTGGACTGTCGCTGCATTGGTTGCGACACAGGCGGGCCATCGCGCCAACGGCGGTATTCATCTTTCGCTGCTAGTAAGAGATCGAAAATGGACAATCGTCAGTCTCCTGTCCGTGAGAGTGGGGCTGATGCTTCCGTGCAGAGGCGCAGTACTAGCCAGAGAAATCTGAGAAGCTCTGGTGGCTACGCTGGTACTCACCGAGTTGAGGCAATTCGGGTAGCTGTGGAGGTTGCTTGGTAGGGCCTTGGCAATTGAAATCAGCCGACTTGATCAGGTAGTCGCCCTGTGTACCGGCTTCGATGCCGCTTGGGCCCAGAGTGATGTAGGTGCCACCCGCGTTGAGGACGATCTTCTTCTTGGCGGTGATGTGGATTTCGTCCTCAGTGCTGACGATATCCAGCGCCTGACGAGCAAGCAGTTCCATGCGGTCGTTTTGCGCCTGGATCTGCACCTCGCCCTGGTTGGCGATGAGCTTCATACCCAGCATTCGCACGAATAGGCTCAGCCCTTCGCCTACGCCGATAAACAGGCGCTTGACCACGCTGACATCAGCTTCGTTGCCGGCGTTGAGCATCAGGTTGCGCTGGGCGGCCAATTGCAGGTGCTCGCCACTGGTGAGAGCAAACCCGTGTGGCGCACTGAGCAGCGCCACCGACTTCTGCAGATCGGTCAGACGTTCCTGCAGCAGGTTCAGTTGGGCCTGGACATCAGCCGGGCCTGCGTTGGCCCTCTCGGCATCAGCGGATATTGACTTGAGCTGCTCACTGGCCTCTTGCAGACGCTTGAGAGCAGCGGCCATGTCCAGCACCTGGCCTTGCGCCTTGGCTTGCTCATCAGCACTGATGAAGATGCCCCTGCCACTGCGAATGGCCCCCCAGCCATCAGTACGTAGCTCAAAACCTTCCCCGCGCTTCTGCTTCTGCGAGTCCACCAAGTGGCCGAGATTGAGCTGGCTCTTGCCGCTGTGCTCGGTACTGAGCTTGATGTGCTCCTGCCCTCGCGTGTCATCCAGGCGCAACTTGTTATTGGCCGGGGTGCGCAGCACGTTGCGCTTGTAGTTCTGGATCGTGACGTGGTCGGGATGCAGGCTGTCGTGCAGCGCATGGGCAATGAACGGACGGTCCGGGTCGCCCTGCTCGAAGGCGATGGCCACCTCGGTGCCGGCGAGCAAGGGTAGGTGCAGCCCGTAGGTGTCGCCGGCATAGGAGCGCGCCAGGCGCAGCCACATGCTCTCTCGACCTGTAGGCCAGCTATCCCGATCGAAGAGGAAATTGACGCGGTAGCGTCCTTCGCTGTCGATGTGGCTGTAGGGATCGTTCCGCTGCGGGCTGGTGACGCGTGCCGGGACCGTGCCAGCGATGCGCGGCTTGGCCGGTACTGGTGGACGGAAGGCGATGTTGCCATCAGGAATAGCTTCGAAGCGGACTTCGAAGCTGCGATCACGGGCGGCGGTGCAGTGGGTGCGGACGATCAACGCGCCCTCAGTGAAAGCTGAAGGTGCCTCGCCCTCGACCTTGAGCACGTGGCCCGGAGGCAGGACCGCGCTGCTGCTGGCACCGCTCAGGCGGAGCTGGTCATTCAGGTAGCGCTCGTGGGCCAGCTGCGCGTAGAACACACCGCTTTCGGCGTGCCCCTCTTCATCGCCACGCGCCAGCGGATCACCGAGCGTCTGGTAAGGCTCGTCGGCGTAGTGATAAGCCTCGCCGTAGGTCGTGGTCGCTCCTCGGGTCAGATCGACCTGACCGTCGAGATTGGCGCCGGCGTCACGCGAGTAGTAGGCCCGGGTGCTGACCAACTGCTGTACGACCTGGTGGTTGGCCTGCAGATCCCACACAGCATCTTGGCCGGTGGTTTCCAGCCCGCTCAGGGGGCGCAGCGGTATACGGATGTCGCGTTCGTAGTGCATGGGCGAGTCTTTGAACTCGACCACATCAATTTTTAACCTCGAGTCCATGCTGAAGGAAAACCAGATCCCCCTCTCCGCGCAGATGCGTTTGATATAGGAAAAGTCCGATTCGCCGTACTGGAGCAACTGCTCATGCTGGGCGTAAGTCCTGCCGAGGTCGATCAAGAAGTCCTGCCCACGCAGGCCATGTCGGCGCAGGATGGTCTCAACGACTTCCGGCACACTCTGATTTTGGTAGATGCGGTACTGGCAGCCGTTATTGAGCAGGGCCAGGCGCGGCTCCAACGTCAGTTCATAACGCGCTTCGTCACGGGATGCAGAGAGTCGTTTGAACCCGGTGATCACACCGTGCAGGGTACGCAACGGCGGCACTACGGGCGGTGTGTAGCCACGGAGGGTGAACGCAGGGGGCGCCTCGCGCAGGCTGAAGGTGCCATCCTTGCCGAGCATGCTCTCAGCAGGAATATCCAACTCGGGGCTGGTAACTTCGATGCCATAGCGGAAGGTCTCGCTCAGCGCCTCCGTGCCCTCGAAGGCCAAGACATCCAATTGTGCATCGAGGCCATCGACACTGAGGGTGTGTCGACTATGGTCGAAAAACGTGCGGAGCTGATTCAGCATGCGAGTGGGTCTCCCTGACTCCTCTAATACACGAGCATCCATTGCGCCATTCGCTGCAAAGTACGGACTGGCTGGCTCAACTACCGAGCACGTACTGGCTTTAACTGCGCCACGGCGCAGCGGCTTTCTTCGCCAGGCCCTACGTGACTATCGGAGCGAATCTCAGGTGAGATGAATTCATGAAAAAACCTCCTGCCTCGTCTTTAAACGACGCAGGAGGGCTAGTTCACTCACAGAGAGCAGTCCCTTGGCGAAGGGGACTGTTTATCCACGCTACAGAACAGCTATATGCCTGCGATATCAGGCATTTCTGTAATACATGAGAAGATCTTCTGATCTGCCTGTAAGCGGATTCCTGGCACTTCGATAGAAGGCCGCACCGAGTAGGCGGCAAGGGATCCAATCAGAGGAGGCATTTGCGCTTCGGCAACATCAGCACCGAACGGGAGCAGTAACCAGCACCGGGTCAACGGTAGCTCGCACATGGGAAGGCGGGGGTTGCAAGTGCTCAGCTGGGATCAAGGTCATGAATCAAATGGGCAATAAAAAAGCCCCCTTACACCGGGTGACCAGCGGTGTAAGAGGGCTTCACTTAGCTTTGCAGACTACAGGTCCTGATCCCTGGCCCTGTTGTGAATAAGGTACCGAAGCCTATTGATCTGGGGAGCAGGAAAATTCCCAAAAATAACCAGACATTTTCCGAAGTTCGGCTTGGTGTCGGCGCCCCCATGCTGGCATGCGATTTGCGCTTTGCGCTTTGCGCTTTGCGAGCCTGTCAGATCGCTTGCCCCACGAAGCAATACTGCTAGCCGGCGGAATTGCACTCCACCTGACCACTGATTGCATCGGATATGGCCAGCACGCTTTGTAAACATGAAGGGCAGAGAACGGCCAAATGCAGCCCTCAATCCAACCACAGCCTGCGCGAACTTCGTCTCGTCTGGATAGAATTTTCCGATATGGAGTTGGCCCCCAAAAGCAGTAGATCGACCCCCAGAGGCCTACCGGAAGGCAGGCCTTGGAACGAGCACAACGTACAACATACCCGCAGCCCGCACTGCCTCAGGCGCATCAAGCTGGGGGCTCCCAAGGGGCGAGCTTGAAGTGCAGCGTCAGCAGGGCGCACGAGAGCAGAGGCAGCTTAGTCGGTGGTCTCATTCGCCAACGCAAGGTCATACGCTGCTATGACCTTTGCCATTGCCTGATTCGAGTCATAGAAGTTGTTGTCGTAGATATAGGCCAACTCGGTATCCGGGTGGTTGTAGGTGCTGTGCGCAATGACGTGCTCATGCCTGGCAACCTCCGCTAAGTCATGAACCTGACTCAGCAGCCGGCGTGTACTCACCCTCCCGCCGCTAATACCTGTGATACCCTCCATCAGAACGCAATTGAGCACATCTTGTGCGGCGTCGGTGCACTTGAAAATCCGAACCATTGGCTACGCCTCTCCAGTTAAAAACCTTCAAAATCAAGGCGACGCACTTGCCGCCCGCTTAGTCGAACTAGGGGCCGGCGAGAAAATTTTCAAGCTCCAGCGAAAAGCTTCTTTCGATTTAGCCCTCGCAGCCGTCAACTTTGCCTCGGCAGCTGCCGCCGACTGACGGCTGTAACCGGTCAGAAGCCGCCATTAGCTAAGGCAATCCACTCTAGAGGGTGTTTGCGCGGCTCGTATCCAGGAGGTCGGGATGGGAATTGATTTTCCTCGGGATAGGGCAATAGCAATCCGTAAAGGTGCTGTCGTGGGCACGCTTTAGGTCTGTGGCTATTGGCTCTGAACTGGGTGTTTCAGGGTGAAAAAACCACCAGGTCGGCACCACCTAATGCCGGGTTCGAGTACAGTGGTGAAATCAACTCATTATTAGGCGCAATGCCAGGGGAGCGCATGTCTGGAGAGAATGATCTGCTACAGCGATTCAAGCTGGAGGTGTTGGATCAGGGGCCGGAGGCATGTCTGCCAGTCAATCTGAGTGAGGAGTGGCGTGAGACTTTGTCGCAGGTGATCGAGCGCTATCTCGACGATGACGATGACTCACAGTTCGGTCTAGTGGTGGGGGCTTTGCTGGGAATTCTTTTCGGCAAGAACCCAGGCGCTGAAGTTAGCGTACCGCTGGATACGATGTTCGAGTATATGCAGTCATATCGACTGGAGCTGGCCCTGGAGGAGGTCCGCCGAAAAACAGAGGTGAAGGTAGTTCCAGCGACCCTGGAAACGATCTTCACCGATAGAGACCTGGAGTTTATGCCCTCTGCTTAAAGCAGCATTTGACTTGCTCCAAGGGTATCTGTTGGAGGCTGAGGTGGTAGCAAGTCTCAGGATGGCTGTGTCGCCACTCTGTGTCCTGATTTAACTGGCAGTTCAGCGCGGACGCCAACAAAAGCCATACCTTCGCTATTCACGACCGGCAGCTAAGGGGCGTTCTCTGCCGGTCATGGCCGCTCGTGTGATGGTCAGATCCGATGCAAATGCTTGGTCAAGTCGAATGCAATCAGGTGGTCAAGTAAGTGCAATTGCGCAACCAAGCCGACCAACATGAAAATCCATTGCATACCTTCCATTCCTTAGATGCTTTGTGCGAATCCATCCCGAACTGGGAGCTAGCACCCAGGCCAACTGATTCGTCTCAGCCACAGGCGGCGTCGCGACGCTGCCCACCTGGCACTTGATAATCACGGAGATCGGCCACGGACGAACGCATCGGCTGCGCGTCTTCGCAGTGATAGAACACCAGGCTGCTGGTGACTTCGCGCAGTTGCACCAGGGACAACGGCTTGTCCAACACCTGCAGCAACGGCACACGATTTCTCCACGCCCACTGGTACAGGGCTGTCTTCTCCTCGGCGCTATAGTTCCCGGCCAGTACAAACTGGTGGAAGGCGTTGCTCTGGCTGAGGTTTTTCAGGCTCATCAGCTCGCTGGCGCCCGGCACGAAGTCATCGTGGATAAACAGGCTGTAGTGCTGCCGGCGGGACAGCGCCTTGCGCACTTCGTCCATGCCCTGGCACAGGCTCAAGTGATAGAACTCCAGGCGATTGAACAACACGCCGTAGTCCAGCAAGCGGCCCGGATGCGAACACAGCACCATGGCTCGACGCGAAATGGCAGTCATATCGTTGGCCCTCTCGGAGGTTTCGACAGGGTCAATCTAACGGCGTTCTGAAGAGGTTCTTATCAGACAAGTCTGAAATGCACGTAGCCAATGGACTACTACAACGAGCGGAAAGCCCGTCCTCGCCGCATCAATACCACCACGCCATCGTGCTCAGCCAAATCGTGCTAGCTAGTCGTCGGCCGCTGCTGCCTCAGCATCGGCTTCTAGCTCCCCCCGAATACGCTTCACCAGCAGGTTCATCACTTCCTCGGGGATCAGGTAGCGACCTTCGCTCTCGTACAGGTAGGTGGTGCCGAAGGCTTCGATGCCTTGCCAGGCGTTTCGGAAGACCCGTAACCTTTCGCTGAAGGTATTGGCATCCTCGCGGATGGCGCAGTTGTACATGCGCCTGAGATGGGGAAGAAACTGCCCAGTCGGTGTCGCCATGAAGTCCGGGTCGCCATCACGTCCAACCGTGCGGACGAACGCCGGTCCGCCGGTGCTTTTGATGCGCTCTACGAAGTAATCAATCAGCGTACGAGCACCCACCTGATCCAGCTCGTATGGATTGGCGTCGGAAAGGTTGGTCATGGCATAGCTCCTTGCTGTGGGGTTCATACCTGGTGCCGGATTGGTTATTTTTCTACCGGCAGCTAAAACAGAATGCCCAGCGCGCCGGTGCTGTGTTGACCATTACATCACCCGAGAGCGCGACAGATGTCTAGCCTATAGAAGAGATCGAGCGTTGCTGCTCGAGTGGAGCTGGATGAATGCGATACAGGCCGCCCCATGAGGGGCGAATACTCTTCGAAGGGACGTTATGCGGGACAGCCTGAGACGAAAAGTGATCGAGGTCTGCAATAGGAAAATCGAGCAGAAAGGGCCAGACGTGGGCCTGTCGTTCTACGCCTTTTTTGCCAATAAAAATGATGATCCAGAGCTGCTAATGGAGGCCGCCCGCTGGTGGATAGCGGTGCATGAGCTTGACCATTTTGAGAAGGCGTCGAAGATCAGATTGATGGTAGAGCGGGGAGACTAGGCCGCGTCCATTTCCAGGGCCGCGTATCGATGTGCACTGGCACGCCCTACGAACTCTGCCTAGAGTGAACCAGCAGCCGAGGGATCGGCTCAACCGTTGAAATCCCCTGCAACGGATGTCTTGAAGCCCTGCCTCACGGCGGGGCTTCTCGTTTATGCCACGACGAACATCATGCTGCCTGCTACTGGTAGTGCATCTGCCTCACGGCTGGCTAACTGCCCACAGCAAGGGCTGAGATTGTTGATGCGGAGGCGTGGCGATGACAGCGCACCTCCCCCTCTACGGTCGATAGCAAGGCCTGGGGCCGCTCACAGCCGGGCCCCGCTTGAGAGCAGCGCTCACGAAAGAAGCAGCCGCTGGGCAGCACGCGGTTACCTGGCAGCTCCGTGCGCTGGGCGGCAGCGTCACCAGTCAGAGGCTTGTCCAGGCGTGGCACTGCCTCAAGCAACAATTGCGTGTAGGGATGACGAGGCTGCTCAAGCACCTCAGCAGCATTTCCCAGCTCCACAATTTGCCCCAGATACATCACTGCAACCCGATCCGCCAGATGGCGCACTACCGAGACATTGTGGGAGATCAGTACGAAGGTAAGACCACGCTCGCGCTGCAGCTCAGCAAGCAGGTTAAGGATCTGGGCTTGGACCGAAATATCCAAGGCTGAGGTGGGCTCATCGAGGATGATAATGTCTGGGTCTGAGGACAGTGCTCGGGCAATGGCGATGCGCTGGCGCTGGCCGCCGGAGAACTGGTGCGCATGGCGGTCCAGATACTCAGGGCGAATACCCACCTGAAGGGCCAAGCGCTCAGCGACCGCACGCAGTTCGGCGGATGGTCTTCTGCTGCGTACCACGAGAGGCTCCGTGATGAGCTTCCAGACTGGAAGTCTGGGATCGAGCGACGATTGAGGGTCCTGGAAAACAATCTGAGTATTCCGCTGCCCCAGGTTTTCCCCGGTGGCACTCAGGGTACCGCCCACCGGCTCGACCAGCCCCATGAGTACCTGAGCGAGAGTGCTCTTGCCGCAACCGGACTCACCGAGAATGCCCAAGGTTTCACCCTTGTAGAGCGTGAGGTCGATGCCGTTAAGCGCGTGAGCCTGGCCCTTGGCGCGCCCCAGCCAATCGCGACCTACTGGATAACGCACTTCAACTCCGCTGAGCTCCAACAGTGTCGAGGGTGGAGAAGAAAGATGATTCATGTCGGAAGCTCCTCCGCTTGCAGCCAGCAGGCGCTTAGGTGATCGGTATCGCGCGTCGGCAGCAGTGTTGGACGCGCCTCACAACGCTCATGGCGCCGAGCGCAACGTTCTTTAAAGGTGCATCCAGTGGGTAGGCTGGCGAGGTTGGGCACCTGTCCGGGAATGCTGTTCAGTTCACTGCCCGGCTCAGCGTTCTCCGGCAAACACGCCAGCAAACCTTGTGTGTAAGGATGCTGTGGTGCCTTCATCACTGCAGCGGTAGCACCTTGCTCAACGATGCCACCGGCATACATCACGTAGACGCGGTCGCAGAATTGCGACACCAAGGCCATGTCGTGAGTGATCAGCAAAATAGCGGTGCCGCGCTCTCGCGCTTTTTCGCGCAGCAGCAACAGCACCTGGCGCTGTACTGTCACATCGAGAGCCGTGGTGGGCTCATCAGCGATGAGCAACTGCGGATCACAGGAAAACGCCAGAGCAATCATGATGCGTTGACGCATGCCACCCGACAGCTCGAAGGGGTAACGGTCAAGGATTTGCTCGGGGTCAGCGATGTGCATGTCCTTGAGCAATTCAATGGCCTTGCTCCGTGCCTGCGGCACGTCCAAGGCGGTATGGCGGCGAATGACGTCCAGCAACTGCTGGCCGATACGTCGGGTCGGATTCAGCGCGGTCATCGGTTCCTGGAAGATCATTGCCGCCTTTCGGCCGCGCACCTCCATCAACTGACGCTCGCTCAGTGCCAACATGTCATGCCCCACCAAGGTGACACTGCCACTGGTAACTCGGTAGCTGCCTTGCGGGAGCAAGCCCAAGGTCAGCATGGCGGTGACTGACTTGCCCGAGCCTGACTCCCCCACTACTCCAACGATCTCTCCGGGCGCTACGCTCAAGCTAACGCCATTGAGCGCCTTGGCACTGGCACGAAAACCAGGGAACTCCAGGTTGAGCTTGTCTATTTGCAGAACGGCCTGGCTCATGTCATTTCCCCCTCTGCCGTGGATCGAGTAGATCGCGAATGCCATCACCCAACAGGTTGAAGCCGATTGCCGTCACCAGGATCGCTAAGCCAGGAAAGGTGGAGTACCACCACTGATCAAGGATGAAGTTGCGACCACTGGCGACCATCACGCCCCACTCTGCGGTCGGAGGCTGGGCGCCCAGGCCGATAAAGCCCAGTGCGGAAGCCATGAGGATGGCATTGCCGATATCCAGACTGAATTGCACCAGCAGTGGGGGTAAGGCATTACGCGCTACGTGCCAGTGCACCAAATGCCATTTGCCAGCGCCGAAGGTGCGTGCGGCCTGTACGTAGGCCATCTGACGAATGCTCAAGGTCTGACCGCGTGCCAAACGAACATAGAAGGGAATACGCACCAAGGTGATCGCCAACATGGCATTGAACAGGCTTGGGCCAAGTGCTGCGGCGAGCGCCATGATCAGCACCAGCGAGGGCACCGACAGAATGATGTCCATCAGGCGCATCACCAGACGGTCAAAGCCGCCGCCGACAACACCGGATAGGCAGCCAAGCAAACCACCGGCCGCGCATGCAGCAAAGGCTACGAACAGGCCGACGCCGACCGACTGGCGGCTGCCGTAGATCACGCGGCTGAGCAGGTCACGACCCACCTCATCGGTACCGAACCAGTGCAGGGCACTGGGTGCCTGCAAGCGTTCGGTGAGTTTCAACGCATTAGGCTGATAGGGTGCCAGCCAAGGCGCTGCGATCATGCACACCAGCACCAGCAGTGTGATCAGCAGGCCAGTCAGCATGAGCGGATTACGGCGAATGCGATAGACCGACCAGGCGCACTGCTCCTGCCAGGTCGGACGCGAAACACTCAAAGTCGTCATGGCTAGTTCACCTTGCCGATACGAGGATCGACCAGCCGGTAGAGCAGGTCGATGAAGCGGTTGAGTAGCACGTAGATGAACGACACCACGATGGCAAAGCCCATCACTGCCGGGAAATCGAGCGCTTGGATCGACTTGACGACGTAGGCCCCCATGCCCGGCCAGGCGAATACTGTCTCGGTGAGCACCGCACCATAGAGCAGGTCGCCCAGTGCTAAACCAATCACCGTAATGGAGGGAATCAAGGCGTTCGGCAGTGCATGACGCAGCACTACGGTGGCCTGCGATAGACCGTAAGCACGCGCAGTGCGGATATAGTCCTCTCCGAGTTGTTCAAGCATGGCGCCACGGATCTGCCGGGTGATCACGCCCAGATTGACGAATGCCAGGGTGACAGCGGGCAACAGCAAGTGTTTGGCGGCACTGACGAATCCTTGGAGATCACCAGCCAGCAAGGTATCGATCAGATAGAAGCCGGTTACGGTTGGCGGTGGGGTAAGCCCTTGGTCGAGCCGGCCACCGCCCGGCAACCAACCGAGGTGGCCGTAGAACAGAACGATCAGGCCTAAACCCAACCAGAAGGCTGGCGTGGAGATACCAGCGACAGCCAGGGTACGGCTGATGTGATCGATCCAGCGATTGTTGTAGACCGCCGACAGCACGCCCAACGGAACACCAATCAGGATCGACAGCAGCAGTGCGGCCAGCGCCAACTCCAGCGTGGCGGGAAAGAACAAGCCCAAGTCTTCCAGCACCGGACGATGGGTACGGATCGATTGCCCCAAGTCGCCTTGCAGCAGATCCCGCATGTAGTGGAAGTACTGCTGGTACAGCGGTAGATCCAGGCCCAGTTGGTGGCGAATGCTGGCCACGATCTCGTCGCTGGCACGCTCACCAGCGATCAGCCGTGCCGGATCGCCGGGGATCAAGTGAGAGATGATGAAAGTGATCAGGGAAACCCCGATGACCACAATGAGGATATCGGTCAGCTGCTTGCGCAGCAGATGAAATACGGCCATGGCATACCTCGAAGACCAGGTGCCGGTGGTAGCCGGCACCTGCCGCCGTTACTTGGACATCGCAGTGAAGTCAAACACCTGCTCGAGCATCGGGTTGAATACGTATCCCTTGACCTCTGCTCGCATCGGCACCGTGTAGGCCTTCTGGTAGAGGTAGGCGTAAGCGTTGTCGAGGAGCACGATATTCTGCGCCTGCTGGTACAACTCCTTACGCTGGGCGATATCGCT
Source organism: Pseudomonas sp. SCB32 (assembly GCF_009189165.1). NCBI lineage: Bacteria > Pseudomonadati > Pseudomonadota > Gammaproteobacteria > Pseudomonadales > Pseudomonadaceae > Pseudomonas > Pseudomonas sp. SCB32. Next base: position 3,682,054 of record NZ_CP045118.1, read on the forward strand.
GACACTGGCGGCCTCACGGACCAACTGATCGACCTTGGCGTTGCTGTAGAACGAACGGTTGCCCGCCAAGCCCGCATTCGAACTGTCGAACCAGAAGTTCATGAACATGTACGGGTCAGCGAAGTCCGGACTCCAATTGCCGATGGCCACGTCGAAGTCACCACTCCCTAGGCGCTCACGGAACGTCGCGTTGGCCAGCTTCTCCATTTTCACGTTGACGCCTAGGCTGGCGAGTCCGGCCTGCAGGGTCAGGCCAATAGGTTCCCAAGCTGGGTCCTTGTCGGAATACAGGAATTGCAGCTCACGCACCTTGGGCGCATCAGACAAGGCCGCCTGCGCTACATCCATATCCTGGTTGGGCAGTGGCAGGCTCGGATCGTGGCCCCACATTCCATCTGGGATCGGGCCATTCATGCGCTGGGCTTTGCCCATGGCGATACCTTCGACGATGCCCTGATAGTCCAAGGCGTTGACGACCGCCTTGCGAGCATTCACATCGTTCAGTGGCGCACGCTTGTTGTTGAGGTAGAGGTAGGTAACCCGTAGCGACGGGTAGGCCGTGGTGACGAATCCCGGCTTCTGCTCCAGCGCCTTTACCTGATCCTCAGGCAGGTCCTCGATGATATCCAGGTCGCCCTGCTCCAACTGCAGGCGACGTACCGAAGGCTCAGCGATGACACGGATCACAACCTGCTTCAGGGCCGGAGCCTTGCCGGCATAATGCGGATTGGGCTCCAGGGTCAACATTTGCCCCTTCTGCCAGGAGGCCAAGCGGTAGGCGCCTGAGCCCGCCGTATGACCCGCCAGCCAGCTGTCCATCTCCTTGCCATGCTTTGCCACCTCCGGGTTGATCACGCTGGCACCGTCGTGGGCCAAGGCGAAGAGGAAGGGTGCGAAGGGCTTTTGCAAGGTGAAGCGCACGGTATGGGCGTCCACGGCTTCAACAGTCATGTCTGCAGGAAAAATACTGGAAGGTCCCTGCTTGAGCTTCATCAGACGCTCGACGGAAAACTTCACCGCCTCGGCTGTAACTTCGCTGCCGTCGTCGAACTTGTTGCCCGGCTTGAGCGTGAAGGTCCACACCAGGTTATCGGGGGAGACCGTCCAGCCACTGGCCAGATCGCCCTCGACGTCGGTGCTGCCCTTGCCATTTTCCACCTTGTAGCGCATCAGGCGCTGGTAGGCAGGATAGGTCACCGTCCAGTCGTTGTTGTCGAACGTGACACCGGGATCGACTGTTTGTAAGTCAGCGGGCTTGCCGATCACCAGCGTATCGGCGGCAGTAGCGGCACTGGCCGGCTGCCAGGCGCCCAGGCCCAACAGGACTACTACAGTGAGGGCACGGGAGGCCGAAGAGACGAACGTACGCGAAGACGAAAACATGCCGGTACCTCGGATTGTTAGGGTTAGAAAGTGGATTCGGCAGGTGTGACAGAACGGTCGAGCCAAGGCCGGCTCGCCGGGTCTCAGGTAGCCCCCGTAATGGGGGAATCAGTCCAACAGAGCGGAAAGCTCCCTTTGGCTCAGATGGTGGTAGTCGATCAGTGGATAGCGCTCCGCGGCCGGTAACTCGAAGTGCCACCACTCGCTGGCGATACGTGCAAAACCGGCTCCCATCATGATCCCCAATAGCAGTAGCCGATGACGTTGCGCGTCGGTGGAGACGCCTGAATTGAAGTGATGTGACAGGTCACGCATGTCATCAAATCCAGTCCCCATATCCAGTGGCACGCCCTGGCTATCGAGTAGGGTTACGTCAACTGCCACTCCGCGGCTGTGGTGCGAACCTTTGCTCGGATCACTGATGTATTGGGAGTCGGGGAGCGCTCGCCAGAGCAGTTGTTGGGCATAGGGCGGGCGGTAAGCATCGAGTACGCGCAAGCGATAACCAGCCAACTGAGCGATCGCACTGGCATGCCACAAACAACGCGCGGCATCACGGTGCAGCAGGCAGCGGCTGTCTTGGTAGATAACCCGACCAGCCAGGTTGTCGGCAGTCGCATAAACCAGGTGGATGTCCACTTCAAAGCGATGAGCTTCGATTTCAACGAGATCAGGGTGAGCCATAGTTCAATGCGTCTCTGAGTCGGGTGGTTATTCGAACTGTCCGAAGCGCTGCTGTAAGGCTCGGTTGTCCGCAAGGCGCTGCTCCAGCGCATCACCCGAGCGATCAGCCACGGCCGACACCAACAAGTTGAGCAGGCAGGCAAGCGGTGCCAGTGAGTCCCAGAACTGACTGACCTCAAGCCGCAGCTGCAGCAGGTCGACGGGAAAGTCCCGTGCCCAAGGACAGTGGAAGTCGGTGATCAGGGCCATCGGCATCCCAGCGTGATGAGCCGTCTCGCACAGCTTGCGGGTCAGGCTGGAATAGGCGCGAAAATCGGCAACGACCAAATACGGCCGCTCGAAGCCGCTGTTGAAGATATCGGCATAAGTCCCAGACAGGCCGTCGACGTAGAACGCCTTAGGACGGATGTACTCAAGCAGGCTGTGGAAGCTGCTCAACACGCCGCGTGTGGTCTGGATACCGGCGATGAACACTGCATCGGCGGAATACAGTTGCTGCACCACCTGCTCGAACACCGGTCCACGGGCCAATTGGTAGACATCCTCAATGGCCGCGAGCTCTTCAGCTAGAGAACGATCCAGGGCGTCGCTGCGGCCGCTCTGTTGGCGGAAAGCACTGAAACGATCGGTGATCCGCCAGGCTTCCAGCCCCTCCTCACGGAGGCTCTGTTTGACATCATCAAGATTGCGATAGCCGAGTGAGCGCAGCAGCCGCCCTACCGAGATACCAGTCGTACCCGTGCGTTGAGCAATGCTGTCGGCCGTTTCAAACGGCAGCTTCTCCGGATTGGCTAGCAGATAGCCAGCCACTCGTTTGCCGGTGGGCGTGAGGTCGGCAAAGGCACTTTCGAGTGATTGGAAGAAACGAGGCTTAGGCAAGACGGTCAGACCTCAATGTTATTGTTTTGTCATCTTGAGATGAGATGTTCAAAATCTAACATTGCATTTTGTAGCACTGCAAGAGGGGCGCAACGGTTACTGGAGACGAAGCGCAAATGAGGGCTGAGTTGTGTTTAGAGACGCCACATATGGAGCATGGGGTGACAGGCAGGTAGCTCACGCCGTTATTGCAGGCATCAACGACGCCCCGATTCGGCGCCCTCTCAAAGTTGATGAGTTTCGAGGGTGACGCTGGCCACAGCGTCATATCTGTCAGCGCGGCTGCTTTCTTGTCTTTCTCTCAATCGAACCCGGCCACTGCTCGAATGAGCAACAAAAAAGCCCTCTTACACCGGACGAGCGGGTGGTGTAAGAGGGCTTCACTCAGCGTTGCAGACAACAGGCCCTGATCCCTGGTCCTGTGGTGCGCAAGATACTGAAGGCCATTGACCTGCGGAGTAGGACAATTCCCAAGATGGCCAAGGTGCTTTCCGAATAGTGGTAGGTATGCTGCCCCTCGCTATAGCCTTTGGAGGCAGGATGAGCAGGTGCTTCGTTGTGTGCTGGAACTTGCGGCGGGCTTTGCCTAGCGCGGGCTACCGCCGAAGGATCGCTGAGCGCTGAAATTCCCAGCAACGGATGTCTTGAAGCCCTGCCTCACGGCGGGGCTTCTCGTTTATGCCCGGAGTGGAAGAGGATGCCTATTTAGTCGATGGCTCGAAATCCTTGCGAGCCCGCTCCCGCAGCGTGCACTGCCGCGAGGAATCCCCTCCCACGATACCTTCAGACGGGTGTTTGCGGCGCTTAATTCCCAACAGATCGAGGCCTCTTTCATTCGCTGGGTGAGCCACGTGACTCCCTCCCTGGACGACCAGGTGGTAGCCATCGACGGAAAGACAGTGCGCCGATCCCATCGGCGTAATCAGCGGGCGATCCACCCGGTATCGGCCTATGGCGCCGGACTCGGCCAGGTGCGCTTGCGCATCTACCCACCAGGCCAGAAGCCAGTAAGCCAAAGGATGGGCAACATGATGAGCTGAAGGACGTAGAATTTAAATTCCGCCAGTGGCCGGAGAAACTCGTTGAGCATGCGGTTGCGCCGAAACAAGGCAGGATCATCCAAGGTCACATAAATCGTTGAATCGGAAAAACTGCGGAGATCCCTAGTGCCATCGATGTTCCGGCTGCCCGATGGGTGCCGCTGCCCGGCAACGTGTTCAGCTTTCCACACCATGTAGAGCGATGGCGCCCCCGGATTACGTTGCCCCATAGGGGCCGTTGCCCCAAAATGGTCAGCGGGTGAAAAACCCTGCCCCCGCAATTGCATGCGCTCCCCGTCGGACAGGGTGCTCCTCAGCACTCTGTGATAGCAATCTGCACTGATCTCCGGACACGGTTTCGGGCCTCCGCATGCTACCTCAATGCTCGTAGTCGCATTCCCCGCTTGATCGAATTTCACGCCATGGACGCCAAGCTCGCAATTCCCGGCAGCAAAGGCTGCGTTCAATTGATTGGGTGGCAACGCAAATTCGTAGTCGTGCTCCTTCGTTCGTAGGAACAACTGCTGGCTGGAAGCATCAAGATTGACGGCGGTCAGTGCTACGTCCAACGTAGGGGGATCTTCCTCAAAGTGCGGAACCAGAAACGAAAGCCCGAGCAGCACAGCCGCGACCATCAAAATTCGAGGAAATAGTTTCATTGTCAGTAGTGCCCTGTTCAATTGAGGTCAGATGGCACCGCCATCATGGCAATGCACCAACCCATAGCTGCCCGAGACCGTGTGCTCATAGCGGATCTGCGCACATGTGCAGATCCGGCGGAACGTGGTTACCTCGCGCACCAGCCGCGTTGGCCAGCGGCGGTCAGTTAGGTCGCCTTCAGGCGGCCATGACCAGCAGGTAGAAGGCCTCCGCCGGAGCGCCCTGCTCGAACGATGACAACGCACCTCTCCCACTGCGCACGAGAGCAAGGCCTGAGACCGCCACAGCCGGGCCCCACCTGAGGGCGCGCAGCCACTAGGCAACATTCGATTACCTGGCAACTCAGTGCGCGGGGCAGCAGCGTCACTCCTTCGACGCCGACACGGTGACGGCACCAACACCACAAGAGTGAGGTGCTTCGAAGGTCGACACTGAGCGCTATTGATAGCTGTCAGCGGGGCCCGCATCGCCTTTTCGAACAGTCGAGATCAGCGAGGAGCAGGCACGACTATGGCATCAAGGCAATATTCGCCCCACAAAAAAGCCCTCTTACACCGAGAGTGCGGGTGATGTAAGAGGGCTTCACTCAGCGTTGCAGACTACAGGCCCTGATCCCTGGCCCTGTGGTGCGCAAGATACTGAAGGCCATTGACCTGCGGAGTAGGCAAATTCCGGGGAATGGCTAGGCGCATTCCGAATGCATGTATTCCAGTGATCCAGGGACTCAATTACAACGGTTCGGAATCGCCTGCGCTGGAGGTTCAGCCCCACCTTCCAGTGACTGTGATCCACCGCACTGATGATTCTGTGGGGCAGCAGATAGAAATGGGCACAAGGGTCGTAGGGAGTGGGAAAGCGCAAGAATTTCCTTTCCTGAAATTCAGAATTTTCCCATGACCGCCGCGTGGCGACATATGCGAACTTGCCGCTCACTTCTTACGAATACGGACAGGATATGGCAGTTGGTCATTTCATCCACCGAGGCGAGAAAACGACCTGTGTCGGAGTGGTCATAGAGGGCGACCCGGCGTTCCTCCTGGGAAATGATCCGCTGGCCCGTGACGTGAAGAGGCCTCCTCATTGGCACGTCAACGGTGAACGACGCCCCATGTATGCGAAAAGCCTTCGCGTGACCCGCTATTTCGCGACATTGACTGTCGTGATGACGGGAGTTACCGGCTATGAGGTGATCCATCCACTGGAGAATCTCAAGTGAGCAGAGGGGGATTAGATGAGAGATTGAAAGCACGGGAGCGCATCCTTGGCATCGCCCAGGCGACACACGACGCTCTTCTAGCAAGCCTATGCCTGAGCGATACCGTGATGATCGGGAAGTTGGATCGCCTCGGTCACTCACTCAGCCGCACGCCACTGAACTGGACTGCCCCTCGACGTTCAGGATCATTCACCGATTATCTTGAGCCGCTCCCTACGGCCTAGCCTCCACCCAAGAGCTATGATCGATAGAGCCACAGGGCTGTGGACAGTTCGTTCCGATCGATGAGAAGGACCTTCATGATCTCCGTCTACCAACTCAAGTCCCGCTTCCAGAACCTCCTGCGTCCCCAGGTGACCCGCCTTCACCAGCGTGGCGTGACGGCCAACCAGGTGACGCTCGCCGCGTGCGGTGCTTCGCTACTGGTCGCGCTGGTCGTCGCGCTGCTCAGTGCCCATCTCTGGATTTTCCTGCTGATTCCGCTGTGGATGTTCGTGCGCATGGCGCTCAACGCCATGGACGGGATGCTCGCCCGCGAGTTCGGCCAGCAGTCGAAGCTCGGCGCCTACCTCAACGAACTCACCGACGTGATCGCCGACAGCGCCCTGTACCTGCCGTTCGCCCTGCTGCCGGGCGTCGCGCCGGGGTTGGTCGTTCTGGTCGTGCTGCTGGCGATCATCAGCGAGTACGCCGGCGTGCTGGGCGTGATGGTCGGCGCCTCGCGCCGCTATGACGGCCCGATGGGCAAGAGCGACCGCGCGCTGTGCTTCGGCATTTTCGGCGCGGGGCTGGCGACGGGAATCCTGCCGCTGGACTGGCTGAACGACCTGGTGGTGGTGGTGGCGGTGTTGCTGCTGCTGACCATCGTCAATCGCGTGCGCCATGGGCTTTCCGAGCAGCAGGAAAAGTAAGCCACCTGAGTAATCTTTACGACTTAAACGGCGGGAATGGGAAAGCCCCCCAAGCCATCGAACAGAGGAAGTTATGCGCGAATCTTCGAATCACCATTTCGTGACCCACGACGGCGTCGAATTGTTCTACCGCCACTGGCCGGCGCTATCCGCCGCAGAGGAACCGCGCCGCGCGGTGCTGCTGTTCCATCGCGGCCACGAGCACTCCGGGCGCATCGCCCACCTGGCCGACGAGCTGGACATGCCCGGCTTCGATATCTTCGCCTGGGATGCCCGTGGCCACGGCCAGTCCCCCGGCGCCCGTGGCGACAGCCCGAGCTTCGGCACCAGCGTGCGCGACGTGCAGACCTTCGTCGAGCACATCGCCGCGACTCACAGCATCGCCGTCAGTGACATGGCGGTGGTGGCGCAGAGTGTCGGCGCCGTACTGGTTTCCACCTGGGTACACGACTACGCGCCGCCGATCCGCAGCCTGGTGCTCGCCTCGCCGGCGTTCAAGGTCAAGCTCTACGTGCCCTTCGCCCGGCCGGGGCTGAAGCTGGCCCGCTGGTGGCGCGGCAATTTCTTCGTCAACAGCTACGTCAAATCCAACTTCCTGACCCATGACCCGGAGCGCATCGCTTCCTTCGACAGCGACCCGCTGATCGCCCGCGCCATTTCGGTGAACGTGCTGCTCGGCCTCTATGACGCCGCCGAGCGTGTGGTGGCCGATGCCCAGGCGATCCAGGTGCCGACCCAGCTGCTGGTCTCCGGTTCCGACTTCGTGGTGCACCGCAAGCCGCAGCAGCGCTTCTTCGACAACCTCGGCACGGCGCGCAAGGAGTTGCACGTCCTGCCCGGCTTCTTCCACGACACCCTCGGCGAGTTGCACCGCGAGCAGGCGGTGAGCCGCGCCCGGCGCTTCATGCTCGAATGCTTTGCCCGGGCGCCGGAGCGCCCCGACCTGCGCGCTGCTGATCGCTTCGGCTACACCTGCGCCGAAGCCGAGGCGCTGGCTACGCCGCTTCCGGCCTGGTCGATCCGCGACCTCTACTGGCGCGTGACGCGGGCCAACATGCGCCTCGGCCGCCTGCTCTCGGACGGCATCAACCTGGGCTTTCAGACCGGTTTCGATTCCGGCAGCACCCTGGATTACGTCTACCGCAACCAGCCCGCCGGCGCGGGCCCTGTGGGCCGGATGATCGATCGCACCTACCTGGAATCCGCCGGCTGGCGCGGTATCCGCCAGCGCAAGGTGAATATCGAGGAACTGCTGCGCCAAGCCATGGCCAGCCTGCGCGAGCAGGGCCGTGAGGTACGCATCCTCGACATCGCCGCCGGCCACGGGCGCTACATCCTTGAAGCGCTGCAGGGCGTCGGGCCGCTGCCGGAGAGCGTGCTGCTGCGCGACTACAGCGAGCTGAACGTGCGCGAAGGCTCGGCACTGATCGAGCGCCTGGGCCTCAAGGACCGCGCCCGCTTCGTCCAGGGCGATGCCTTCGACGGCGCGGACCTCGCCGCCGTCGAACCGAAACCGACGCTGGCGGTGGTCTCTGGCCTCTATGAGCTGTTCGCCGACAACGCCATGGTCAGCGGCTCTTTGGTTGGCCTGGGCGAGGCGGTCGAGGAAGGCGGCTACCTGATCTACACCGGCCAACCCTGGCACCCGCAACTGGAACTGATCGCCCGCGCCCTGACCAGCCACCGCGCCGGCCAGGCCTGGGTGATGCGCCGACGCACGCAGCTGGAGATGGACCAACTGGTGGAAGCCGCCGGCTTCCGCAAACTGGCCCAACGCATCGACGAGGACGGCATCTTCACCGTGTCCCTGGCCCGCCGGGAGCGCCGCTGATGGCGCCGCGCGAGCCCGGCGTGCTGCGCCGGGCGGTGATCTGGCTGGTGTTCCTCGGGCCGTTCTTTTTCCTGAGCTACGGCTTTGCCAACTGGTCGGCGGCGCAGCGCGAGTCGGTCGGCATGCTGGCGTTCGACTGGGAACGCGGCATGCCGCTGTGGCCCTGGACGATCATCCCGTACTGGTCCATCGACCTGCTCTACGGCTTGTCCTTCCTCCTGCCGCGCACGCGCCGCGAGCTGGACAGCCACGCGCTGCGTCTGCTCAGCGCCCAGGTGATTGCGGTGAGCTGCTTCCTGCTCTTCCCGCTGCGCTTCAGCTTCGAGCGGCCGGCGCTGGACGGCGTGTTCGGCTGGCTGTTCGACCTGCTGATGGGCTTCGACAAGCCGTTCAACCAGGCGCCTTCGCTGCACATCGCGCTGCTGGTGATTCTCTGGGTCGCCTACGGGCGCTACGCCAGTGGGCTGTGGCGCTGGCTGCTGCACGGCTGGTTCGCGCTGATCGGCCTGTCGGTGCTGACCACCTGGCAGCACCATTTCATCGACGTGCCGACCGGCGCGCTGGCCGGATGGTTGTGCGTCTGGCTGTGGCCGCGCGAAGGGCTCTCGCCCGTCGCCGCCTGGGCCCTGAGCGGCGATCCGCGCCGGCTGCGGCTGGCGGCGTCCTACGCCATCGGATCGGCCGTGTGCGCCATGCTGGCGCTGGTTGGCGGTGGCGGGTGGCTGTGGTTGTTCTGGCCGGCGGTGTCGCTGGCGCTGGTTGCGCTCTGTTACCTGGGCATCGGCGCGGAAGGCTTCCAGAAGCGCGCGGATGGCCGGCAGTCGCTGGCGGTGTCCTGGCTGCTGGCGCCCTATCTGCTCGGCGCCTGGATCAATTCCCGCGCCTGGACGCGCCGCCATCCGCAGCCGGACGAAGTGCTGCCTGGCCTCTGGCTCGGCCGCTTGCCTGGTGCTGCCGATCTTGAAGCAAGGCCCGACCTTGCTGTGCTGGATCTGTGCGCCGAGTTGCCCTGCATGGCACGGGCTCGCCGTTACGCGTGCCTGCCGCTGCTCGACCTGGTGGCACCCTGCGTCGATCAGTGCCGGCGTGGCGCCGCGCTGATCGACGAGTTGCGTGCCTCCGGGCCGCTGCTGGTCTGTTGCGCCCTGGGCTATTCGCGCAGCGCCACGCTGGTCGCGGCGTGGCTGCTGGTTTCCGGCCATGCCCGCTCGGTCGAGGAGGCCGTGGCGCAGCTTCGGCGTGCACGACCGCAGGTGGTGCTCAAGGCCGAACAACGGACGGTGCTGGCGCAGATCGCCGGCCAGCCGAACCTGTCGCAGGAGGTGATCCATGTCGGTTGATCCGGGCCTGACCCTCGTCGCCAGCCTGTTGCGCCGTGGCAGCAGCCTTAATGGCCTGTCCTCCGCGCTGACCGTGCTGGCCCTGGCGCTCGGCTTCTATGGCGTGCTGATGGCCAGCGCCACGCTGGCATTCAGCCTGAGCATGGCGTTGCTGGTGCTGCTGGGCCTGGTGCAGAAGTTCTACGCCATGCGCGTGGCGCTGGATGCCGATCTGTTCGAGGCCATGGCCAACGCCGGCGATGCGCTGCCGGAGAAGACCCGGCAGCTGGACGACGCGCTGGCCACCTACGCCGGAGTACCAGCGGACAAGGCCGGCCGTCCCTGGAGCGAGCGCAGTCGAGGCGCGCTCGCGCTGTTGCGCAGGCAGGTTCTGCTTTGCGCGGTGCAGTGGCTCGTCGCGCTGCTGTGCCTGATCACCCTGACCTTCCAATCCTGAGGAACGTACCCGGAATGCTGGAACGACTCTTCGCCTACGCCATCATCGCCGGTGCCCGCGCGGTGACCGGCCTGCGCAGCCTGTGGCTGGGTACCACGCCCATTCCCGCGCAGCGCATCTACTACGCCAACCACAGCAGCCACGGCGATTTCGTCCTGCTCTGGGCCTCGTTGCCGCCCGAGCTGCGCGCCCGTACGCGTCCGGTGGCGGGCATGGACTACTGGGGCAAGGGCGGCCTGCGCGGCTTCATCATCAACCGCGTGTTCCACGGCGTGCTGATCGACCGCCAGGGCAGTGTGGAGGGCCGCAATCCGCTCGAACCGGTGGAGCAGGCGCTGGCCGACGGCGACTCGCTGATCCTGTTCCCCGAAGGCACGCGCAACCTCGACGAGGAGGTGCGCCTGTTGCCGTTCAAGAGCGGCATCTATCACTTGTCCAGAAATCATCCCGAGGTGGAGCTGGTGCCGGTATGGCTCGACAACCTCAGCCGCGTGATGCCCAAGGGCCGCGCGCTGCCGCTGCCCCTGCTGTGCACCCTGAGCTTCGGCGCGCCGCTGACGGTACAGGAGGGCGAGGCCAAGGAAGCCTTCCTCGAACGCGCCCGCGAGGCGCTGCTCAAGCTCGCCGCGCCGGAGGGCCACTGAGATGAACCAGACCTGGCTGCTCTTCGGTGGTATCGGCGCCATCCTCGTCCTCGCCTCGCTGGTCGGCGCGGTGCTGCGCTGGAAGGCGCCGCCCGGACCGCACGCGGTGATCGACAACCTCAACGCGCGGATCAACGCCTGGTGGGTGATGGTCGCGGTGATCGGCGGCGCCTTCGCGCTGGGCCAGTGGGCGGTGATCCTGCTGTTCTATGGCGTGTCCTTCTACGCCCTGCGCGAGTTCCTCACGCTGATGCCGACCCGGCGCAGTGACTATCCGGCGCTGGTGGCCGCCTTCTACTTCGTGCTGCCGATGCAGTACCTGCTGATCGGCATCCAGTGGTACGGGCTGTTCTCCATCTTCATTCCGGTCTACATGTTCCTGCTGCTGCCGATCCTCGCCTCGCTGGGCGGCGACTCCAAGCATTTCCTCGAACGCGCCTCGAAGGTGCAGTGGGGGCTGATGCTGGCGGTGTTCTGCATCTCCTTCGTGCCGGCACTGCTGACCCTGGACATCGCCGGCTACGAGGGGCGCAACCTGCTGCTGATCGCCTTCCTGGTGATTGTCGTGCAGCTCTCGGACGTGCTGCAGTACGTCTGCGGCAAGCTCTTCGGCAAGCGCAGGATCGCGCCGAACCTGTCACCGTCGAAGACCGTGGAAGGCTTCGTCGGTGGCGTGGCGCTGGCCACCCTGATCGGCGGCGCGCTGTGGTGGATAACCCCGTTCAAGCCCTGGCAGGCGCTGCTGATCGCGCTGATGATCAACATCCTCGGCTTCTTCGGCGGGCTGGTGATGTCGGCGATCAAGCGCGACCGTGGGGTGAAGGACTGGGGCCACATGATCGAGGGCCACGGCGGCATGCTCGACCGCCTGGACTCGGTGTGCTTCGCCGCGCCGGTGTTCTTCCACTTCGTCCGCTACTGGTGGACCTGACGGGTGATGGAGCTGACTGGACGAGGCCTGGGGCGGTGTTCACCACGCTGGCAATCGGGGTGGATGGCCGGCATGGCCCTGCGGGCGGCGAAGAAACTCCCACCTGGCAGCCGCTCCAGGGCATTGTCGATGCGTCATGCGATGGACTGGCTACGCCACGCGGCATCGCTACGCCCCAGTCGCCGGCTCCAATTTGTTTGTATGGAGCAGGTATCCGGAAGCGGCGCTGCCCGAATTTCCCGATGGCATGGAATCCGCACTCGAGCATCACACAAAAAATGATCTGCAGTGCAACAGCCCTTTGTGAGGAACCTATTGATGAAACCCATGACTTCGTGGATCGCCGCTCTTGTCGTCGCCGCTTCCCTGACCGCTTGCGCAAACGTCGGCCCGGGCAATGGCGGGCCGGGTGAAATGGAAATTCGCACCGGACGCATCGAACAGATCACCCTGACGCAGATGCAGACCAACCATGACAGCGGGATCGGCGCCGTGCTCGGCGGCGTAGGCGGCGCGGCACTGGGCAGCCTGATCGGCCAGGGCACCGGCCGCGATGTAGCGATGGTTGCCGGTGTCTTGGGCGGCGCCCTGGCCGGCAACTATGTGGAGAAGAAGTATGACCAGCCCCAGGAAGCACAGCAGATCATCGTCCGCATGAGGAATGGCGTCCTGGTGTCCGTAACCCAGCCGGTCAATCAGAGCCTGAGCCATGGCATGGCGGTCTACATCGAGGGCACTGGCGGTGATGCGCGCGTAATACCACAGAGCTGACTCCAGCGGCTGAGGAATCAGCTCGATCGTGAAATCCCCAGCAAAGGATGTCTTGAAACCCTGCTTCCCGGCAGGACTTCTCATTTATGCCTTGCACCAAGCCCTAGCTATTGCCCTCATATTGCTCATCGCCGGATGCACTGCTAGGGTCGCCGCAACCTGACGCCCACGGAGTGCGCATGCCCCCATCCAGCATTGAGTTAATCGGCGCAGCTCTGTTCGCCGTAGCCATCCTGCATACATTCGCCACTAAGTTCTTTGAACACTTGGCGCATACCCGTCCTGCCCATGCGGGGCTGTGGCATCTACTTGGTGAAGTAGAGGTGGTGTTTGGCTTCTGGGCATTGGTGTTGGTCGCGGCGATGTTTGCCACTGATGGCGCAACCGTTGCGACTCGCTACATCGACTCACGTAACTTCACCGAGCCGATGTTTGTCTTTGCCATTATGGTAGTCGCGGGTACCCGCCCCATTCTGCAAACGGCCCTGGGTGCAGTCCGCTTGATTGCTCGCGCTATTCCACTACCTGGTAGCATCGGGTTCTATTTCACCGTGCTGTCGGTGGTACCTCTGCTGGGATCATTCATTACCGAACCGGCAGCCATGACGCTGGCGGCCTTGATCCTGGCGGAGGGCTTCTTTGGGCGGGGCATTTCATCACGCTTGAAGTACGCCACGCTGGGCGTGCTCTTCGTCAACATTTCCATTGGCGGCACTCTGACACCCTTTGCTGCACCACCTGTGCTGATGGTTACAGGTAAATGGAACTGGGATATTGCCTTCATGATGTCGGCGTTCGGCTGGAAAGCAGCCATTGCAGTGCTGTTGAACGCCTTGGGTGCAACATTGATGTTCCGCAGAGAGTTGGGGCAGTTGGCCGCAGCGCAGAGTGACAACGCCGCCTCAGTGCCGCCCGTCCTGGTATTGGTTCACTTAGCGTTTCTCGCGAGCATCGTGATCTTCGCCCATCATCCTGCGATGTTCATGGGGTTGTTTCTCTTTTTCCTAGGGATTGCCCATGCGTACCAACTCCACCAGGACCGCCTGATTCTCCGGGAAGGATTGTTGGTCGCCTTCTTCCTGGCTGGACTCGTCGTTCTAGGAGGACTGCAACAATGGTGGCTCCAACCTGTGCTGATGAGCATGAGCAGCGACCAGGTATTCTTCGGAGCAGCCCTCCTGACAGCGTTTACCGACAATGCAGCCCTGACCTATCTGGGCTCGCAGGTTGAAGGGCTGTCCGACGGATTCAAATACGCCCTGGTGTCCGGCGCAGTAGTTGGTGGTGGCCTAACTATCATCGCCAATGCCCCCAATCCGGCTGGCATTGCCATCTTGCGCGGACACTTCGAGGATGAGGCGGTGCATCCGCTTGGGCTGCTGTTGGCTGCACTGCCTCCGACCATCATTGCTGCGCTGGCATTCAGGCTCTTTTGACGACGGTCAATCTTGGTTCGGCGGCAGGGCCGTTCCGATACCCTGGCGCCTGGCGAAGGGCACGTAACTGCTCATTCATTTCGTTGCTCTAGCCGTATAAGCACTGGACTAGAGCTGGATTGCTTCCAACTGGAAACGCAGCCCGGTACGACTCGTGTAAACACCCGACACAACGTTGATGTCGCCCAGTTCGGTCTGCCCGGCGAAGACACGCATGCTGGAGCCAGCGCCCTGCTCCACCATCCCTATTGGCGGTCCCTCGAAACGCTCGAGGGGATTGCTGAGCCGCAGTTGCACGGCGCGGAATAGCTCTACACCACGCAGATAGTAAGCTGCCATCGGGTACAGCACACCGTCTTCGCCAATGCGGCGCAGCGAATAGTCATGATCGGGCTGGTAGTGGGGCATCGAGGCAGTTTCGCGCGGTCGGGCAGAAAGGTACTGATGTTACAAGATGGAGCAGTGAGAGGCATCCTGAGACCTGCCCACCTCGCCGCTGACGCATCGCCCGATGCCAACGAGGCGAGCAGGTCGATCTATAGACTCTTTGCCTATCGCAAGTTCCCCAGCACCTGGCTGCGTACCTCGCTGAGTTTCTTCAGCGCATCGACGAATACCAGCCTCGATATCATTCTTGTTGAATGCGAAGCAATGCCCAACACAGGCCGTGGAGGTCAACTACTCCCTGCTGTACCCGCAGGCATGCTGCCCAGCGCCGTAGACTTTGCTCCTGGCTTTGCACAGGTAACTCATGCGGTGGACGTACGCTGTGAGTCTCTTTGCTGGCAAATGCGGATGTGCGCTAGCGCGAATGAGCCTCAGACCAACAATCCGGCGTTTCCATAAAGCGCCGGACGGCGGTCCTGATGGAGGTCGTTGTGGCGGCTGATTCGTTTATTGCACGCTTCTGCCAGGTTAAGCGTCGCAACGAGGATCTGCTCGCCCACGGCCTCCGCCGGCCCCGCTTGCGGGAAACCATCCGCATCGACAATCACCGAACCCTGTACCCAATCCACCCCACGCTCGTGGCCGTGCCGGTCGCATGCGGCAATGAACAAGCGGTTTACCGAAGCGTTAGCTTGCACTCGAATGACCTCCGCCGGGCGCTCCTCGCTCGGGCGAGGTCCCCAAGGCCAATTCACTGGAGCGCACAGCAACTCGGCGCCGGTCAACGCGGGCAGGCGTACCCATTCGGGAAACTCCAGGTCGTAGCAAATCATCACCGCGATCCGCCCGAAGGCCGTCTCTACTACCGGCGGCGCTTCACTGCCTGCAGTGAAGATGGCGTTTTCGCCATCCCACAAATGAGCCTTGCGATAGATCGTTCGCACGCCACAGTCATCAACCAGTGCCGCACTGTTGGCGACCCGACCATCACTCAAGCGCTCGCAGAAGCCGCCAACGATGACGATGCCCAACTCTCGGGCCAGCATCTGCCAAAGCTGCAGTGTCGGACCGTCTGGCGTCTCGGCAAGCTCAAGCGCCTCAGCCAGATCGCGGAAGACGTAGCCGCTCTGCGCCAGCTCAGGCAACACGATAACCTGTGCACCACGCAGTGCGGCAGAGCGGATCACCCGCTCACCGAGACGTCGATTGTGGGTCAAATCTCCCACCTTTGGCGCCACCTGGCAGCAGGCTACGGTGACAAATTTGGGAGCATTCATAACTGTTCTCTCTGTTGGCAGCATCACGACGAAGACTCATCAGCCACGTGTGTCATGGCGAGAATGTCACGCTCACTAATGGCATCGACTACACGGCGCTCCGCTTCTAGATCCAGAGAGCGGCTGAGCATGAAGTAGGTCAGGCCGGATACCAGCAGGCCAACCAACCAGGCGATGTCCACGCCATTGAGCATCCGCGCGATGGGGCCGACGAAGACCTCTTTACCGGCTGCCGCATCGTAGATGTAGAAGAACGGAATCATGCAGACGAAACCCACCCCATAGGCAAGGATGCCGCGTATCTGCCAGGCGCCGTAAATGCCACTGGGCGTGAAGAAGTGCGGGATGGCATAGCGGCCTTTGCGGACGCCGAAGTAGTCCACCAAGTTCACTGCGGTCCAGGGCACCAGGAAGTACAGCATCAGCACCAGGAAGGTGTTAAGGATGGAAATGCCGTTGCCGCGAATCGACAGGACGCACGCCAAGATCACCAGCGTGATGACCAGGATCGACAACACTCGGGCGCGCGGCGTGGGTGTGATTCGACGAACGGAATCGACTCCAGTAAGCAGGGTCAGCATGGCGCTGTAGGTATTCAGGGCGATCACCGGCAGGAATCCAGCCACCGATACCAATACCAACACATGGCCGAGACCTGGCAGCAGCGAAGAGCCCACCCGATCCAGCGCCACCAGCGCATCAGACGCTTGCAGCAACTGAGCTAGCCAGGCACCAAGACCGATCATCCAGGCTCCCGACAGCGATGCGCCGAGGAACACCGCTGCAATCAGCTTGGGACGGCTGGTGTGCTTGGGCAGATAACGCGAGTAATCCGACACGTAGGGTGCGTAGGAGATGTTGTAGCTGGCGGCAATGGCGAACTGGGTGGCGAAGGCGACCCAGCTGAAGCCCAGATTGCTCGGTTGTGCGGTAGACACATCGCTCTGGCCGGCGCCGAAAATCAGCGCGACCGTCACCAACGAGTAGAGCGGCAGTGTCAGCATCAGCGCCCATTTGAACGCCTTGTGCATCAGGTCGTGGCCATAGATCGACAGCAAGGCCCCCGCAGCGATGACTGTGCAGGCGACCGGCACCGGCTCAAGACCGAAGACACTGTGCAAACCGTCGATGATGAGCGAGACGTTGACCACGTTGAAGCCGACGAATACGAAGAGTGTGGCCAGCAGCGCCAGCACAACCCCGCGATAACCGAATTGGGCGCGCGACTGGATCATCTGCGGCAGCCCCATCTCCGGCCCCTGGGAACCATGGAAGGCCATGAACAGGGTGCCGAACATGATCCCGAGTGCACCAGCCAGGGTCGTCCACAAGGCGGACAGACCGAGGCTCGGCCCGACAAAACCAATGGAAATGGTGAAGAAGTGGAAGTTGCCGAGGAACCAGAATGGCCCCTGGCTGGAGAGCCGAGCATGACGTTCGGACTCGGGAATGTAATCGATGGAATGGCCTTCGATGGCCAGTCCGCTGCCGGTTTCGGCAGTGCGGGCTGTATGGCTGGACCCGGACATGGAGACGCTCCTGCTCTACGCGATATTGTTGTTGTGGAGGATTCGACACGGCCACTGCACATGGAGTCGATCTATGCTGCACAAGGTGCAGGTCATCACGAATGGAGCAGCCCGCGCTTCATGCGTACCCATCCAGAATCACCTACCAATTACATCCCTACACTTGCGCAAATCCGTGTCGTCGACGGCAGAATCTAGGCTCAGTCAAGGCGCTGTAAAATATTGCGGCCCCACTGTTAACATTGATCTCTACCTATGTAAGACGTCCGAGGTAAGCGATGCTGGGTAACGTATCGGAACTGGATATCCGTCTGATCAGGGTCTTTCTCGCCGTGGTCGAAGCGGGTGGTATTTCCGCCGCACAAGGGGTACTCAATACCACTCAGCCGACCATCAGCGCCCAATTGGCATCACTGGAAACGAGGCTAGGCTTCCGGCTTTGTCAGCGCGGTCGCGCTGGCTTCGCCCTGACGCCCAAGGGCAGTCAGTTCCTTGAGGCCGCGCGGCGATTATTGGCTGCTGCAGAGGGCTTTCGGCTCGAAGTGCTACAGATCAACCGCACGCTAAGTGGCACGCTCAATATTGGCTTGCTCGGGCAGATCGACCCGCAGGCGAACAAGCAGATCGCCCTGGCTGTCGCGCGTCTACGGTCCCGCCATCAAGGTCTGTTTTTCCAGTTCACCGAGCTATCCTCGACCTTTCTCGAGGAGAAGCTCATCAATGGGCACCTCGACCTTGCCATTGGCTACTTCTGGAGACGCCTCGACACCCTGGATTACCTGCCGCTGTTTCGTGAAACGCAAATTGCCTACTGTGGCGCTACTCATCCCCTGTACCCAGCAGCTGGCGGGTTGGAGCACAAGGATGTAGCCGAGAATGAATGGGTTTGGCCCAGCCATCCTCTGCCGGAAATGCCAGCTCCCACAGCACTGGAGCGCCTGACCGCCTTGACCGACAGCATGGATGGTGCAGCTCTGCTGATTCTGTCTGGTCAGCACCTAGGTTTCTTACCCGAGCACTACGCCACCAAACACGTTGAACAACAGCAGTTACGTGCCTTGAACCCCGAGCTCTTGCGCTACGAAGTAGACTTTCAGGTCGCCATTCGCCACTCGGCACGCCCAAGTGAATTAATGACCACACTTCTTGAAGAGTTGATAAATGTGTTCGAGGTTGAAACCAAGATGCTCACAAAAAAAACCACTCCCGGAAGCTTAGCCCCATCAGACGCATGACCTAATGGAAATCGCTCTAGAACTGAATGGTGGGCAGTACTTCGAAAAACGCAAAATACGGCCTTATATTTCTTAGCGCACACAGCTCCGATTAGACATCTTAAAAAGTTCTGGCAAAAACACAATCCACAACTAAAAACCCCCTCCACGAAGAGCGAGGGGGCTTAATAGAAAATATCTCAGTCACCCTCTGGGAACGTGACCTTTTCCGTGATGACCATAATGCCCAGGTCCGTTAGGGTTAATATCTAGACGATCGACAGGCTTCCAGAGATCCCACTCGGTAATCGGCCCAGGTGTCAGATTGTCGCCTCCACCAAACACCACTGCGAGTTTGTTAACCGCGTTGATGGCAGAGGTCACAGCGCCTTCTGTCCAGCCGGCAGTCCAAGAAACATCATCCCCTACCAATACGAATGCATCTGGAGTCCCAGTGTCCATGCCATTCATGAATTGGCTGAAAATTCGCTGCTGGTACACATACTGGCCTGGCAGGTTCATTTTGAATCCGCCAAGATAGTAACGGTAGTTCTCCCAATTCAACTCCACACCACCATTAACCACATCCAGTTCGGTGTCAAAGTCAACGTCAGGATAAATATCCTTAAGCACCGTCAGGCATTGAGTTAAATGTGTTGGGGCAAGATCCTCGGGCCTTCCATCGAGGAATTTTAATGAGTCATCGTTCCATGTGTAGGATAGAAAAATCCCTGACCCCGTATAGCTCCCACTCAACGACCCAGAATAGTCCAACAAATAAGTCCCACGCGTCAGACGGTCAGACAGGGTTACACTCATCCTTCGTTTCGGCGGAGTCTCGTTATCGCGCTGAGTCCAGAAAGCAGAATTAGTAGCAGCAAACACCTTGGTAGACTGCATATAGTGGGTATACATGATGCTTTCCCACATTTCCGGGCCAAATAATGTTTCAGTCATAGCCCTATAGTCTTGCTCCGATCCATTGTGACGCATTTTGTCCAGCAGGCGAATCGGGGCTGCATAGATAACAGCGGGGAAATTATGCGACTCGATAGTCCCACCATTGTTATTATTCTCCACCTTAAGAGTGAAGCTGCCATCCGGCTCGCGCATAATCTGATTAACCTGTTGATTAAACGGATTACGGCCGCCCTCGCGAGACAAAAGATCCAGCGAGGCCCCACTACTCCAATGCGTATACGAGTCACCAAAAGCAGCTAGGGGGCTGAACCAAAGCCTATTCGGTAAACTATTTGCACCGTCATACATTAACTCGTGATCCACATCTAGCGACATGTACATGACGCGAAGGACTTCCAGGAAGCAATTTGGATAGTCGGTATTCCACCCGCCCGTGCCGAAACCGATCTGACCAAACATTTCGATTTCAGAGAAGCTCCACGAAGGGTCATTACTTAAGCACTCGAAGAAGCTCCGATAATCCCATGACTTCTCCCCGGATGGCGGATTTATCAGTGCATTCCAGGCATTCTTTATCGCCTGCTGCTTTTGTGGCGTGATGGGGTCGGTCATCAAGTCGACCATTTCATCCAGGTTGTATGGGGCAGCATTGAGGAATTCAACGATAAACTTATCCTCTAGGGCGGTATATTCTGGAGGCGTGGGAAAGTT
This sequence comes from Pseudomonas sp. SCB32, assembly GCF_009189165.1. Lineage (NCBI taxonomy): Bacteria > Pseudomonadati > Pseudomonadota > Gammaproteobacteria > Pseudomonadales > Pseudomonadaceae > Pseudomonas > Pseudomonas sp. SCB32. Next base: position 3,702,255 of record NZ_CP045118.1, read on the forward strand.
GACCTGATCGGCTGGCTCGTAATAATTAATTTCCCCCAAATAGTCCACCACAGTGCTGACCGCCGCATCAGTACCTGGATTGGGGAAGGGAGCCTTGTTCTGATCCATTCCAACTTTCTGATAGTAAAAGCTCAATGCCTTCCCTGCTAAGGGAAATCGCATGGCGCCCAACTCAGCAACGGCTCCATTACCTCGAGGATACGAATACAGCCTCCCCCCAACTCTATCAGAAGCCTCAAAAAATATTGGCTTCAATCCCATACGCATCAATTCATAGCCGGCCACGATGCCGGAGACTCCGCATCCGACTATGGCCACTTCCTTGCCATAGTGCGCCGCGTCAATATTGAATGGAGTTGCGTTGTTGTCTCGAGCCGTAGTTAACAAGACATCATAGTTGTATGGGAAATCTGGACAAAGTGCTGTAACGGAAATCTGTTTTCTCAGTGGAGTGTAATTCTTTCTTGACGGAATAGATGACATATTCATTACCTCCCAAGCCAGCCAGCGTGTCCCATCCGAAGAGCACAATAGCTTGACTCATAGTTGATTTATTGAATTTTGCAGTCCCGCCATAGTCCTCGGGCCAATATTGGCCCGAGGACTTTCGAGTAGAAATCTTAGCCCACTCCTACCTAGCGCAAATGCACTGAAGCCGCCGCTCACACTCCGCCATGAATAACTAGCGCATACGGCACTAGCGCAGCCATAAATCTTGACATTAACCAAATGGCTTTGTGGTTTTATAACTAAGACTTTGATTTCAATAGCATCTCCCTAAAGACACTCCCCGAATGTGACCACTGAATCTGAGAATGGACGATGCCTCAGGCCAAAAAAATATCCTATATTTTAGTGATCTCCAATTTTCAAGGAAAATACTTACGGCATAAATGGAAAATAAATCAGAAGAAAGAGAAAACACCTACAACGAAATCTGAAAATACTTACAGAATAAAAAGATAAAAAACCTACACTGCTTCGTGTGGCCTAGATTTCGCCGTGGCAGCGTTATTTCACCGAACTAATTGAATGCATCGGCGATGCAACATTCTGAAGCTTTCATGTCAGAATCAGGAGGGAAAAATTTGGCGCATCCCGAGTTGCCTTTCGTTTAATGCACCGGAACTGAACTTTGGTGCGAATTTCTACCTACGCTATCGTACGCCCGAAAAGTTCAGGAATCTTAATTATGCTTAGCTGCGGAGGGAGGATTGCCTTCCGCGCATGAGATGAGAGAGGAAAATCGATGAATTATTACCGAATCCGCTCTCTAGGTAGTCGGCTTCTAGGATGCGTTCAGCATCGCACTCTGTGGGTGGGGCGGGGAAAATATGTTTAGAGTCTTGGTCGTGGATGACCACCCCTTTATGCGGGTCGGTGTTAAATTGACTCTGAGTCATGAGGGATTTGAAGTTGTGGGTGAGGCGGAAAATGGCTTGGCCGCTGTTGAGCTGGCTCGTGAGTTGTTGCCAGACCTAATTATCTTGGACCTTTCTATTCCAGGCCTGGACGGCCTGGGGGTGCTTGAACAATTGAATGCACCAACATCCGGGCTTAAGGTGCTGGTGCTGACCGAGCAGCCGGCCAACTATTATTCCAGTCGCTGTATGAGTGCAGGTGCTTTGGGTTTTGTGTCCAAGCGTGGTGACCTTGCGGAGTTGACTAATGCCGCTTTGGCTTTGATGAATGGATATACCTATTTTCCACAGAGCACCTTCAACTCAGACGGCGGTGCCGATATGGAGATTAGTGAGGCCCGACGTATTGCATCACTTTCCGATCGCGAACGGCTGGTATTTCAGCAATTACTACTGGGTCTTTCTAGCAAGGAAATCAGCGAAAGGACTAATCTGAGTAGCAATACGATCGGCACCTATAAATCTCGAGTGTTTGCGAAGTTAAAAGTCAGATCGTTAGTGGACCTGGCAAGCATGGCGCGCCGAAATGGCCTGCTCTGACTTGGATCGAGGTAGTGCAGACTACGGGCTCTAATCCGTGGCCTGTTACGCCAAGGTATCGAATGCCAGTTGAATGGCGGAATGCGAAATATCCCAAGTACGCCGAGTCATCTTCCGAAGTTCAGCCTAGCGTCGATACAACCTACTGACATTTGAGGTGCAGTAGGCGAATCTGCCGGACTTGTTACCCAGCAAACTGCAAGCTTCAATACCGACTCAAGTCGGCTCATTCTGATAGCGGGGCGACAGCCTTCTCGCCGTATACGTAGCAGACCCGCTGTCCCAAAAGCTCGCCACGAATCTTCCGGTTACTACGGGCGATATCCTCTACGGTGGTGATCCAGGATCGACCGTGGGGCCAGCCGTTAGCTTTAGCTGCAAGTAAACCGCACACGGTGCGGCGTTGCTACGGTGAGCACGACAGCGATCGAGGCAGCCCATACCCACGAAGTAGGCAAGCCAGTACGGGCACTTGCACACGACAGGCAGGCGTGCTGGCCGCCATTTCAGCAGCCAAGCGCAAACCGCCGATATCCTGATAGCGCTCGTTGCCTGCCAGATATTCAGCCAAGCTAACCACGTCGATAGGCGAGCCTGTGCTCATCAGCTCTTCCATAGCAAGGTAGAGTCGGCAATTGACGTACCCCACGAAGTCACTAGGGTTCAGCTCCTTGGCGGCTGTCGATCATCAGACATCCGAGCAGGTGCCGTTCTGCCAGCTCTGCAGCTGCTTCAAACACAGGGGCCAGGCCGTCTTACTTTCCCATCACCACCTTCCAGGCTGTATTAACTGAACTCATCGACAATATTCGAGCGGTAACCCTCAATCTCGACCATCGCGACGGTCCTTTGAAGGGCAATTTGCAATCGGATCTGGACGTAGCGGAGCAGCTAATTTCCGCTGCGCCCACTTCCTTGACAGCCGAGCCGGCCGCGCTGAGCTCAATCAAGACTTACGTCGCGGCCTTGGGAGGCTTAGCACGGGAAGGCTTTACGACCCCGTTCAAAGAGGCTTTACCTTTTCCCTTTGCTGGCGCCTTTCGTACTTTTGTAGCTGCGGCGACCTTAGCCGCGGATCGTTGACGTTGTTGGCCGAAATTCAAGACGAGAAACACGACCTTCACCTCGCCAAAATCTCCCTGATAGCTCGCCACAAATCCAGGCGGTCGCGAGTCTACGTGCGCTATCGTTGTACGCCCCTGATAGACGAAGCCTTCGGGGCAGGCAGTCTCGCTCGCCGTTTCCAGGAACTGCAGGAGTGCTTGCTTATCTGCAAGGTAAGCGTACGAGAGATGAAAGAAGATCTGGGTGGTGCTGTACCCAAGTAGCTTCTGGAAATGGCTTTCCAGATTTGCCTTCACCGAGTCCTGAGTTACGGCATTCTCACAGATCAGCGCCTCGATCACCGCGAGGGTTGTGTGCCCCCACTTGACGAGGAGATCCCTCTCGCCAGGGTTGCCCTTGCCAGTAAATCCACCCTTGGACTGGTCCTCTACTGTCCAGCCCAAGAAATGAATGCGCGCAGCCAGGATTCGCTGAATAAGGGCATTCAAATCATCCTCGCACGAGTCAATGCGGACGTCCTTCATCATCGGAACAAGCGAGGTCACCGCGTCGGATGCTCCTCGCACGTACTCGATGAGCAGTAACTCAAAGGCGTTGCTTTCTTGCTTGAGCACCTGCGCTTGCCGCTGGGGATCCAACGAAAGAAAGCGCGCAATCGCAGAGGGAAGATTCAGATTGTCATGAAGAGAAACGTCCGGAACCGATAGGTAGAGACTGCCGCTCGCAATGTGCGACCGCGCAGCAGCGAGTACAGGCGTCTTACCACAGGCATAGTCCGCGGCGTCCAATTCTGCCGTTGCTTTGGATTTTTGCCCCATTCTCGCGTAAGCAACAGCACGGTAGGCAGCAGCCGTGTCTTGCCATCGAGTAAATGTCACGGCCGTCAGGCTAGCCAGCGCTTGTGCAGGTTCGGATAGCCCGAGTAGCAAGAGCGCACGATTACATTCAAATGCCTCGCTCGACTCTCCAGGCTCAGCTCTCAACCTGGATGACATGCTTTGTGCCTGCATGAGTAATTGCTGGCCTTCCCGAATTTGCGCACCTTGGAGCTGCGCAAAGCCATCGCTCCCTAGAACTCCTCGCAAAGCGGCAATCAGCCAGTTGGCAGCCAATGCCCAAGACGGGCGTCGCGCAAACAGCTGAGAAAAAGTAGCCATCGCTGTCTGAGCATTACCGTTGTGCCCGTGAAGCGCAGCTAACGCTTGGCTGAACTGCAACGACTCCTGGGCATACTGTCTATCCATCTGCGAGAAGTGGGTGGGCACCTGGGCACAAGAAATCGCAGCCCAGTTCTCGCGAAGAAGGTAAATCTGTAGCTGATTTTGAAACCGCTCCAGTTCGCGCCCCGGCACCTGCCCCATAGTGACGAGCCGCTCTTCTGCCCCCATATACAGCTCAGCAGCGTCTGCCGCCCCTGCAGCTATCAATTGCCTGATTCGTTCCTGCATCTCCGAAAGTGAATGGATGGTACCCGCATCAGTCGGCGCGATGGCTGCAATGCGTTGATCTACTTGCTGCCGCAGGTGGGAGGGGCACTTCAGAAGCAACTGCGCCAAAATAAGTGGTTCATCGGTTTCAAGAATCGCAGCCAGAAGGCGCTCCTGATGCGGATGATCAATTTTTCCTAGAGCTGCGGCCAAGTCAAAAGCCAATGGTCGGTCATTGGGCGTTACGCCAACAGTGGACTCTTGGCGCGGAGCGAAAGCAGCAACTCGGCCCTTTTCTTTGTGCTCAAGCGCCCCTGTTTTGACCATTGCAACTAGAGCCTGGAACAGGTCCTCCGGTACATCTGTCGTTCCACCAATGACTGCTCGACAAAGAATCCGAATGTGGGCGCGAACCGAGCGAATGACGGTATACGCAGCAACGTGTTCGTTTGCTACTTCCTCTGTCTTGGTAGCCAACCTTTCCTTTACATCCATGGGGAAGAGGAACTGTCGCCTCAGAGATTCGGATCGCTGAGAAATGCGAGCGAGCGCAGACGCGGTAGAAGAACCAATTCGGTGCGCCGACAGTGAATACTCACCAGCAGCAATAGCGTCGGCATATGCACCGATGATTGCCTCGGCATCAATCTGCTCCTCAATTCCGCCGAGATCACACAACTCCAGGACTGCGGCAAAAGCAGGCTCTCCAGGCCCGCGCTGAATTGCCTCCCTATCAAGCGAGCCTGCGATCGCCATCAACGTTTCGCCTGTGCACTTGGCTAGCTCTCGCTTAAGCGACACGTACGGCGCATCTGCTGGGGCGACGTCATCGACAAAGCCTCGTGCAGCTCGGCTATGGAACCATTGCAGGAGTGCAGCCACACTTGCGACATCCGCTTTTTGGGCACGCAGATGCTCACCAAGGATTGATACTGCATCATCAAATGCATCGGCCTGGTCGAGTAGAAAAGCTCGAGAGAGCAGGTCGCGCTCCCATCCCCCTGGAGGTGCCGTCCATTGCGCGATTAGGAGGCATGCGAGGCCAGAACCATGAGGATCAAGGACCATGTCGGCAAGCAAGCGAGGGTCAGACTGAACATCAAAGAGCAGGGAGTTGAACAAGGTTGCCCGATCAGCGGCAAGAGCAAAAATTTGCGCTGCCACTGGGTGTGGGGCTGGCGAGAGATCGGCGTCTCCTGCCTCTGAGAGGACGACCCTCATCAGTCGAACCAAGTCTTCGAACAGCTCGTGAGACTCAAAGGCAAACCCCTCAACAGTTACCGACCGAATCCAAAGTGCTCGCGCTATCGGTGATCGGGGCACGAGCGGGAGATCCGCGGCGCCGAAGATCCGAGCGTGGCCGGGAGCGAGCTCCGCCTGCTTGAGGTATCTGTCACGGGTCTCGCTCCAGCTGAGTAGAGCGGGCTCCTCTGATAGCACCAGCAGCACTTCCTGCCGGAATGGCTTGGCGTCTGCCTCACTCCAAACTGCTTTCGGAGTCAGGGAGGGATATCCGAGGATTTTCCACAAATCGACCCACCGACGAAGCGCGTCAGCCGGTGTGGCTTCTTTTTGCAGGAGTATTTCCCAAAGCCTCGCAGCGACCCATTCCGGTGTGCGCGCAACGATCCTGGACGCGCGCCCATCTGGCGATTCAAAGGATTTAACGAGCTCCGCCAATTCCACATCTTCACGAACGGTGACATCAATCTCATACCGCTGACCATGCAGATCAGACAACAAGGTCTGTAGTGCATCGATCTCGCCTGGATGCGTTTGGCGTATTGCTGAGCGAAGGGCGCGTTCGGCGCCAACGCGCCCCCAAATGTAACGCAGCCAACCAGCTTCGATGACAGCCGGGAGGTCTTTCAGAGGGGTGGTGTCCGTCACTGCCTGGCTGTAGGTGCTTGCCGCCGTCGACCAATCCGACTGTGAGATAACCGTCAGTCCTGCGAGAAACCGCAGCGCTAACTCATCCCGTACTACAGTCGAATCAGCACGATGCGGCTGCTGCCGCATCACTGGCAGCTTGCTAAGGAAGCGGTCCCGCAAGATTTTCCTTGTCTCACTGGGGGCAACACCTAGGCTGGAAAAACGCGACATCAATCAAATCCTTTTTCGAATATCTGAAATTCAACAAAGGCCTCTAAATTCCATAGTGACCTCCGGCAAGCATCGAGAGGCTAAGACGAATCCTGCCAAGCCCACAAGAATGGGGCGAGAACCAATGCGATGGCAGCCTCGTGGGGTATCCTAATGAGTGTGGGCGCTCGGCACCTGTCATCCCAAGGCCTACGCTCTGCTGTACCCGCAGGCATGCTGCCCATCGCCGTAGATCTTGCTCCTGGCCTTGCAGAGGTAGCTCATGCGATAGAAGTACGCCGAGTAGCCCTCTGCCGTGATGCTGTAGCAGGCATTCTCCGGGATCTGCACCAGCCCCATGGCTTGCCAGCCCTCCACTCCCAGAGCACTCGCCCAGGCGCTCACCAGACGGCTGTAAAGGTTATCCCTACCTAGCTCGAACTTCCCCAGCGCATTAAACGCATCTCGGTTGAGCAGCAATAGGCAGTGGTAATGCGGCTTCATCTGCCCGCTCTCATCGCCGTATTCCTTCACCCACATCCAGCGCACTGTTGTCTTGTGGGCCTTGGCATTGCCTATAGCGGCCTTCTTACGAGCAGCCTGGATGCGGTCTTCCAAGTATTCAACGAAGCGACTGACGACTTCATTGGTCATCCAGTGCCACGGCGTGAACTCTACATCAGGAAATCGCAGGTCGAACCGTACAGCAAATACTTCACGATGATCCGCCAATGATCGCTCAGTAATACGCTGCAGCGCCTGCAGGTATTCTCGAATCAATGGGGCGTGCTGATGCATGACAGGCAGTCCATTGAAATGCTTATCGTAGTGAAAGTGCAGATTGGTGTTCTGGGGATGTCTTTTAGGTAGTCGAATGGACTGCATGATTTAGATGCTCGATGACGATACAGCGCCTGCGCTCTGTTGCGCATGCTGTACATGGAAGTGATTGTTTAGACGGTGAAGGCGAGCACTGACTCTGCTCGCATACTCTTGTGCGGCTCAGTACTTATTTACGATGAGCAGTCAAAGGACTGCGTAGTGTGCGGATTGATGCTCAGTTGCCTATTCACTACTAATGATGGTTACTCAGAAGCCAATGACCATCCAGCAATAATGGACTGTAGTCTGTGAGAGAGTGCTTCTGTGGCTGGCTAGATTGGGAAAGCTAATTACTCATCTCTAGATGAATGCATCACCAGGATGCATTCGTTATTTTCTTGGTGTCCATTCGTCATGCATGGCACATGCAGTCAGCAATACTCATCACATGAGCAATGAGCACTCTCTTGGAGAATATGTGTTACTGGGTAAGGTTAGATAGAAGGTTATCTGAAGGATATAGACAGGGGCTAATTATCTAGATAGAGATAGGTATCTGAATGAGAGGAATATATAGGTGGAGATGAGTGTATGGATGAGGTGAGTGTCTAGGTGATATGAGTGGAAAATATAATACTAATACCGAGACTCAAGCTGGCCTGTCCAGACTGAATTGTCGTGCACACTCCCAGCAATGACTGGGGAGATACTGGGGAAAAGTATCAAGTATCTATTCCGGATAAATATCATTTTCCATCTGGCATATCAGGCCGCCTTAGGGCGGCCTTTATGTCGTATGTCCAGGCTCCGCTAGTAGCGACTAGTAGCCACCCGCTCATCACGCTCCCTAATGCGCGACTCGATCCATTCGATGATCTCACTTTCCACCCAGGCTACTGCACGGCGACCGAGTGCTACGGGGCGAGGGAATAAGCCTAGTGCGATGTAGTTATACAGCGACGAGCGCTTGAGGCCGGTCATCTCAAGGACTTTCTTTTGGCGAAGCAGTTTCATGGCGACGATTCCTTTGGTTTGTCCAAAGGATTGGGAGGGGCAGTAGATATTTACCGCATAGGCAGCCTCTTGCCTCATATAGGCAGAGGCTGATGGAGCCCAGTGGTCGATGGGGCGGGAGCAGCGAGTCGGCTGCTGGAGGATGGCGCCAGCTTCAGATGCTTGACCGAAAACAGGGCTTAAAGCATGCTTTCGGCAGAGCAAAGCCAAGTGATTCTGGGGTTTTCGTAGTAAAATGGATTCATGATCGCTTCTAGAAGCCTTCAGATCCGACTCGTAATCTGCTCGTTTTTGCCGCTTAATCGACTCTAGATTCCATCATGAAGTTTCTGGCATTTTTTAGGATATCCTAATGGTTAGTAATCGGAATACTTCCCCCTCTTTTTGTATTGAAGACAGGTTGTCAAAACTAATTGGAGATAGGCCATGGAGTGCCCGTTGGGATAACTGGCTGTGGCTCTATCTTTCACAAATTAGAGTCGCTCGGTATGACGGGACGGTGGTTGATAGGAGAACCATGCGGGATGTAATGGCGGAAACTATCGAACAAGCCGGTATCAACTCTTACGAAATAGCTGAGGCAGAGAAAAAGCTCCTGCTTCCGGATAGTGACCTAGAGTGGATAGGCGACTGCAAAAGGCAGCACGAGTGGGTGGAGCGAAAAATAATTCAATACTCAAATAATGCGAGATTTAGGATTCCGCAAAGCTTTATTGGCAAGGAGCACGTCCTGGCGATGATTGATTGCTGGGATATATCTTCTAAATTCCTCTCTATAGAGGGACTTCGCCGAGAGTGGAACGAGCAATTACGACAAGACAAGCAGCTAGATTGGATCAAGGAAGGGGACGAGAGAAAGGCCTGCGGCTATATCTGGGATTGGCTTCGTAAGCACCAGCTAACTCGAACATTCATGCGTAACGAGCCAACAGATCACCAAAGCATGCTGATGTTTTTTGATGCGTGCTACATGAGCGATATTGAGAAAAAGCACTGCATAGCCTCTGCCAGAAAGTTATGGCGGCAGGATATTCGCAGGAATTCAGATACAGGCAAGGATCAGCTAAATGTCACTCTGAGCAAAAAGGCAATAGGGCGTCTAGATAAGTTCTGCAAAAAGCATGAACTGTCGCGTTCCAAGGTGCTCGAAGTGCTTCTCATGATGGAGGAGGAAAAGGGGCTCTACATTGCGGAGCGGCTTCGAATTCTACGCGAAATTGAATCTTGATGAATTGATATGCGGAGGCGCTAGGCGCCTCCGAGATATCATTATTTACCACTGGCTAGATAGTCCGCCCAGTCAGTCATCAAAGCGCGACGTTTCTCCAGAAAATTGGATCGAGAGTAGGCGCTCTCGGTTTGCCCTCGCTCATCGTGTGCGAGGGCTAGTTCGCATATTTCTCGTGGGTAGTTTGTGCACTCTCCAGCCCAGTCGCGGAAGGTAGAGCGGAAGCCGTGACAAGTAACGCCGCCGTATTGAAGCTCTTCTTGAAGTAGCTTTCGCATGGCGTCAGCGTGCATTACTCCGGAGCGGCCTTGACCTGGAAATAAGTAAGAACTTTCATCAACCTTCGGGATTGATCGCAGAAACTCAATAACCTGTTCTGGTAGCGGAATTACAAACGCAGCGCGGGCCTTCATTCGTTCAGCGGAAAGGGACCAGGTACGATCTTTAAAGTCGAACTCATCCCACCGAGCTTGCCGGACCATGTGCGAGCGCGATCCAGTCATGATTAACAACTGCATTGCTTGAGCGTCACGAGTATTCATTGCTTGGAGTTGCTGAATTAACTTCGGAACGTCTTGCCAAGATATTGCGGCAAAGCTGGTTTGCTTCCTGGCTTTTTTCTTGTCGGCTCGGCTCAACAGGTTATCCAGATGACCGCGCCAGCGAGCAGGGTTTTCACCCGTACGCCGGCCTCGTGCTTTCGCAGCGTCGAGGATCTGTTCTATTTGCGAGCGCACCTCATCAGCAGTGCGGTTCTTCGTGGCCCAAATAGGGCGAAGGACAGCGAGTACTTCATCGGTTCCGACTTTCGCTACCGGGACTTTTCCGATGCGGCTGAACACATGGATTTCTAGCTTACGAATCCAACCTCGCGCCCAACTGGCCGACCAGCCTGGGCTGTGAGCTTCGAAATACTCCCTGGCAACCTCCTCAAAAGTGGCGTTCTTTTCCTTGCTGCTCTTCTGGGCGGTTTGCAGGGCCTCGCGCTCAGCATCTCTGGCTGCGAGAGGATCAATGCCATCAAGAAGCTGGCGGCGATAGGTGGCGGTCTTGAGGCGCGCATCTTTGAGGCTGACCTGGGGAAAGCCACCGAGCCCCATTTCCCTGCGCCGACCTGTGAGCTGAAACCGCAGCACCCAGGATTTGCGGCCCGAGGCTTGCACCACCAGGCGTAGGCCATCGCCGTCCTCGTATGTGCCGGGCTTGTCGAGGTTATCGACCAGCTTTGCGTTCAGCTTTCCCATTGCTTGGCTCCTGTGGGGGATGTAGCGGAGTGATTTATACCCCCACTTATTCCCCCACTTTGAGCTGGATAGAGTCAAGCAAAATCAAACGAGTCTGGACGCTAATCCTCTGTGAATCTGATTTATAGCCACGTGGCAAAAGGGATTAGAGATTTCTGTAAAAATAGATGGATTAAAACAGGGCCGACCTATAGCCGGGCTTTTTTCACACAACGTGATTCACTCGACGGTGAAGGTCTTTTCCGCCAGCAGGCGATCGCCCTGGAACACCATGAAGCGCCACTGCCCCTGCACCACCTCATGATTCTCGGTGAACTGGTAGGCCATCACGTCGGTCGGCGCCCCGACTACCAGCTTCTGCACCACCTCGAGCTTGTCGTGGCGCTGGCCGTCCGGAGTGACCACGCCCGGGGTGAAATACAGCAGGGTCAGCGGCGCGTCACCCTGCTGCTTGCCGCTGAGCTGGTAACGCAGGCCGAACTTGGTGCCCAGCTTGGCCGGTACGCGAGTCGTCGACTCGAGCTGCTCCTGGCTGCTGGTCAGCACGTGCTCGCCCGGCTGGTAATCCTTGTAGTTGCTGACGAAGACGCCGTACTCGACCGGGCCGGTGACACGCACTTCGGCGAAGGCCGAGGACGCGAAGGCGGAAGCCAGGGTGAGGGCCAGGGCCGCTGGCAGGCGGGAAATGGACATGTCGCGCTCCTTGTTGGGGACCGCGCGAGGCTATGACATCGGCGTGACAGGCTGATGACAGGCAGAGTGCCAACGCGAACCGGGTCGGCCCAGCGGCCAGGGTCTATCATGCCCAGATCAGACCTGTCGGAAACCACCATGAGCGACACCCTGCTAGCCATCCACCCGCGCGCCGAAGATGTCGAAGGCGTCCCCATCCTCCGCCCACTGCCGTCCGCGCAATGCCGCAGCGTCGGTCCCTTCGTGTTCTTCGACCACATGCTCGAAAGCACCTTCGCCCCCGAGCACGGCATGGACATCCGCCAGCACCCGCACATTGGCCTGTCCACCCTCACCTACCTGTTCGAAGGCCAGGTACAGCACAAGGACAGCCTCGGCTCCGACCAGCTCGTGGAGGCCGGCGACGTCAGCTGGATGACTGCCGGACGCGGGGTCGCCCACGTCGAGCGCACGCCGGAGACACTGCGCCACCATGGCTCGCGCCTGCACGGGCTGCAGGTCTGGCTGGCGTTGCCGCGCGAACAGGAAAGCTGCGAGCCCAGCTACAGCCACCACCCCGCCGCCAGCCTGCCGGAAAGCGACGCCCTGGGCGTGCGCATCCGCATGATCGCCGGCACAGGCTTCTGCCTCGAATCGCCCGTCCCGGTGCTCTCGCCGACGCTGTATGCCGAGCTGACCCTCAGCGCCGGCGCCACCCTCGCGATTCCCGACGAGCACCCGCAACGCGCGCTGTACCTGATCGAGGGCGAAGCGCTGCTCGACGATGAGCCGCTGCCGCTGCACACGCTGCTGGTGCTGCCCGCAGGCACCGCCTTCACCCTCGCAGCCTGCACCGATTGCCACGCGATGATCATCGGCGGAGCGCCACTGGATGGCCCACGGCGGATGAATTGGAACTTCGTCTCCAGCGACCCTGCGCTGATCGACAGTGCCCGTGCCCGCTGGTCCGCCCGCGACTGGCCGACGGTGCCGGGCGAGCTGGAGCGCATCGAACTGCCGCGCTGAGCGCGGCCCCTCCCCGCACAAGGAATTCGCGATGGACCAGCCGAACGCCAACCGCCACACCAGCGCCCTGACGGTACTGACCCTGCTGTTCTTCATGTGGGGCCTGATCACCTCGCTGAACGACATCCTCGTGCCGCACCTCAAGGCGGTGTTCACGCTGTCCTACGTGGAAGCCTCGCTGATTCAGTTCTGCTTCTTCACCGCCTACTTCGTCATGTCCTTCCCCTCCGGGCGGCTGGTGGAGAAAGTCGGCTACAAGAGCGGGATCATCGTCGGCCTGGCTACCGCCGGGGTCGGTTGCCTGCTGTTCTACCCGGCGGCCAGCGCGCAGTCCTATCCGTTCTTCCTCGGCGCACTGTTCATCCTCGCCTCCGGCATCACCCTGCTGCAGGTCGCGGCCAACCCCTACGTGAACGTACTCGGCCCGGCGGCCACAGCTGCCAGCCGTCTCAACCTGACCCAGGCCTTCAATTCGCTGGGCACCACGGTCGGCCCGCTGGTGGGCTCGGTGACCATCCTCGCCATCGGCGCCGGCGCCGCCTCGCAGATCGGCAGCTCCGCCGCCAGCGAAGCGGACTCGGTGAAGCTGCCCTACCTGGTACTTGCCGGCCTGCTGTTCGCCATCGCCGTGCTGATCGCCCTGTTCCGTCTGCCGAAGATCCAGCATGGCGAACCCAGCGACGGCGCCGCCGCCGGCCGGCATTCGCTGTTCGCCCACCGCCATCTGGTCTACGGCGTGATCGGCATCTTCGCCTACGTGGGTGCCGAGGTCTCGATCGGCAGCTACCTGGTCAGCCTGATGGGGCAGCCGGAAATCGCCGGCATGCCCGCCGAGCATGCCGGCAGGTACCTGTCGTTCTACTGGGGTGGCGCGATGATCGGCCGCTTCATCGGCAGCATGCTGATGCGCGCCATTCCGGCCAATCGCATGCTGGCCTTCAATGCCCTGGTCAACACCCTGCTGATCGCCGTGGCCCTGGGCATTGGCGGGCACGTGGCGATGTGGGCGCTGATCCTCATCGGCCTGTTCAATTCGATCATGTTCCCGACCATCTTCTCCCTGGCCCTGGAGGGCCTGGGCAACCTTACCAGCAAGGGCTCGGGGCTGCTCTGCATGGCGATCGTCGGTGGCGCGGTGATGCCGCTGATCCAGGCCTTCTTCGCCGACCGCATCGGTCTGCTGCACTCCTTCGCCATTCCCCTGCTCTGCTACCTGTACATCGCCTGGTTCGGCGCCAAGGGTTACCGCGCCGATGAGTCCGTGGCGCAGCGCCCGGCCAGCGCGCCCTGAGACGCTCCTACGAGAAGCAAAACAAAAACGCCGCGCCTCCAATGGAGACGCGGCGTTTTCGCTCACCGAGGGACGTCAGCCGCCGAAGCGCTCGCCCAGCAGATCGAACATCGCGGCAAAGGCCCGGCGCGAGACCTTGGCGTCGTACTGCATGGTGCCCGGCACCTGGGCGTGCGGATCGGTGAAGGAATGCGCGGCGCCGCCGTAGCTGGTCAGCGCCCAGTCGACGCCGGCGTCGGTCATCTCTTTTGCGAAGGCACCGAGCTGCTCGCGCGGCACCAGCGGGTCGATGGCGCCGTCGAGGACCAGCACCGTGCCCTTGATGTTCCTGGCATCGGCCGGGTCAGGCGTATCCAGCGTGCCGTGGAAGGACACCGCCGCCGCCACTGCCGCGCCGTCGCGGGCCAATTCCAGGGCGCAGCAGCCGCCGAAGCAGAAGCCGAAGGTCGCCACCTTCGCGGTATCCAGCGGGGCCTTCGCGGCCTGCTCCAGCAGCGCCTTGAGCGAAGCCTGCATGCGCTTGCGCAGCAGCACGCGGTCGTTCTTCAGCGGCATCATCGCGGCGCCGGCCTGCTCCGCACCGTTGGGCCGTACGTCCTTGCCGTAGAGGTCGGCGACCAGCACCACGTAGCCGCGCTCGGCAACCTTGCGCGCGATGTCCAGCGCCCCCTGGCTGACACCCATCCAGTTCGGCGCCATCAGCAGGCCCGGACGCGAAACCTGACTCGCGGCATCGAACACCAGCTGACCTTCGAAAGGCTGGCCGTCGACGCTATAGGCGACGGGTTGCACGCTGATCTGACTCATTGGGGTATCCCCTTTCTTGAGATGAGTAACGATAAAGAGTGGCGGGTACAGAAAAGCACAAAGCCCGCCGAAGCGGGCTTTGTTTCGATCAGGCGGAGAGTTCCACCAGCAGCTTGTTGAGCCGGCGAACGTAGGCCGCCGGGTCTTTCAGGCTGTCCCCCGCGGCCAGTGCGGCCTGGTCGAAGAGGATGTGGGCCAGCTCGCCGAAGCGGTCTTCGTCGGGCTCGGCGTCCAGCTTCTCGATCAGCGGGTGCGCCGGGTTGAATTCGAAGATCGGCTTGGAATCCGGCACCTTCTGCCCGCTGGCTTCCAGGATCTGGCGCATCTGCAGGCCCAGGTCCTGTTCGCCGATGGCGAGGATCGCCGGCGAGTCGGTCAGGCGGTGGGACACGCGTACTTCGGCGACTTCTTCGCCCAGCGCGGTCTTCAGGCGCTCGGTCAGGCCCTCTTTGGCCTTGGCGACTTCGTCCTGGGCCTTCTTGTCCTCGTCGGAATCCAGGCTGCCCAGGTCCAGGTCGCCACGGGCGACGTCGACGAACTGCTTGCCGTCGAACTCCGGCAGGTAGCTCATCAGCCACTCGTCAATGCGGTCGGTGAGCAGCAGCACTTCGATGCCTTTCTTGCGGAAGACTTCCAGGTGCGGGCTGTTCTTCACCTGCGCGTAGCTCTCTCCGGTGAGGTAGTAGATCTTGTCCTGGCCTTCCTTCATCCGGCCGATGTAGTCGGCCAGGGAAACGCTCTGCTCGCCACTCTCGTCGCTGATGGAGGAGAAGCGCAGCAGGCCGGCGATCTTGTCCTTGTTGGCGAAGTCTTCGGCCGGACCTTCCTTCAGCACCTGGCCGAAGTTCTTCCAGAAGCCCTTGTAGGCTTCGGCGTCGTTGCTCGCCAGCTTCTCCAGCATGTCCAGGGAACGCTTGGTCAGCGCCGACTTCATCGAGTCGACGATCGGGCCGGACTGCAGGATCTCGCGGGAGACGTTCAGCGACAGATCGTTGGAGTCCACCACGCCCTTGATGAAGCGCAGGTACAACGGCAGGAACTGGTCGGCCTGATCCATGATGAACACGCGCTGCACGTACAGCTTCAGGCCGCGCGGGGCTTCGCGGTGGTACAGGTCGAACGGCGCGCGGGCCGGGACGTAAAGCAGCGAGGTGTACTCGAGCTTGCCCTCGACCTTGTTGTGGCTCCAGGACTGCGGGTTCTCGAAGTCATGGGCGATGTGCTTGTAGAACTCCTGGTATTCCTCATCCTTCACCTCGGTGCGCGGACGAGTCCACAGGGCGCTGGCACGGTTGACCACTTCCCACTCGGCTTCCGCCGGCTGCTCCTCACCATGATGCTCCTGGGGCAGCTCGATGGGCAGGGCGATGTGGTCGGAGTACTTCTTGACGATGTTGCGCAGGCGCCAACCGTCGGCGAACTCGTCTTCGCCGTCCTTCAGGTGCAGGACGATGCGGGTGCCACGGCCGGCTTTCTCGACGGTGGCAACCTCGAAGTCGCCCTCGCCTTTCGACGACCAGTGCACGCCTTCGCTGGCCGGTGCGCCAGCGCGGCGGGTGAACACGTCAACCTTGTCGGCAACGATGAAGGCACTGTAGAAGCCCACGCCGAACTGGCCGATCAGGTGCGAATCCTTCTTCTGGTCGCCCGAGAGGTTCTTCAGGAAGTCGGCAGTGCCGGACTTGGCGATGGTGCCCAGGTGCGCGATCACTTCCTCGCGGCTCATGCCAATGCCGTTGTCCTCGAGGGTAACGGTCTTGGCGTCCTTGTCGAAGCTGACGCGAATCTTCAGTTCGGCGCCGCCTTCGAGCAGCTCGGGCTTGGCCAGGGCCTCGAAGCGCAGCTTGTCAGCGGCGTCGGAGGCATTGGAAATCAGTTCGCGAAGGAAGATTTCCTTGTTCGAATACAGGGAATGGATCATCAGGTGAAGCAGCTGCTTCACTTCGGTCTGGAAGCCCAGTGTTTCTTTTTGAGTCTCCACGCTCATTGTTTCTCGCTCCGAGGATGACAAATGCCGCGTCTTGCGGCCGATGTCAGCGAGATGGGGGCTTCCTGAACTAATTCAAGGGTTTGCCCCGAAGACTCAACGTACGAGCAATTCGATGCGGACCACTTCGCTGGGACGCAGGACGTAGCTCGCCTCCCCCGCTCCGCTCAGGCTGTGGCGAATGACCAGGCGCCCGTCGGCATCCAGGCCGACGAAAACCCCTTCGGCCGTACGTCCCTGCTCGGTCTGGACACGCATGCTGCGGTTGGCGAAACGCTCGGGCGCAGCCTGCAGGCGCTGCAACGCAACCACGCCGGTCTCCGGCGCCGAATGTGGCTGACCGGCCGTCGGTTCGACAGCTTGTGTCGACGGTCGCGCCGGGGCCGGCGCCGGCGCATCGACCAGGCGCGGATACTTGTCGCCCTTGACCTGCCAACCCCGGGTCTCGGTCTTGGCCAGGGTGAGCGACAGGGTCTGCGCCTCGCCTCCAACGCTGAAGCTGATCGGCACATCCGGCGCCGGCTTCCGGGTGTCCAGCCGGGGCAACTGGGCCAGATCGATGTCACGCCGAGCAAAGCGCCGCTGCAGGTAGTCGCGCACGACATAGGCCAGGGTGTCCTGGGAGTCGACACGGGTGTCCACCTGCCCATCGCGATACCGCAGGTGATTGGTGTACAGCTCGACCTTCCCGCTCAGGGTCGTGCGCATCTGCGCGGGGAGCACCAGGTGGAAGGCGCCGACCATGCGGTTGGGTGCCTCCGGCGCCAGATCCAGGTGCAAGCTGTAGCCCCGTGCCAATCGAACAGCCTCGGGCAAATCCTGGCCGGGGACCAGCCAGCTGATTTCGACTTCCGGCAAGGTGCCGGAGTCGTTGGGCAGCACATCCAGCCGCAAGGGGCCTCCGACCGTCGCGGGCAGGCGAACCCTCACTTCACGGTGCGCATAGAAGTCCTGCCCTTCCCGCAGGCTCAGTACCCCGTCGATCAGGTCGGCCTGCTCAGGCGCGAACGGCTTGCCGTTCAGCTCACCGCGAAGCTGGATTGCCAGCTCCGGCTTGGCGGCCGGCTCTGGTCGCAGCCAGTCGAGGCGCAGAATAGCCTCCAGGCGCGCGCTGTCGTGGGCCGCCAGCAACGCCAGGCCAACCACCAGCGGGATGCACCCCAGACCGCCGAGTACCATGGCACGCCGCGCCTGCGTCCAGTGGCGCAACACGAACAGCAGCGCCAACGGTGGCACCAGGCTGGCGAGCCCCCAGAACAGGCTGCGGCTGAAAGCCTGCATGACCAGCCAGACGTAACCCGCGAGAATCAGCAACAGGCCGAGCAGGATCAGCAGGGTATCCATTCAGGCGCCATCGACCTTGAAGTGGGCCCGCGCGGTGGCAATGGGCTCGGCACGGGTGGTCTGCCAGGCGGTGATCGCCACGTTGGCCACCCGCCGCCCCTGTCGCCAGACCTGGCATTGCGCGTAGGTATCGCGGAAGTGGCCGGCGCGCAGGTAGTCGATGGAGAAGTCGATGATCTTGGGCATGTGCGGAATGCCCATGAACATCAGCAGGTGCAGCAGCGCGGCATTCTCCATGAAGCCGGCGATGACACCGCCGTGCAACGCCGGCAGGGTCGGATTGCCGATGTTGGCGGGATTGGCCGGCAGGTGGAAGGTCGCCTCGTCACCCAGGCGCAGGCAGCGGATGCCGATCAGCCTGGCGTAGGGGATCGACTCGATCAGCCCATCGTAGTCCTTGCTCTCGTGGGCTTCACGCACCAGTTGCTCGATGCTCGGCGCGCTCATGCGGAGGCCTCCCCGTCGACACTGCGTTTCACATCGCCGGCGGAAACCGCCTTGCCCATGCGCATGAAGGTACCCACTACGTGGGCGATGGGCTCGGAGGGATCATCCTGGTAGGCGATGCCGCGGGTGAAGATGATATTCGGGGTGACGCGGTAGCACTCGGCGAAGCCGAACACATCCTTGCCGGGCTCGGCCGGGTGCATGTAGTCGATGCGCAGGTCCAGGGTCGGGCAGATCTCGAATTGCGGCAGCACGCAGAGGGTGGAGATGCCACAGGTGGTGTCCATCAGCGTGGTGATCGCGCCGCCGTGAATGACGCCGGTCTCAGGATTGCCAACGATGGCCTCGCTGTACGGCAGGCGCAGCGTCAGGCCGGAAGCGTCGGCGGCATGGGCGCTGATACCCAGCAAACGGCAGTGGGGCAAGGCCGAAAGAAAGCGCTGGGCACGCTCAAGGATGGGGGTTTCACTCATGGAGTGGACGACCGAATGACTGCACGGGCCCGCATCATACCCCGCCCCCAGCCACACCTACAGTGATGGAATAGAGTGCTGTAGGAATATTCATTGAACTTATTCGAAGGGCGCTTGCTCCAAGGGCTATCACCAGGAAAGCCGCACATGGAGGCTCCACATGAAAAAAACCCTTCCCCTCGCTCTGATGCTGATCGCCGGTCTGGGCCTTGCCGCCTGCGGCAAGAAAGAAGAGCCGAAAGCTCCGGCCGCCCCCGCCGCCACTGAGCAGCCGGCTACTCCGGCGCCGACGACTCCGCCGGCACCCGAAGCTGCCCCGGCTGCACCGGCAGCCCCGGCCACCGCACCGCAGCAGCCCGCAGGCGAAGAGCAGAAGCAGCAGTAAGCCGCTTTTTCCGCTGCACAGCACAAGGCCCGCATTTGCGGGCCTTGTCGCATCCGGCGTTTGCTCAGGCCGGGATATCGTCTTCGCGCGGGGCGTCCCCCTGCTGCGTCGGGGTATAGACCATCACATGCAGCACGCGGGAATGGAACTCGCGCTGGTACAGCACCCCCACCACCCCGGCGGTCACCACCATGAAGATCAGCGGGTTGATGAACCAGGCGAGCATCGCCAGGCCGAAATAATAGGTACGCAGGCCCTGGTTGAACTGGTGCGCCGCCAGGGATACCACGCGCGCTGCGCGTTCGGCGTACAACTTGCGCTCCTGCTCGCCCACGCTGCGCTCTCCCACCATCGGCGCGGAAGCCACCAGCACCGCGGCGAAATTGTATTGCCGCATGCACCAGCTGAAGGTGAAGAAGGCATAGACGAAAACCACCGCCAGGCACAGCAACTTGAGCTCCGACAGGCCACGGGTCGGCGGCGCCACGAACGGCAGGTCGGCCAGTACCGAGATGGTGCGTTCGGCGGAGCCCAGCAGGGTCAGGATGCCGGCGAGGATGATCAGTGTGCTGGAGGCGAAGAACGAGGCGTTGCGCTCCAGGTTTCCGATCACACTGGCGTCGGCCACGCGGTTGTCGCGCAGCAGCAGGCGACGCATCCAGTCCTGGCGGTAGAGGTGCAGCACGCTGGCCAGGCACGCGGTATCGCGGGCCTTGACCTTGGCATAGCGGGTGTAGCCGAACCAGCAGACGAGGAACCAGAGGATGGCGAACAGGTTCCACAGGTACTGGATATCGAACAGATCGACGACGTCGGTCATGCTTGTCCTTGCGCGAAGATTTGGAGGAATACGCGGCGGATAGACGCCAGATTCACGGAGAAAGACACGGACGGGTAAATCCCGTTAATGAAAAAGGCCGCCTTGTGGGCGGCCTTTTTCGTTGGCGCGGCGGGTATCAGGCCATCGCTTCCTGGGGCTTGCCCAGCAGGCGGTCGAGCACCGCCATCGCGGCCAGCATGGCCACCGACGGGATCAGCCAGGCGAGGCCTTGCTCGGCCAGCGGCAAGTGCTCCATCCAGCCCGGCATCCAGGCGTCGAGTTTGGCGCCCTTGAGAGCATCGATGACGCCGAAGACGAAGGAAATCACCATCACCGGGGCGACGATGCGGGCCTGCGAACGCCACAGGCTGGCGCAGAAGCTGAGCGCCACCAGCACGATGCACGGCGGGTAGATGGCCGTCAGCACGGGGATCGAGAATTGGATGAGCTTGGTCAGGCCCAGGTTCGATACCAGCAGCGAGAACGCCGCGAGGATGACCACCAGGCTGCGGTAGGACAGCGGGAGGATGCGGCAGAAGTACTCGGCGCAGGCGCAGGTCAGGCCCACGGCGGTGACCAGGCAGGCCAGCGCGATCAGCACGGCCAGGAAGGTACTGCCCAGCGAACCGAAGGTGTGCTGCACGTAGGCATGCAGGACGGCAGCGCCATTGCTGGCACCGGCGGCGATGTCATGACTGCTGGCACCCAGGCGGAACAGGCTGATGTACACCAGCGCCAGACCGACACCGGCGATCAGGCCGGCGATGATGGCGTAGCGGGTGATCAGGCGTGGCGACTGCACGCCACGGGAGCGGATCGCGTTGACGATGACGATACCGAAGACCAGGGCGCCGAGGGTGTCCATGGTCAGGTAGCCATTGACGAAGCCCTGGGAGAACGCGGCCGTCTGGTAGGCAGGCTCCGCGGTGCCGATGGGGCCGGCCGGCAGCATGAAGGCGGCGATGCCGAGGGCGGCCAGGGCGATGATCTTCAGCGGCGCGAGGAAGCGGCCAACGGTATCGAGCAGCTTGCCCGGATACAGCGAGATCACCAGCACCACCAGGAAGTACACCAGGCTGTAGAGGAACAGCGGCAGTGCGCCCTCCCCGGTCAGCGGCGCCAGGCCCACTTCGAAGGAGACGGTGGCGGTACGCGGGGTGGCGAACAGCGGCCCGACCGACAGGTAACAGGCGGCCGCCAGCAGTCCGCCGGCGATGCGGCCGATCGGGTGGCTGAGGGTATCCATCGCCCCGCCGACCTTGGCCAGCGCAACGACGGTGATCACCGGCAGACCGACCGCGGTGATCAGGAAGCCCAGTGCCGCCATCCACACGTGCGGTCCGGACTGCAGGCCGACGATGGGCGGGAAGATGATGTTGCCCGCGCCGACGAACAGGGCGAAGGTCATAAAGCCAAGCGCCAGGATGTCCTGGCCTTTCAAAACGTTCATGAAGGGAAATACCACAGTGCTGAAACGGTTTCGTGGTCTCCCAAGGCGCAACGGCCGTACGGACGTGACAAAGCCGCATCGGACGGGATTGGCTGACTCACTCTGGGCGAGCCCGCGCATCCTGTGATGCTGCAGTCATGGGTACGGAAATTTGTTCTTGGAAGTCCGATAGCAGAGGTTTTCCATGGGCTCGTGGCCCGGTTGCTCCTGCATGTTGGTGACGCGCCATCCTTGACGGTCAGGAATCGCCGTCACTTCCGGGTAGGAGATGACGGTGAGCGAGCCTTCCCTTGTGGGGAACGCGACGCTTCAGATAGTTGCTAGCCTAACGATCTATTCCGATGAACTGCACTGACATACGTCAGGTCGTCCGCGGAATGATCGGCCATGTCGCCTGAGCGACAGTTTTGCGACGGCGCTGCAACGACAGAGGCCACCCGAAGGTGGCCTCTGTTGACGGACGATCAGTAAGCGAGGCGCTTACTTGACCGGCCAGCCGGTCAGCTCGGCCAGGGCCTTGCCGATGTCAGCCAGGGAACGCACGGTTTTCACGCCAGCGTCCTGCAGGGCAGCGAACTTCTCGTCCGCAGTGCCCTTGCCACCGGAGATGATGGCGCCCGCGTGGCCCATGCGCTTGCCAGGCGGTGCGGTTACACCAGCGATGTAGGACACCACCGGCTTGGTCACGTTGGCCTTGATGTAGGCAGCCGCTTCTTCTTCGGCCGAACCACCGATTTCGCCGATCATGACGATGGCTTCGGTTTTCGGGTCTTCCTGGAACAGCTTCAGGATGTCGATGAAGTTGGAGCCCGGGATCGGGTCACCGCCGATGCCCACGCAGGTGGACTGGCCGAAGCCGGCGTCGGTGGTCTGCTTCACGGCTTCGTAGGTCAGGGTGCCGGAACGCGACACGATGCCTACCTTGCCCGGCAGGTGGATGTGACCCGGCATGATGCCGATCTTGCACTCGCCGGGAGTGATCACGCCCGGGCAGTTCGGGCCGATCAGGCGTACGCCCAGCTCGTCGCACTTGACCTTGGCTTCCAGCATGTCGATGGTCGGGATGCCTTCGGTGATGCAGACGATCAGCTTGATGCCGCCGAATGCCGCTTCCAGGATCGAGTCCTTGCAGAACGGAGCCGGAACGTAGATGACCGAAGCGTCAGCGCCGGTAGCTTCCACGGCTTCCTTGACGGTGTTGAACACCGGCAGGCCCAGGTGGGTGGTGCCGCCCTTGCCGGGGGTCACGCCGCCAACCATCTTGGTGCCGTAGGCGATGGCTTGTTCGGAGTGGAAGGTACCCTGCGAGCCGGTGAAGCCCTGGCAGATGACTTTGGTGTCTTTATTGATCAGGACGCTCATTACTTACCCTCCGCGGCCTTGACGACTTGCTGGGCAGCGTCGGTCAGGCTGGTCGCCGCGATGATGTTCAGACCGCTTTCGGCCAGGACCTTGGCGCCGAGGTCGGCGTTGTTGCCTTCCAGACGAACGACAACCGGGATTTTCACGCCGACTTCTTTCACGGCGCCGATGATGCCTTCGGCAATCATGTCGCAGCGAACGATGCCGCCGAAGATGTTCACCAGAACGGCAGCGACGTTGCTGTCGGACAGGATGATCTTGAACGCTTCGGTCACGCGCTCTTTGGTCGCACCGCCACCAACGTCAAGGAAGTTGGCCGGCTTGCCGCCGTGCAGGTTCACGATGTCCATGGTGCCCATGGCCAGGCCAGCGCCGTTGACCATGCAGCCGATGTTGCCTTCCAGCGCGACGTAGTTCAGTTCCCACTTCTGCGCATGGGCTTCACGCGCGTCGTCCTGGGACGGGTCGTGCATGGCGCGCAGCTTGGGCTGACGGTACATGGCGTTGGAGTCGATGTTGATCTTGGCGTCCAGGCAGTGCAGGTTGCCGTCTTTCTTGATCACCAGCGGGTTCACTTCCAGCAGCGCCAGGTCGTAGTCCTGGAACAGCTTGGCCAGGCCAACGAAGATGTGGGTGAACTGCTTGATCTGGTCACCTTTCAGGCCCAGCTGGAAGGCCAGCTCGCGACCCTGGTAGGGCTGAGCGCCAACCAGCGGATCGATGGTGGCCTTGAGGATCTTCTCAGGGGTCTCGTGCGCAACCTTCTCGATGTCCACGCCACCTTCGGTGGAGGCCATGAAGACGATGCGACGGCTGGAACGGTCGACAACGGCGCCGAGGTACAGCTCCTTGTCGATGTCGGTGCAGGATTCCACCAGGATCTTGCTGACCGGCTGGCCGTTGGCGTCAGTCTGGTAAGTCACCAGACGCTTGCCCAGCCAGTTGGCGGCGAACGCCTTGGCGTCCTCTTTGCTCTTGACCAGCTTCACACCGCCCGCTTTACCGCGGCCACCAGCGTGTACCTGGGCCTTAACGACCCACTCGGTACCACCGATCTTTTCACAGGCTTCTGCGGCCTCTTCGGGTGTGTCGACGGCGAAGCCCTTGGATACGGGCAGGCCGTACTCAGCGAACAGCTGCTTACCCTGATATTCGTGGAGATTCATGCTTGTCTACCGTTTTCGTCTTGGGTATTGCGCATAAGGCGCGGCGCTCGTGGCACCGCGCCACCTGTGACCGAGTCCCCCTCAGGGGAGAAACGATCCGGCAAGTCGGAGGCAGCCCCTCGCAAAAGACTGCCGCCCTCCCCGCCGTGGTCCCGTTCCTTAGCGCTTCTTGCGGTTGGCGATGTGGATGGCGTGGCCATTCACTGCCAGGGCCGCTTCGTGCAGCGCTTCGGACAGAGTCGGGTGGGAGAAGACCATCATGCCCAGGTCTTCGGCACTGGTGCCGAATTCCATGCCGATCGCGCCCTGCTGAACCAGCTCGGCGGCGCTCGGGCCGATCACATGGACGCCCAGTACGCGGTCGGTCTTGGCATCGGCGATGACCTTGACCAGGCCGGTGGTGTCGTTGGCAGCCATGGCGCGGCCGCTGGCGGCGAACGGGAAGGTACCGACGTTGACTTCGACGCCTTCACCCTTGAGCTGCTGCTCGGTCTTGCCGACCCATGCGATTTCCGGGTGGGTGTAGATCACCGACGGAATCAGGTCGTAGTTCATCTGGGCCTTGTGGCCGGCGATGCGCTCGGCAACCATCACGCCTTCTTCCGAGGCCTTGTGCGCCAGCATGGCGCCACGGACCACGTCACCGATGGCGTAGACGCCCGGAACGCTGGTCTTGCAGTGGTCGTCGACGTAGATGAAGCCACGCTCGTCCAGGGTCACGCCGCTGTCGGCGGCCAGCAGGTCGGTGGTCACCGGGCGACGGCCCACGGCCACGATCAGCTTGTCGAAGGTTTCCTTCTGCTCGCCGTTGGCGTCGGTGAAGGTCACGGTGACTTGCTTCTTCTTCACGTCCGAACCGGTGACGCGAGCGCCAAGGCGGATGTTCAGACCTTGCTTGGTCAGGACCTTCAGGGCTTCCTTGGCGACCTGCTCGTCGGCAGCCGGGAGGAACTTGTCCAGGGCTTCCAGAACGGTGACTTCAGCACCCAGGCGAGCCCAGACCGAACCCAGTTCCAGACCGATGACGCCAGCGCCGATCACGCCCAGCTTCTTCGGTACGCTCTGGAATTCCAGGGCGCCGGTGGAGTCGACGATCACGTCGTCGGTCAGCGGGGCCGGCGGGATTTCTACCGGCTTGGAGCCCGAAGCGATGATGATGTTGTCGGCTTCCAGAACCTGGGTCTTGCCGTCCAGGCCGGTCACTTCGACCTGCTTGTTGGCCAGGACCTTGCCGTGGCCTTCGAAGGAGGTCACGCCGTTGGCCTTGAACAGGGTGGCGATGCCGCCGGTCAGGTTCTTGACGATGTTGGCCTTGCGGGCAACCATCGCCGGAACGTCCATCTTCACGCCGCCGGTGGAGATACCGTGGACCTCGAAGCCCTCTTTGGCTTCCTTGTACTTCCAGGAGCTGTCCAGCAGTGCCTTGGACGGAATGCAGCCTACGTTCAGGCAGGTACCGCCGAGGGCAACCTTGCCCTCTTTACCGATGTACTTCTCGATGCAAGCGGTCTTCAGGCCGAGTTGGGCGGCACGGATGGCAGCTACGTAGCCGCCGGGGCCTGCACCAATCACAACCACGTCGAATTTCTGGCTCATGTCTCAATCCTTATTCCGGTGAAGCGGACGGCCCCTCGCGGGGCCGTCGTGTAGTACGGGGCCGTCGTGTGAACTGACGTATCAGACGTCCAGCAGCAGGCGAGCCGGATCTTCCAGCAGATCCTTCATGGTGACCAGGAAGCTCACCGCTTCCTTGCCATCGATCATCCGGTGATCGTAGGACAGCGCCAGGTACATCATCGGCAGGATGACCACTTGGCCGTTAACGGCCATCGGGCGCTCCTGGATCTTGTGCATGCCGAGGATGGCGGTCTGCGGCGGGTTGACGATCGGAGTCGACAGCAGGGAACCGAATACGCCACCGTTGGAAATGGTGAAAGTACCACCGGTCATGTCTTCGATGGACAGCTTGCCGTCTTTGGCTTTCTTGCCGAAGGTGGCGATGCCGTTCTCGATCTCGGCCAGGCTCATGAACTCGGCGTTACGCAGAACCGGAACGACCAGACCGCGGTCGCTGGAAACTGCCACACCGATGTCCTGGTAGCCGTGGTAGACGATGTCGTTGCCGTCGATCGAGGCGTTGACGCCCGGGAAGCGCTTCAGGGCTTCGGTGGCGGCCTTGACGAAGAAGGACATGAAGCCCAGGCGAACGCCGTTGTGCTTCTTCTCGAACAGGTCCTTGTACTTGTTGCGCAGGTCCATGATCGGCTTCATGTTGACTTCGTTGAAGGTAGTCAGCATGGCCATGGAAGACTGAGCTTCGACCAGACGCTCGGCGACCTTGGCGCGCAGGCGGGTCATCGGTACGCGCTTCTCGACGCGGTCGCCAGCGGCGAAGACCGGAGCCTCGGCAGCCGGGGCGGCAGCCTTGGCGACCGGAGCGGCAGCCGGGGCGTTCTTCTTGGCTTCAACGGCGGCCACCACGTCTTCCTTGGTGACACGACCGCCTTTGCCGGTGCCGGCCAGGCTGTTGGGGTTGATGCCGTTTTCTTCGGCGAGCTTGCGGGCGGCCGGCGACAGGATGTTGTCGTCAGCGGCAGCAGCCGGGGCAGCGGCGGCCGGGGCGGCAGCCGGAGCTGCGGCAGCAGCCGGAGCGGCAGCGGCAGCACCGCCTTCGCTCAGCTTGCCCAGCAGTTCGTTGGAGAGAACGGTGTCGCCTTCAGCCTTGACGATCTCAGCCAGTACTCCGTCAGCCTCGGCGAGCACTTCGATCACGACCTTGTCGGTTTCGATGTCGACGATCAGCTCGTCACGCTTGACGGCGTCACCGACCTTCTTGTGCCAGGTTGCAACGGTGCCGTCGGCAACCGATTCCGGGAAGGTTGGGGCTTTGATTTCGATAGCCATTATGTGTGTTTCCTTAAATTCGGTATCAACTGCGCGTTGGCGTTAAACGGTGAAGGCGTCCTGCAGCAGTTTTTCCTGCTGCTCGGCGTGCATCGAAGCGTAGCCGCAAGCCGGAGCTGCCGAGCCTTCGCGGCCCGCGTATTCCAGGTTGAGACCTTTCTTGTGCGCGGCGATGACACGACGCATGTGGTGCTGCGAGCAGAACCAGGCACCCTGGTTCATCGGCTCTTCCTGGCACCAGACGATGTGCTTGAGGTTCTTGTACTGCGACAGTACCTCGGCCAGATCGTCCTCCGGGAACGGATACAGCTGCTCGAGACGAACGATCGCGATGTTGTCGCGACCTTCGGCACGGCGCTTCTCCAGCAGGTCGTAGTACACCTTGCCGCTGCACAGCACGATGCGCTCGACCTTCTTCGGATCCAGGTTGTCGATCTCGCCGATCACAGTCTGGAACGAGCCGTTGGCCAGATCTTCCAGGGTCGAGATGGCCAGCTTGTGACGCAGCAGCGACTTCGGAGTCATCACGATCAGCGGCTTGCGCAGCGGACGGATCACCTGACGGCGCAGCATGTGGTAGACCTGGGCCGGAGTAGTCGGCACGCAGACCTGGATGTTCTGCTCGGCGCACAGTTGCAGGTAACGCTCCAGACGCGCGGAGGAGTGCTCCGGGCCCTGGCCTTCATAGCCATGCGGCAGCAGCATGGTCAGGCCGCAGAGGCGCTGCCACTTGGTCTCGCCGCTGGTGATGAACTGGTCGATCACGACCTGCGCACCGTTGGCGAAGTCACCGAACTGGGCTTCCCAGGTCACCAGCGCGTTCGGCATGGTGGTGGCGTAGCCGTATTCGAAAGCCAGTACCGCTTCTTCCGAGAGATAGGAGTCGTACAGGCTGACGCGCGGCTGACCGTCGAACAGGTGAGCCAGCGGGATGTAGACCGAATCGTCCTTCTGGTTGTGCAGCGCCGCGTGGCGGTGCGAGAAGGTACCGCGGCCGACGTCCTGACCGGTCATGCGCACCGGGTGACCTTCGAACAGCAGGGTGGCGTAGGCCAGGTTCTCGGCGAAGCCCCAGTTGATCGGCATGCCGCCGGCAGCCATCTTGGCGCGGTCTTCGTAGATCTTCTGCACCTGACGCTGCATGACGAAGCCGTCCGGAGTCTCCAGCAACTTGGTGGAGAGTTCCTGCAGGGTCTTCAGATCGAAGCGAGTGTCGTGACGCGCGGTCCAGGCATGGCCCACGTACGGACGCCAGTCGACGAAGAGCTCCTTGTTGGGCTCCTTGACCAGGCTCTTCACCACGTGCAGGCCGTTGTCCAGGGCGTCGCGGTATTCGTCGACCTTTTCCTGGGCCTGCTCGGTGGTCTGCACGCCGGCTGCGATCAGCGAGTCGGCATACAGCTCACGGGTGGTGCGCTGCTTGGCGATCTGCTGGTACATCAGCGGCTGGGTGCCGCTCGGCTCGTCGGCCTCGTTGTGGCCGCGACGACGGTAGCAGAGCAGGTCGATGACCACATCACGCTTGAACTGCATGCGGTAGTCGACAGCCAGCTGGGTCACGAACAGCACAGCTTCCGGATCGTCACCGTTCACGTGGAAGATCGGCGCCTGGATCATCTTCGCCACGTCGGTCGCGTACTCGGTGGAACGAGCATCGTCCTGACGGCTGGTGGTGAAGCCGACCTGGTTGTTGATCACGATGTGGATGGTGCCGCCCGTCTTGTAAGCACGGGTCTGCGACATCTGGAAGGTCTCCATGACCACGCCCTGCCCCGCGAAGGCGGCATCGCCGTGGATGGAGATCGGCACGACCTTGTCGCCGCTGCCGTCTTTGCGACGGTCCTGGCGAGCGCGTACCGAGCCCTCGACCACCGGGGATACGATTTCCAGGTGCGAGGGGTTGAACGCCAGGGCCAGGTGGACTTCGCCGCCGCTGGTCATGACGTTGGAGGAGAAGCCCTGGTGGTACTTCACGTCGCCCGAACCCAGCTGGACCAGCTTCTTGCCTTCGAACTCGTCGAAGAGCTCGCGCGGGTTCTTGCCCAGGGTGTTGACCAGGACGTTCAGACGGCCACGGTGGGCCATGCCGATGACGATTTCCTTCACGCCGTAGGAGCCGGAGCGCTGGATGATCTCGTCGACCATCGGAATCAGGCTCTCGCCGCCTTCCAGACCGAAACGCTTGGTGCCCGGGTACTTGGTGCCCAGGTACTTCTCCAGGCCTTCGGCAGCGGTCAGACGCTCGAGCAGGTGGGAACGGGCGTCGGCGGAATACGCCGGACGGCCGCGCACACTTTCCAGGCGCTGGGCGAACCAGTGGCGTTGCTCGGAATCGACGATGTGCATGAACTCGGCGCCGATGGTGCTGCAGTAGGTCTGCTTCAGCGCATCGAGGATTTCACGCAGGGTCGCTTCTTCCTTGCCGATGTAGAGTTCACCGGTACGGAAAGTAGTGTCGAGGTCTGCAGCAGTAAGCCCGTAGTGTTCGAGCGACAGATCGGAGGGAGCGGTACGTACCCAGAGACCCAGCGGATCAAGCGATGCCGCCTGATGTCCACGCAGCCGGTATGCCAGGATCAGGCGCAGGACTTCAACCTGCTTTTTCTCGTGCTCGGTGCTTACGCTGCCAGCGGAAACAGGCGCAGCGCGGCGCTGGTTCTTGGCCAGGAGAACGAAATGATCACGGATAGAGGAATGCGAGACGTCGGGAGCGGGATTGCCGTCGGCGGGGAGCTTCTGGAAGTACGTGCGCCACTCTTCTGGCACAGCGTTCGGGTCGTGCAGGTAGAGCTCGTAGAGCTCTTCGACGTAGGCAGCGTTACCACCGGATAGATGGGCACTGTTCCACATCCGCTGCATTACGCTTTCGTGCATGCTTGGTCACCCTCGGTAAGGGGACTCCACCTGATGAAATCATTGGCTTGAAGTCATACACAGCGACTTCTAGCCACCGATTCCCGCAGATAGTCCGGGTACCACCCCGGATGCCCCTGCTGGTCATATATACGTTTTCAAGTCAGGACCCCCGCTTTGTGGGCTTGGGTCCGCAGTACTGCACCGCCGGATTGTTCCGGCGGCGCAGGTGTTGCTCTTGCAGTGACTCGTGGCTTGGGCCGCGAATCAGGTGCCGCTTTGCAGCAGCATGTTACGTACGTGGCCGATTGCCTTGGTCGGGTTCAGACCCTTCGGGCAGACGTTCACGCAGTTCATGATCCCGCGGCAGCGGAATACGCTGAACGGGTCATCCAGCGAAGCCAGACGCTCTTCGGTCTTGGTGTCGCGGCTGTCGGCCAGGAAACGGTAGGCCTGCAGCAGCGCAGCGGGACCGAGGAACTTGTCGGGGTTCCACCAGAAGGACGGGCAGGAGGTCGAGCAGCAGGCGCACAGGATGCACTCGTACAGACCGTCCAGCTTCTCGCGCTCTTCCGGGGTCTGCAGACGCTCGATGGCCGGGGCCGGAGTATCGTTCTGCAGGAACGGCTTCACCTTCTCGTATTGCTTGTAGAAGATGCTCATATCGACGACGAGGTCACGGATCACCGGCAGGCCCGGCAGCGGACGCAGCACCAGCTTGCCGCCCTTCAGGCCCACGGCCGACAGCGGAGTGATGCAGGCCAGGCCGTTCTTGCCATTCATGTTCATGCCGTCGGAACCACAGACGCCTTCACGGCAGGAGCGACGGTAGGAGAAGCCCTCGTCCTGTTCCTTGATCAGCGCCAGCACGTCCAGGACCATGATGTCCTTGCCGTCGGTATCGACCTGGAAGTCCTGCATATAAGGTGCAGCGTCCTTCTCAGGGTTGTAGCGGTAAACACTCACTTGCAACATGGCGGGCACCCTTAGTAAGTACGAACCTTGGGTTCGAATGCCGGAACAGTCTTCGGCGCGAAGTTGACGGCACGCTTGGCAACGCGCTTCTCACCCGGGAAGTACAGGGTGTGGCACAGCCAGTTTTCGTCATCGCGCTCCTCGAAGTCTTCGCGGGCGTGGGCGCCGCGGGACTCTTTGCGATGCTCGGCGGCGATCGCAGTGGCTTCGGCCACTTCGAGGAGGTTCTGCAGTTCCAGCGCTTCGATACGCGCGGTGTTGAAAGCCTGGCTCTTGTCGTTGATCTTGACGTTCGCGATACGCTCGCGCAGTTCAGCCAGTTGAGCGATGCCCTTCTGCATGTATTCGCCGGTACGGAATACACCGAAGTAGTTCTGCATGCACGATTGCAGCTCGCGCTTGAGCGGGGCGACTTCTTCGCCGCTGGTGCGCTCGTTCACGCCGTTCAGGCGCTTGTACGAAGCTTCCAGGTCGCTCTCGGTGGCGCCGCGGTGCTCGATACCCTCTTTCAGGGCCTTTTCCAAGTGCAGACCGGTTGCGCGGCCGAAGACCACCAGGTCGAGCAGCGAGTTGCCGCCCAGGCGGTTGGCGCCGTGTACCGATACGCAAGCCACTTCACCGACCGCGAACAGACCTTCGACGATCTGGTCGTTGCCGTTGGCGTCCATGGTCAGGGCCTGGCCATGAATGTTGGTGGCAACGCCGCCCATCATGTAGTGGCAGGTCGGAATAACCGGGATCGGAGCGACAACCGGGTCGACGTGGGCGAAGGTCTTGGACAGTTCGCAGATGCCGGGCAGGCGGCTGTGCAGAACTTCCTCGCCGAGGTGGTCGAGCTTCAGCAGTACGTGGTCCTTGTTCGGGCCCACGCCGTTGCCGGCGATCACTTCTTTAACCATGGAACGGGCAACCACGTCGCGGCCGGCCAGGTCTTTGGCGTTCGGAGCGTAACGCTCCATGAAGCGCTCGCCATGGGCGTTGATCAGGTAACCACCTTCACCACGGCAGCCTTCGGTGACCAGTACACCGGCGCCGGCGATGCCGGTCGGGTGGAACTGCCACATTTCGATGTCCTGGACCGGTACGCCAGCACGCAGGGCCATGCCCACGCCGTCGCCGGTGTTGATCAGGGCGTTGGTGGTGGAGGCGTAGATACGGCCGGCACCGCCAGTGGCCAGTACCACGGCCTTGGAGCGGATGTAGACGGTTTCGCCGGTCTCGATGCAGATGGCGATGATACCGACTACGTGACCGTCCTGGTTCTTCACCAGATCGACCGCGTACCACTCATTAAGGAAGGAAGTACCGCTCTTCAGGTTGGCCTGATAGAGGGTGTGCAGCAGCGCGTGACCGGTACGGTCAGCCGCGGCGCAGGTACGGGCAGCCTGGCCGCCCTTGCCGAAGTCCTTGGACTGGCCACCGAACGGACGCTGGTAGATGCGGCCCTGCTCGGTGCGGGAGAACGGCAGCCCCATGTGTTCCAGCTCGAACACGGCTTCCGGGCCGACGGAGCACATGTATTCGATCGCGTCCTGGTCACCGATGTAGTCGGAGCCCTTGACGGTGTCGTACATGTGCCAGCGCCAATCGTCGTTCGGGTCGGACGAAGCGATGGCGCAGGTGATGCCGCCTTGGGCGGATACGGTGTGCGAACGGGTCGGGAAGACCTTGGTCACCACGGCAGTCTTGTGGCCGCCCTGGGCCAGTTGCAGCGCAGCGCGCATGCCGGCGCCGCCGCCACCAACGATGATGGCGTCGAAAGAAAGAGTACGGTTGCTAGCCATGGATCAGTTACCCCAGAGAATCTGCACACCCCAGACGAAGAATGCGAACATGGCCATGCCGCATACTGCCTGGACGAGGAAACGTACGATGGTCGCGGCTTTGCCGAGGGCCATCGGAGTCAGGTAGTCGGTAGTGATGGTCCACATGCCGACCCATGCGTGCACGCTCAGGGCAACCAGCGTCAACAGGCTGAAGATCTTCATCAGGCTGTGAGAGAACAGACCGTGCCACTCCGCGTACGAGATGCCCGGATGCGAGATCAGGTAACCCAGCAGGAACAGAACATAAGCCGCGAGAACGACCGCGGAAACGCGTTGAGCCATCCAGTCATAGAGGCCGGAACGCGAGAAGTTAGTGACGTTAGTTACCATACCCAGACCCCCGCCAGAACGATCAGCACCAGAGCAATGGCGATGACGATTTTCGAACCACGCTTACCGCCTTCCAGCGTTTCACCGACACCTGCGTCCATGACGAGGTGACGAACACCGGCTACCAGGTGGTACAGCAGCGCAGACAGCAGGCCCCAGATCACCAGTTTGGCCAACGGGCTGGCCAGACACGCCTTCACCTGCTCGAAGCTGTCTTCCGATGCGAGGGACTTGTCGAGTGCGAACAGCAGCACGGCAATGCCCACGAACAGGATGACGCCAGAGATGCGGTGGAGAATGGACGTGTAAGCGGTGACAGGGAGTTGGATGGTCCTTAGGTCTAGGTTTACAGGTCGTTTGCTATTCACGGCTTTTTTCACACTGAGAGCCCCTTAGAAGCAGGGCTAGTTGTCGGGAGGTGCACTTGTCAGGTACCCATCACCTTCGGGAGTGACAACCACCAATCAAGCAAGGCCGGACGGCCCTTGGCGGCTGGTCGCCGAGTATAGACAGTTAGGCCCCTAATGACAACGGAAAGACCTCCACCTAAGGACTAATTGCCGCACCCCCCTAAAAGGCGTAAACAGGCAATTTTTTTCGCCAAAACAGAGGCTTGGAGGAGCCGATCTAGTCCGATTGTGCAAATTGACATTCGGATTTATCTCTCTATAGTGGTGCGGGCCCTGCGTGGGGGGTCGTACAGATGATTTCAAGCATAAATAGGAGGCCTACATGGCTGACAAAAAAGCGCAGTTGATCATCGAGGGCGCTGCCCCCGTCGAACTGCCTGTCCTCTCCGGCACGCTGGGTCCCGACGTTGTCGATGTTCGCGGCCTGACCTCCACCGGCCACTTCACTTTCGACCCCGGTTTCATGTCCACCGCCTCCTGCGAGTCGAAGATCACCTATATCGATGGTGACAAGGGCATCCTGCTGCACCGCGGCTACCCGATCGAACAGCTCGCCGAGAAGTCCGACTACCTGGAAACCTGCTACCTGCTGCTCAAGGGCGAACTGCCCACCGCCGAGCAGAAGGAACAGTTCGTCAGCACCATCAAGAACCACACCATGGTTCATGAGCAGCTGAAGACCTTCTTCAACGGCTTCCGCCGTGATGCGCACCCGATGGCCGTAATGTGCGGCGTGATCGGTGCCCTCTCCGCCTTCTATCACGACTCCCTGGACATCAATAATCCGAAGCACCGGGAAGTCTCGGCGCATCGTCTGATCGCCAAGATGCCGACCATTGCCGCCATGGTGTACAAGTACTCCAAGGGCGAGCCGATGATGTATCCGCGCAACGATCTGAACTATGCAGAGAACTTCCTGCATATGATGTTCAACACTCCTTGCGAGACCAAGCCGATCAGCCCTGTGCTGGCCAAGGCCATGGACCGCATCTTCATCCTGCACGCCGACCACGAGCAGAACGCTTCCACCTCCACCGTGCGCCTGGCGGGCTCCTCGGGTGCCAACCCGTTCGCCTGCATCGCCTCCGGCATCGCCGCCCTGTGGGGCCCGGCCCACGGTGGCGCGAACGAAGCCGTACTGCGCATGCTGGACGAGATCGGTGACGTTTCGAACATCGAGAAGTTCGTGGCCAAGGCCAAGGACAAGAATGATCCGTTCAAGCTGATGGGCTTCGGCCACCGCGTGTACAAGAACTTCGACCCGCGCGCCAAGGTCATGAAGCAGACCTGCGACGAAGTTCTCCAGGAGCTGGGTATCAACGACCCGCAACTGGAACTGGCCATGAAGCTGGAAGAGATCGCCCGCCACGACCCCTACTTCGTGGAGCGCAACCTCTACCCGAACGTGGACTTCTACTCCGGCATCATCCTGAAGGCCATCGGCATTCCGACCAGCATGTTCACCGTGATCTTCGCCCTGGCACGTACCGTGGGCTGGATCTCGCACTGGCAGGAAATGCTCTCCGGTCCGTACAAGATCGGCCGTCCGCGCCAGCTGTACACCGGCAGCGCGCAGCGCGACTTCGTGGACCTCAAGGCCCGCTAAGCGCTTCGGTGCGAATAAAAAAGGCTGCTTCGGCAGCCTTTTTTATTGCCAGCGCTTTTCTGCTGGGTCCCCCCGTTCGCGGGGATGACATGTGCGGAGTGCTACACGACAACCTCACTCCCGCGAACGCGGGACAGCGCTTGCGCTGAACGCACCTCAGTGCGGCCCGAAGGGTGAGCGCAGCGAATAGCCCAACTAGCAGTTGCGCCTACGAAAACATCGCCCATGAAAAAGACCGCCCGAAGGCGGCCTTTGTCGTCAGGGCAAACAGCGTTTACTTCTTCTCGGCAGCGCTGCGCAGGCCCTTCAGGGTGTTCATCGGCGCATCGACCACGAAGCTGTTGGCCAGCCAGGACGGAATGCTGCCGCCCGGCTCGGTCTGCACCTGGTAGGTCACCTCGGTCATGCCACCGGCCTTGGGCACCAGCTTCCACTCGCCCACCAGCTTCGGTACGCGGATCTCGCCCTTCTCTTCCGGCATATAGGTCGGCTCGGCCTTCAGGTGGCGGATCAGGCCGCCGTCGGCGGTCTTCTCGGTGGTCACGTGGATCACCACGTCACGGCCGGTGACCGGCCAGGGCATGTCGATCTTCGAGTAGGTCCAGGAGTCGGTGCCTTCGCTCTTCAGCAGACGCATCTCACCGCAGGCGTGGATCCACTTGCAGGAGCCCTTGACGTCTTCCTGCAGCGCGTTGATGGTCGCCACATCGGCCTTGATGTCGACGATGCCGCGGTAAGCCTTGTATTTGGAGCCCGGCACGCTGCTCAGGTAGACCTTGACGCCATCCTCGTCCTTGGCCAGCTGCCAGTCTTCCGCCATCGCGGTTCCGGTCAGCCCCATCACGGCAGTGGCCACCAGGGTCATACGCAATACACCACGCATCGTCTTACCTCTCTTTATTCTTGGTTTATCGGGCAAGGGTGCCCTTCGTAATCCGCGGTCTTGAGCGGGACGGGCGTCAGTATGGCCCCTAAAAACGTGACCTCCAAGTCACTCAGGCCGCGGTGATCCGCTCCCATTCGGTGAGGATCTGCAGCGCCTGTTCATTGCTCTGGCCGCAGGCCTCCGGATCGGCGTCGAACGCGGCGCAGACGGCCGGCCGCCGCGCATCGCCGAACAGCTTGCAGAGGTTGCGCTCATCCAGTTGCACGCAACGTACGCCCGCTGGCTTGCCATCGGGCATGCCGGGAATGGGTGAGGAAATCGACGGCGCCATGCAACAGGCGCCACAGCCAATACGGCACTGCATGGAAGGACTCTCGCTTCAGGCGGAAGGCGGGTAGAAATCGGGCGCCGAGAATATAGCCCGTCGTGCTTGCCGCCAAGCCGGTCGGATCAATGGGCGCCCCACCAGTGGGCGGCCCTTTCTGTCTCACCAGGCATCCATCAGGCTTTACACACCTCTCAGATGGAGCCTCCAGCCATGCCGGTCTGGCTGCAAACCGCCTTTCTCCTGGCGCTTTCCAACTATTCATGACCTTGGGATGCTCCATGAAGGGCAGCACTTGGCGAGAGTCGCCAATCCCCGTCGCTATTGGGTTGCATGCCAATCAAGTCTGCTGAAACCTGATGGATACTTTTAGTGTGCAGTCCACTTACGTCATGTCGAAGCTTTCATTAGCGCCGATCTCGAACGTTGCCGCACGAATACAACCGGCAGCAATCGGCCAGAA
The DNA here is from genome assembly GCF_009189165.1 of Pseudomonas sp. SCB32. NCBI lineage: Bacteria > Pseudomonadati > Pseudomonadota > Gammaproteobacteria > Pseudomonadales > Pseudomonadaceae > Pseudomonas > Pseudomonas sp. SCB32. The sequence continues at coordinate 3,738,906 of NZ_CP045118.1, forward strand.
GCGATCAAGTGTGTCTACCAGTTCAGGCGCAATTTACGAGCTCTATTGCAGATGCCCTTTGCTATGTGTTTCTCGTTCGCCGGATAAGCCGCCCATGATCCGAGCGATTTCATGCTCTCGAACACTTCAGCTCGCCGAGAATGCTCTTCAATGATTGATGAGCCGACTCGCCAGGTAATCGAGTAAGGCGCGAGTCCCCGGCAGCGCAGTCGGTCATGCGCGCCAGATCCTCACGAGCTCCGAGGAGCGCCATCATGCTGAACTGGCTGCTACTTTTCGTTCCCCTGTCGATTGCCCTGGAATACTTGGCGCCAGCGCATTACCTGCTGGTTTTCATCAGCGCCGCGCTGGCCATACTGCCGCTGGCCGGCTGGCTGGGGCGCGCCACCGAGCAGTTGGCCTCGCACCTGGGCGAGAGCGTCGGCGGCCTGCTGAATGCGACCTTCGGCAACGCCACCGAGCTGATCATTGGCGTCGCCGCCCTGCAGGCCGGGCTATACGACGTGGTCAAGGCGTCCATCGCCGGTTCCATCATCGGCAACATCCTGCTGGTGATGGGCTGCTCGATGCTGATGGGCGGCCTTAAACATCCGGAACAGCACTTCAACGCGGTGGGCGCGCGTTCACAGTCCACCCTGCTCACCCTGGCCGCCATCGCCCTAGTGCTGCCGGCTGCTTACAAGGTGTCCACGGCTGCCAAGGTGGAATCAGGCGCGCACTACTTGAGCCTGTCCATCTCCGTGGTACTGCTAGTGACCTATACCCTATTTCTGTTCTATTCGCTGGTCACTCATAAGCAGGAGTTCAGCAGCGAAGAGCCTGACGGCCACGATGAAGAGGTTGCGTACTGGTCGGTGGGAAAAGCGCTGCTGGTGCTCGGCCTGTCCACAGTGCTGGTGGCTTGGGTAAGCGAGATCCTCATCGGCGCCATCGAACCGAGCACTCATGCGCTGGGCCTGAACAATATTTTTGTCGGAGTGTTCGTGGTCGCCATCCTCGGCAATGCCGCCGAGCACGCCAGCGCCATTTCCGCGGCAATGAAGAATCGCATGGACCTGTCGCTATCCATCGCCATCGGCTCCAGCGTGCAGGTGGCCCTGTTCGTCGCCCCGACGCTGTTGCTGACGAGCCTGCTCGTCGGTCCCGCCGCTATGGACCTGGCCTTCCCTCCCGGCCTGGTGCTGTCTGTGCTATTGGCGGTGCTGATAACCAGCGAAATCGCCGACGATGGTCGGTCCGACTGGTTCAAGGGTGTACAGCTGCTGGCGGTCTACCTGGCCCTTGGGCTGACGTTCCTGTTCTTCGCTGGCGCGCCGGGCGGATGAGGCACGGCGAATGCATCGAGTCGGTGGCGCGGATTGATGTAGCGCAAAATAGCCACCGGAGATTGCTCTAGCGTGGCGTAAGTGGGTACCTGACCACTGTAGATTTCTCCCTGAACGCGTGGATTACGAGTGTAGGCATGCCGGCCGCGGGTGCGAGAGATGCACCTTCTGAAAATTTCCGTTGAGGGTCGGAAGCTATCGCTTGCTGTGGGCAGTTTCCGGCCAGAAGCAGGCGCTCGGAGATGGAGCAGATTCACCTCCTTCTCACGGCTATGATCTGTTAGTACGCGTCCTCCGGTACGGAAGCCGATGTTCTGCCCCTTGGGAGTCGAGGTCAGAAAGGATAACGAACATGAAAGGATTTCTTCGCGCAACAACCGTATTAATGCTGCTGCTTACAAGTACCGCTAATGCCGGTTCCTGGTTTCAACCGTGCGAGACGGCCCTGACCACGCCCCCCTTTCGTAAATTGAATGACTTCTACCTCACCCACTCAGAGGAGCACAAACCCGAACTGTGCTTCCGTCTCAACGATAGAGAGTTCCTGGTCACGCTGGACGACACCGGCCGGGTCTTACAGGGCTTGTACTATTTCAACGCCACCGATGGCACATACGCTTTCCCAGACGGGTATTACAGAGCCAATCTTTCAGTTCCGCTTGAGTTTGACGGCCCCAACAAGAAGCATTTTGCTCTCCTTCTGACCAATAACCTGCATGGAGGAGTTTGGGACGCCGTCTACGAAGTGCTCTACCTCAAGCCTAAAAAAGAGGGGAAAGCATTTGAGCTGGAAGAATTGTTCTACGTGAACCAAGACCCTGGGGTTGGCATGTGTGGTGAACGTGTGCTTAACGGTGTGGCAGCTAACGTTGACTCCGTCAACGTGGAGAACGAACGGACTGCCAAGACAACACTCGTGTTCAAACTCACTGAACAGAGCTGTCCGGACGGAGATACACACTCCGTCCAGCGCCGGTTTGCATGGCAATCAAACCATTTTGTAGAACAGAAGCAGTGACGGCTTCGGGCCAATCTCAAAATGGGCCGTTCCAGTCTGAGGAGCCAGTGTCCGCACTGCCGATAACCATGGTTCGTGTTAATAGGACGATCCATGCTCCATTACTGGCCCAGTCCCCACACGAGCCTCACATTCGCGCTCTTTTCTTGAAGGTTGAAGACAGTGATCAGAGCGCTATTCGGGTCATAACGAACTATTGGTATCAATCAACCGAGTATCCAATTGAAGCGGCTCAATTCCCTGTTGACGCCAGTCCGGCGATGCGTCCAAGCACAGCCCCGGAGGTCAGTCCTGCGCCCCCTGCGTATTTGACGTAGTAGAGGTTGCCGACGAGCTCACCCGCGGCATACAGGCCGGGAATCGGTCGGTCGGCTTCGTCGAGGACTTCGGCGCGGGCATTCACCTTGAGCCCACCAAAGGTGAAGGTAATCCCGCAGGTCACGGCAAAGGCAACGAAGGGTGGTCGCTCCAGCGGGTTGGCCCAGTTCGACTTCGGCAGCGACAGCCCCTGAGTCGAGCGGCCATCGCGGATGGACGGGTTAAAGGGTACCTCGCAGCGAACTGCCGCATTGAACTCATGCAGGGTATCGAGCAGCGCGACGCGGTTGATCCCCTCCAGCTTGCCGGCCAGCTCTTCGAGCGTGTCGGCCTGGATGCGCGTGGCCTGGCGCACGCGATATTCGTCTGGCAGCAGCTCGAGGCTGTGCTGGTCGAACAGCTGCCAGGCCACGCCGCCGGGTTGCTGGAGAACCTTCGCGCCCATGCTCGAATAGGTGTAGTTGCGAAAATCCAGGCCCTCGTCGACGAAGCGTTTGCCGTCGGCGTTAACCACTACGCCGAGATGGAAATAGTTCTTCTGCTGGTTGAGCCGATCGAGATCGCCAAGCTCCGGGGCGTTAACGTCGTAGAACACCGCGTGGCAGCCGGACCAGTTGCCGTGGGCAACCGCCCCGGCATCGAGCGCCATGCGAATGCCGTCGCCGGTGTTGTAGCGAGTGCCGCGAACCTTGGCCAGGTCCCAGCCGGGCCCCAGATACTGCGCGCGCCAGGCCAGATTGGCATGGAAGCCACCAGTGGCCAGCACCACGGCCCCAGCGCGAAACTCTCTTCCGTCGGCGCAACCGATGCGCCAGCGCTGGCCATCACGGCGCAGGGTCTGTGCACGGCACTCGTAGAATATCTCCACTCCATCTCGCTCAGCACGCTGGAGCAGCGCCTCGACAAGTCCCAGGCCACCGCCGGAGACCTCGATGGTCAGGCCGCCCCAGAAACGGTACTTGCCGTCCAGCTTGAAGGCCTGGCGGCCATAGATCGGCATGAAGCGCACGCCCTTGCCGATCATCCAGCGCAGCGTCGGCAGGCTTTCAGAGACCACACTGTCGAGCACTTCGGGATCGGCGCGGTACTGGCTGAGCGTGGCCAGCTCGGCGTAGAACTCGTCCTGACCGTAGTGGCCGAAGTCGCTGTTCTCCACCTCGCTATCGAGCAGGTCGGGCATCAGTTGGCGAAGGTCGTCGACGCCCTCGTAGGCAACCCTGAAGGCGCCGCCGGTGTGCGCCGAATTGCCACCGCGAAAACGCTCCGGCGCGCGTTCGAGCAGGGCCACCCGAGCGCCCTGCTCGCGGGCCGAAAGCGCCGCGCAGAGCCCGGCATTGCCACTGCCCAGGACGATCACGTCAAATTCATGCTCATTCATCGCAATTCCTCGTCAAGGGTTGCTCACCGCCAGGCGCTGCGAACAGGCACCGAGCAGGACACGGTTGGCGTAGGCGTCAAAGCCCTGTTCCTCGGCATTCAGCCCGGCGGCCATGAACTGCAGGCCGTGAAGGTATTGGAACGCCGAATGCTTGATGTCGTCGCCCGGATAGTTGCTCCGGTAGGTTCCGGGCTGCATACCGTGCAGGTGGATTTCCGTGTCCGCTCGCGCCACTCGACGAAAGTGCGCGCGCAATGCCTCGTCATAGGCGCCGAGGTCGCTCAAGACGGTAAAGCTCTGATGCCAGATTCTGATGGTCATATCGATCCCCGTGAGCCCGGCGGCCCGTACGGCCGCCCAGTCGTGCAGGCGCAGGGCAATGGCAGCGCCCGCGCATTCGGGATCGATTATCGACGGGCCTCCGGGAATGGGGAGGCAAGGTCCGCTAAGGGGCCATTCAGCAAAACTGCATGATGTGCCGGCCTCTGCCTGCTCGGCGCGGTGTACTTCATTTTCCGCGCCTGAGGCGGACGGGGCACCGCCGCACCTGCGGCAGCGCCCTCCCCGCTCAGGACTGCGAGCCGTCCTTGAGGCGGGTGATCAGGCTGGAGGTATCCCAGCGCCCGCCACCGGCGGCCTGTACCTCGGCGTAGAATTGATCCACCAGGGCAGTCACCGGCAACTGGGCGCCGTTGCGGCGCGCCTCGTCGAGCACGATGCCCAGGTCCTTGCGCATCCAGTCCACCGCGAAGCCGAAGTCGAAGCGGCCTTCCAGCATGCTCTGGTGACGGTTCTCCAATTGCCAGGACTGCGCCGCGCCCTTGCTGATCACCTCCATGGCGGCCATGCCATCGAGGCCGGCGCTCTGGGCAAAATGCAGCGCCTCGGACAACCCCTGCAGCAGGCCGCCGACACAGATCTGGTTGACCATCTTGGTCAGCTGGCCGCTGCCCGCCGGCCCCATCAGCCGCACCATCCGCGCGTAGGTGGCGATCACCGATTCGGCGCGCCCGAAGATCAACGGATCGCCGCCGACCATTACCGTCAGCGATCCATTTTCCGCGCCGGCCTGGCCGCCGGACACCGGCGCATCGAGGAAGCCCAGCTCGCGCTCCGCCGCCAGCACGGCCAGCTCGCGGGCGACCTGCGCCGACGCCGTGGTGTGATCGACCAGCACCGCCCCCGGCTGCATGCCCGCCAGCGCACCATTCTCGCCCAGCGTCACGCTGCGCAGATCGCCGTCGTTGCCCACGCAGCACATCACGAACTCCGCCCATTGCGCCGCCTCGCGCGGCGTCGTCGCCGAGCTGCCGCCGAACTGCTCGACCCAGCGCGCAGCCCGTGACGCCGTGCGGTTGTACACGCAGACCTCATGCCCCTCGCGCTGCAGGTGACCGGCCATGGGGTATCCCATCACGCCCAGGCCGATGAAAGCGACTTTAGCCATGCCCTACCCTCGCCATCGAAAGCCGCTGAGCCTAGCACAGCGGTTTGCCGGTCCTGAAAAGCCCTTCCATACTGCGGAGACCTTCATCCGCGAGCATCCGCTATGCCCCACTGGCTGGTGATCGACCTGGAAGCCACCACCGAGGAAGGCGGCTGGCCGGTCGAGGAAATGGAAATCATCGAAATCGGCGCATCCCTCGTCGCCGACGCGGACGGCCGCGAGCTGGATCACTTCCAGCGATTCGTACGGCCGCAGCGCCGGCCATTGCTGACCAGTTTCTGCCGCGAACTCACCCACATCAGCCAGGCCAACGTCGACGCAGCGCTCCCCTTGCGCGAGGTCTGGCCGCAGTTCGAGCGCTGGCTCGCGCAGCACAGCCCGCGTCTGGCCGGCTGGACCAGCTGGGGCGACTATGACCGCCACCAGCTGGAGATCGAATGGCGCCGCCAGCGCCTGGAAAGCCACCTCACCCGCGTGCCCCACATCAACCTCAAGCAGCGCTTCGCCGAAGCCCGCCAGCTGAAACGTCAGGTTGGCCTGAATGCCGCGCTGCACCTGGCCGGCCTGCATTTCCAGGGGCAACAGCACCGCGCCCTGGAAGATGCGCGCAACACCGCCCGCCTGCTGCCGCTGGCCCTGCCGGTCATCAGCTGAACCCGGGGTTCACCACTGACCGCCCGGTCCCTGCTCCGCCTCTAGTGACGCCGCCTGCGCCCTTGGGCATACTGGCCAGCCCTTTTTCACCCCTCTAGCAGGAGCAGCCCATGTTCAAGGTCAACGAGTACTTCGACGGCACCGTCAAATCCATCGCCTTCGACATGACCGCAGGCCCGGCCACCATCGGCGTGATGGCCCCCGGCGAATACGAATTCGGCACCAGCCAGCTGGAAGTGATGCACGTCGTCGCCGGCGCGCTGACCGTCAAACTGCCGGGCAGCGACAGCTGGGAAACCTTCGAAGGCGGCAGCAAGTTCACCGTGCCGGCCAACAGCAAGTTCCAGCTGAAAGTCGCCCAGGACACCGCCTACCTCTGCGAATACCGCTGAGTTCGACGTGTCATGAAAAAACCGGCCCAGGTGGCCGGTTTTTTATTGCCTGCCGATCGGCCCTGACCTTGTAGGAGCGAGCTTGCTCGCGAAGATTATCCCGGCAACTCCTGCGCTGGGGCGGTTCGCGAGCAAGCTCGCTCCTACGAAAAGCAGCCGAGCAGCCCGGCCTCGAGATCCGCCCGCAACCCCGCATCCTTCTCCGCAATGAACACCAAGCGCGCGCCTTGTGCCGCCTCGGCCTCCGTTGCCGGACGGAACTGATAGCGCCCGCCCACGTACTGCAACCACAATGCCCCGTCCTGTCCGGCCACCCGGATCAGCCCCTTGAGCCGCAGCAGGCCTCGCGGCAGCGTCTCCAGCCAGCTTTTCAGGCGCGCACCGTCGAAGGCCGCCTCGCCCTGCCAGCTCCAGCTGTCGAACAGGTCGCCGTGATCGACACCCTCCTGCCCATGGGGCCGTAGCTTGCGCGACGGCTCGCCCAACAGCAGCTCATCGGGAATCTGCGCCTGGATGGTCTCCAGCACCCGCGCGCCATGGCCGAATCGCTCGCGCTGCGCCGCCAGGGTGTCTGCGTCCAGCAGGTCGCACTTGTTCAGCAGCAGCAGGTCGGCAGCGGCCGCCTGCATCCGTTCCAGACGGGCGTATTCGCCTTCCAGGGGCTCGCGGCGGGCAGCGTCGACCACCGTGAGCACCGCATCCAGATGCAGGCGTTTGCGCAGCTTCGGGTAGCCCAGGGTCTGCACGATGCGCTGTGGGTCGGAGACGCCACTGCACTCGATCACCACCTGCTCCAGCGGCGGATGCATGTTCGCCAGGCGCTCCAGCTGCGCCAGCAGGTCGTCCTGCACGCTGCAGCAGATGCAGCCGTTCTCCAGGCTGTACACCGCCTCTGTCTGCTCGGCGATCATCCCGGCGTCGATGTTCAGCTCGCCGAAATCGTTGACGATCACCGCCAGGCGCCGGCCCTCGCAGCGCTCCAGCAGGTTGCGCAGCAGCGTGGTCTTGCCGGCACCGAGAAAGCCGGCGACCACCGTCACCGGAATGCTCGCCGCACTCATGCGTTGACGCCTTCGATACGTGGCGGCTCACCCTTCCATACGGCTTCCAGCGGGGTGTCGCTGAACTGGCCACGGCGGTCGTAGACCGGGCGCCCCTCGACGAAGGTCAGCTGCACCTCGGTGCGGTGGATGTAGTTGCGCGCCGGCTGCGCGAACAGGTCGCGGTCGAGGACGATGAAGTCGGCCGACTTGCCCGCTTCCAGGCTGCCGGTCAGGTGCTCCAGACCCATGGCATAGGCGCCATTGAGGGTCGCCACCTTGATCGCCTGCTCCAGGCTGATCGGCTCGCCGAAGCAGGCCGGGTCGTCATTCCAGGGGTTCTGCCGGGTGACCAGGGTCTCCAGCGCCAGCCAGGGGTCGATGGACGCCACCGGCCAGTCGGTGCCGAATACCGCGATGCCACCGGCAGCCAGCACACCCTTGAAGTCATAGATGCGCTTCAGACGATCCGGACCGTAGCCGGAACGCGCGCCACTGGCGAAGGGCGTCGGGTACCAGGCCGCCGGGGAGAACTCGGCGATCACTTCCAGCTCGCGGAAGCGCTTGAGGTTGCCCGGATGCAGGATGGTGCTGTGCGCGCACTGGTGTCGCACACCGCTGAAGCCGTTGCGCCGACGCGCCTCGGCCACTGCGTCGAGGAACACGTCGGAAGCCGCATCGCCGGTGCAGTGGGCGATGACGCGGATGCCACGACGGTCCATGTCCACCACCATGTCAGTGATGTGCTCGGGCGTCAGGTTGAGCTTGCCGCGCCAGGCGTTCTCACCCGGCCATGGGGTGATCAGGAACGAGGAGCGCGGCTCGACGGTGCCGTCGAAGTGGAACTTCACCGCGTTCGCCGACAGCCGCGCACTGCGGTAGTAGTGGCGCTCGCCGCTGAGCAGCTCCCAGCGGCGGCGCACCGGGAAGATGTCGTCCTGCCAGCTGATCGCCGCTTCCACGCGCAGCGTCAGTTGCCCGGCGTCGTCCAGGTGCTTGAGGGCGTCCAGGCGGTTCTCGCAGACATGCACGTACTTGGCGGCGGTGACGCCACGGGAGCTCTGGAAATGCACGCCGTCGCGGTAGGCCTGGCGCAGCACCTTGGCCGGGGTCGGCGGCATGGCGGCGTGGATCAGCGCATAGGCGCCGTCGATCATCAGCCCCTTGGGCTCGCCGGTGAGATCGTCGCGCTCCAGGTAGCCATTGCGCGGATCGGGCGTGTCGGCGTCGATACCGGCCAGTTCCAGCGCACGGGAGTTGACCATCATGGTGCCCCACATGCGGTCGAGCAGCGCCACCGGGCGGTCCGGCATGATGCTGTCGAGCCACTCGCGGCCCGGCGTAAGTCCCGCCTCGCGGAAGGTGTAGCGGACCCAGTACTGGCCGTAGATCCAGCCGTCACCGGGGTGGCTGGCGGCGTAGTCTTGAATGGCCTTTGCAAGCTGCTCCGGGGTCGGGTCTTCGATGCCGACGTCCAGGTCGTCGGCATAACGTGGCGCCAGGGCCAGGTCCGGGTGGGTATGCATGTCATGCAGGCCGGGCATGCAGAAGGCGCCGTCCAGATCGCACACCAGGGTATCGGGGCCGACCAGGTGCTCCATCTCCTCGCGACGCCCTACCGCCAGCAGGCGGCCGTCGCGGATGGCCACCGCCTCGGCCCAGGGCTGGGCGAGGTCGAGGGTGTAGAAGCGGCCGTTGTGCAGCAGCAGTTCGGCGAAGCGGTCGGTGGGGGAATTGGAGGAGCGGAAGCGGTCCGGAGCGGTCATGGGAAGCCCTTGTAGTTCTTGTCCGTGAGCGCAGTATAGGGCTCGGCTTTTACCACCGGGCTAGCATAAAATAACAACTCGCTAGCACAAGGCGACAAACTCTCAACCCACAAGAACGCCGCCATGCCCACCGCGTCCTTCGACATCGATTACGCCGCCCGCCAGCTGTTCCGTCACTTCCTCGAGGAATGGCAGGCACGCCCCGCCCTGCCGGCGCTGGCGCCCGTGCTGGGCGGCCTGGGACTGCCGACGACCGGTGAAGCGGCCGCCGCCGGGATGAACTTCGCCCGCTACTACCGCCTGCTGCAACAGGCCGCCGGGCTGCTCGGCCCCAGCGACTTTTTCCTGCGCCTGGGCCAGCGCTACAACCTCTACGACCTGGGCGTGATCGGCTACGCGCTGATCAGCGCCGCCAACCTGCGGCGCTCCTGGGACATCTCCCTCGGCCAACCGTCGAGCCTGATGCCGCACCCCATCCACACCCAGCGCGACGAGGACGCCAGTCACATCCGCCTGACCCTGCAACTGCCGCCGTTCAGCGAGGTGGAGCGCAACGCGCTGTGCGAGGAGTGGCTGAGCAGCACCTGGCGCTGGCTGTGCCAGCGGCTGCCGGAACTGGAAGGCTGCACTGGCATGCAGATTCACCTGCCCTACCCGCCACCGGCCCATGCGAAGGTCTATCAGGAGCTGTTCTCCGGACAGTGCCGGTTCAATAGCGCGCAGGCGGAACTGTGGATTCCCCGGGAATTCCACGACCGCCCCTTCTCCACCGCCAACCCCACGGTGACGCGCCTGTGCCAGGCCCAGGGCGCGGCAACCCTGGCCAGCTTCGAGCGCGGCCAGACGCTGCCCGACGACGTGCGTTTCTATCTTTTGCAGAACGCCCGCATCCCCCTGCCCGACCTGGAGCAGACCGCCGCCTGGCTGCGCATGCCGCCCTACACGCTGCAGCGACGCTTGCGCGAGCATGGCCTGACCTTCAAGGGCATCGTGCTGGAGGTACGCATGGCGCTGGCCCAGCGTTACCTGCTGGCCAGCCGGATGGCGTTGCAGGAAATCGCCTTCCTGCTCGGCTACGAGCATGTGACCAGTTTCCACCGGGCATTCCAGCGATTTACCGGGACGACGCCAGAGCGCTTTCGCGCAGCGGGTGGGATTTCGGATGGGTGAAGCGATCGCGGACAGAGTCCGCTCCTACGCCACGGTTGGCTCCTGTAGGAGCGGACTCCGTCCGCGATTGTCTCGGTGCGCGATCAGGCATCCTTCTCGCAGTTGATCAGCCACGGCACCCCGAAGCGATCCTCCAGCGAGCCGAACAGCGCGGCCCAGAACGTCTTCTCCAATGGCATGGTGACCTTGCCACCCTTGCCCAGGGCCTCGAAGATACGCCGGGCCTCGGCCTTGGTGTCGACGTTGAGGGTGATCGAACAGCCCTTCACCCCCTCGTACGTGCCGCACTGCGGCGAAGCGTCCGACCCCATCAGTACGTGGCCGTCGACCTCAAGGCGCACGTGGATGATGCGATTCTTCATCTCCGCCGGCATGTCTTCGCAGCCCGGCGCATCGGAGAAGCGCATAAGCGCCGGCAGCTTGCCGTTGAGCACTTCGGCGTAATGGCGGAAGGCTTCCTCGCAGTTGCCGTTAAAGGTCAGGTAGGCATTCATCAACATGGCGGTTTCCTCCGATATCAGGATTTGCGAGCGATCTGCTCGCGGATGCGGTCTTCCTGCTCACGCAGTTCCGGGGTGAATTCGGTGCCGAAGTCCTCGGCCTCGAAGATTTGCCGGATCTCGATCTCCGACGGTCCCTCGAAGGGATTGGGGCTACGCCTGACCCAGTCGATGCACTCCTGCAGCGAGGCGGTCTGCATGATCCAATAGCCGGCGATCAGCTCCTTGGTCTCGGCGAAGGGACCGTCGATGACCGTCCGCGAGGGGCCGTCGAAGCGAACTCGCGCGCCCTTGACGCTGGGTTGCAGCCCTTCGCCGGCGAGCATCACCCCGGCCTTGGCCAGTTCCTCGTTGTAGGCGCCCATCGCCGCGAGCAGTTCTTCCTTGGGCATCACACCGGCTTCGGATTCGGCGGTGGCCTTGACTATCACCATGAAACGCATGGGTTCTCCTCCTGTAAGGGTCAACGTGGCGGCCGGACATTCCCGGTTGCTGACTAGTAGTCGAAAGACGCGGAGTGAAATCGACAGCGTCCCGGAAATTTTTTCGCAGCGCCGCGCAGGATGCCTGAGCATAGGCCGGAATCTTCGGAGCGCATGACTGCCACGAGCCCGCCGACGAAAAGGCGAGAACCGCGACACGCAACGCCTGCGAGTACACGTTGGGGGCGCCTCGGCGCGCGCAGCAGGCGTCACGCGGCGAACCCCGTCGGGAATGACCAACCGATGAAGCCATGGGCAGCGGATTTGTCGGGACGTTCAGCAAACCCGATGACAGGTCCGCCCCCCGCAACTGGACAGGCCCTCCTCCGCTCCCTAGATTGCAACGTTTTCCCTGTACAGGATGCCTGCCCATGAGCCTGGAATCGGTTCGCGCCTTCTTCGCCGAAAAGGCCCCCGACATCGCCATCATCGAGCTGGAAACCAGCACCGCCACTGTCGCCCTGGCCGCCGAGGCCCACGGCGTGGAGCCGGGCCGCATTGCCAAGACCCTGTCCCTGCGGGTGGGAGAACGCACTGTGCTGGTGGTCGCCCGCGGCGACGCGCGGCTGGACAACCGCAAGCTCAAGGAGGCGTTCGGCGGCAAGGCCAAGATGCTTGGCGCCGAAGACGTAGTGGCGCTGACTGGCCACCCGGTGGGCGGCGTCTGCCCGTTCGGCCTGGCCACGCCGCTGCCGGTGTATTGCGATGTGTCGCTGCAGGCGTTCGATGAAGTGCTGCCAGCGGCGGGCGCGGTGCACAGCGCGGTGAGGATCGAGCCGCAGCGCATGGCGCAGCTGGTCGCGGCGGATTGGATCGATGTTTGTCAGGAATTGGGCTGATCATCCATACGACCGTATGTGTCACCTGTAGCAGCGCACCATGCGCGCGATCGCGGGCATGGCCCGCTCCTACAGGTGCGCGTCACTGCTCCAGCACTGTTGCTCCAGCAACACCCGCCCAACACTTTGCTGTCCGCCCAGCGCCGAAACTGTTGGAGAAAAACACCAACCAATTGATTTAAAAGGAATTTAATTTCCGGCACAGCTTGTGCAATGACCCAATCAGACAGACCCGAACGCCGGGTCGATTCATCTGCCGAGGTCGCTGTACTGCCATGCCCCAACTCCCCGAATCCGCCCATTACGACATCCGCGAGCCCAACGCACAGCGAATCGGCTCCGACGCCGAAGCAATCGAAGTCGCCCACAAGGTCGCCGCCTTCCTGCTCGAAGGCGCCACCGAGCGCGACCGCAACCGCGCAGTCCCGCCCGAGGTCGTCGAGCTCTACTCCAACAGCGGCCTTTGGGGGATCACCGTGCCGCGCGAGTTCGGTGGCGCCGAGGTGTCCTACGCCACCCTCGCCGAAGTCATTGCCATCGTCTCCGCCGCCGATCCGTCGCTGGGGCAGATTCCGCAGAACCACTACTGCCTGCTGGAAGACATCCGCCTGCAGGGCAGCGACGAGCAGAAGCGCTTCTTCTTCGACCTCGCGCTCAAGGGCAACCGCTTCGCCAATGCGCTGTCGGAAACAGGCGGCAAGAACGTCCAGGACATCCAGACCCGCCTGCGCCATGACGGCGACAGCGTGGTCATCGATGGCCGCAAGGGCTACTGCACCGGCTCGCTGTACGCCCACTGGATCGGCGTGCTCGGCCTGGACGAGCAGAGCAACGCCCAGCTCGCCTTCGTCCCGCGCGGCACGCCGGGGCTGGTGATCGTCGACGACTGGGCCAGCATCGGCCAGCGCACCACCTCCAGCGGCACCGTGCGGGTGGAAGGCCTGCGCGTGCCGGCGTTCAACGTGTTTCCCACGCACCGCTCCTACGACGTGCCGACCCTCGCCGGCCCGTTCGCGCAGATCACCACCGCCGCCATCGACGCCGGCATCGCCCGCGCGGCGCTGCGCGACACCATCGCCTTCGTCCGCGAGCAGGCGCGTCCGTGGATCGACGCTGGTGTGGAGAAAGCCAGCGAAGACCCGCTGACCATCATCCAGGTCGGTGAACTGGGCATCCGCATCGAAGCCGCCGACGCCCTGCTGGAACGCGCCGGCAAGGTGATGGACGCCGCCCGCCCGGCGCCGGACGAAGACAGCGTGGCCCGCGCCTCGGTCGCCGTGGCCAAGGCCAAGGTGCTGACCACCGAGGTCGCCATCGACGCCTCGAACAAGCTGTTCGAACTGGGCGGCACCCGCTCCACCCTCGCCCGTCACGGCTTCGACCGTCACTGGCGCAACGCCCGCGTGCACACCCTGCACGACCCGGTGCGCTGGAAGTACCACCTGGTCGGCAACTGGCTGCTGAACGACAAGCGCCCGCCGCGCCACGACTGGAACTGAAAACGATGAATACGCCTGCTGCGCGAACCGATAGCGGCGTGACTCGCATTCGGCGGTTCAGGCGAAATCGCCTGTGCGGCGGTACTCACACTCTCTGTTCGATATGTCTCGTCGCTGCGCGCCGTCCGCCTTGCTCTCGGATCGCTCGCGACGGCCTATTCACCGTTTTGGTACCCGCTATGAAAGAGATCCGCCTCAACGCCTTCGCCATGAACTGCGTCGGCCACCTTTCCCCCGGCCTCTGGCGCCACCCGCGCGACCAGCAGGCCGCGCGCTACACCGACCTCCGCTACTGGATCGAGCTGGCGAAAACCCTCGAACGCGGCAAGATCGACGGGCTGTTCCTCGCCGACGTACTGGGTGTCTATGACGTCTACCACGGCAACGCCGACGCAGCCCTCAGCGCCGGCGCCCAGGTGCCGGCCAACGATCCGCTGCAGATCGTCCCGGCCATGGCCGCGGCCACCGAGCACCTGGGTTTCGGCATCACCGCCTCGGTGTCCTTCGAGCACCCATTCCCCTTCGCCCGGCGCATTTCCACGCTGGACCACCTGACCCGTGGCCGCGCTGGCTGGAACATCGTCACCTCCTACCTCAACAGCGGCGCGCGCAACCTGGGGCTGAAGCAGCAGCTCAACCACCAGCAGCGCTATGCCCTGGCCGAGGAGTACCTGGAGGTCTGCTACAAGCTCTGGGAGGCCAGCTGGGACGATGACGCGGTGGTGGCCGACCGCGCGAGCGGCGTCTACGCCAACCCGAGCAAGGTGCACCCCATCGAGCACAAGGGCGAGCACTTCGAAGTGCCCGGCTTTCACCTCAGCCAGCCATCGCCGCAGCGCACGCCCGTGCTCTACCAGGCCGGTGCGTCGAGTCGCGGCAAGGCGTTCGCCGCCGGCAATGCCGAGTGCGTGTTCGTCGCTGCACCGACCAGGCGCATCCTCCGCGACCAGGTGACCGACCTGCGCCGCCTCGCCGTGGAAGCCGGCCGCCAGCCGAACGACGTGCTGGTGCTGAACCAGCTCAGCGTGATCGTCGCGCCGACGGATGCGCAGGCGCTGGCCAAGCTGGACGACTATCGCCGGTACAGTGACCGCGAGGGCGCCCTGGCGCTGGTCTCCGGCTGGACCGGCATCGACTTCGGCCAGTACGCGCCGGATCAGGTGTTGCGCCACGTACAGAGCGACGCGATCCAGTCCGCAGTGGATGCCTTCAGCGCCGCCGACCCGGAGCGCCAGTGGACCGCCGCCGAGATCGCTGACTACTGCGCCCTGGGCGGCGACGGCCCGCTGCTGGTGGGTTCGCCGCAGACCGTGGCGGACCAGTTGCAGGCCTGGGTCGAGGAAACCGACGTCGACGGCTTCAACCTCTCCAGCCTGGTGGCGCCGGAAACCTTCGTCGACATCGTCGACCTGCTGGTGCCCGAGCTGCAGGCGCGCGGTCTGTTCAAGCGCGAGTACGAACAAGGCACCCTGCGCCACAAGCTGTTCGGCCAGGGCGACCGCCTGCGCGCACCGCACCGTGCCGCGAAACTCAGGCGAGGTGGAGCCTGATGGACGGCTGGTTCCGCAACCTCGACTGGCACGACCTCGGCCAGGCCTGCCTGGACACCCTCGCCATGCTCGGCGGTGCGCTGGCCTTCACCGTGTTGCTGGGCCTGCCGCTGGGCGTGCTGCTGTACCTCACCGGCAAGCGCCAGCTGCATGCCAGGCCCGGCCTGTACCGCGCGCTCTCGGTGGTGGTGAACATGCTGCGCTCGCTGCCGTTCATCATCCTGCTGATCGTGCTGATCCCGGTCACCACGCTGATCACCGGCACCTCGCTGGGCGTCGCCGGTGCGATTCCTCCGCTGGTGGTGGGCTGCACGCCGTTCTTCGCGCGACTGGTGGAAACCGCCCTGCGCGAGGTCGATCGCAGCCTGGTGGAAGCCACCCAGGCGATGGGCGCCAGCACCTGGCAGATCATCTGGCACACCCTGCTGCCGGAAGCGCGCACCGGTCTGATCGCCGCCGTGACCGTCACCGCCATCGTGCTGGTGGACTACACCGCGATGTCCGGCGTGATCGGTGGTGGTGGCCTCGGCGACCTGGCCATCCGCTTCGGTTACCAGCGTTTCCAGACCGACGTGATGATCATCACCGTCGCCCTGCTGATCCTGCTGGTGCAGGCCCTGCAGATGAGTGGCGACCGCCTTGTAGCGCGCTATACGAGGCGCTGAGTTGTTGGCTTTTCTTTGGGTTCCCGCGTTCGCGGGAATGACGCTCGGGGAGATCATGAAGTACCACAGTACACCGTCACTCCCGCGAACGCGGGACAGCGCTTGCGCTGAACGCACTTCAGTGCGGCCCGAAGGGTAAGCGAAGCGAATAGCCCCGTAAGCGAACCGGTAACCACGGACGCACGACTGGATTCCCGACATCACGGGAATGACGAACAGGGAAACACCCGCCGACAGCCGGCCCCGCTGTCACCAAGGCCCCACGTCCACCCCACGACGGCCCACCCACTACTGTTCAAGGAGCAACACCCATGAAAAAGGCCATCGCCATTCTGGCAGCCGTCGTCGCCTTCTCCGCCCACGCGGGGGAGAAACTCATCGTCGGCGCCACCCCGGTGCCCCACGCCGAGATCCTCGAATTCGTCAAACCGGCACTGGCCAAGGAAGGCGTCGACCTCGACATCAAGGTCTTCACCGACTTCATCCAGCCCAACCTGCAGCTCGCGCAAAAAAACCTCGACGCCAACTACTACCAGTACCGCCCCTTCCTCGATGACTTCAACAAGACCCGCCACACCGACCTGGTGCCGGTGGTGGGTATCCACATCGAGCCGTTCGGCGCCTATTCCACCAAATACAAATCCCTTGCCGAGCTGCCTGAGGGCGCCAGCGTGGCCATCCCCAACGACCCGGTGAACACCGGCCGTGCCCTGGTGCTTCTGGCCGAGAACGGCCTGATCAAGCTCAAGGACCCGGCCAACCCGCAGTCCACCGAGCGCGACATCACCGACAACCCCAAGCACCTGAAGATCCGTGAACTGGAAGGCGCCCTGCTGGCCCGCGCGGTGAAACAGGTGGACCTGGCGTTCGTCTTCGCCAACTACGCGCTGGAAGCCGGCATCGACATCAAGAGCGCGCTGATCGTGGAGAAAGGCAAGGACCTCTATGCCGAGTTCCTCGTCGCCCGCCCGGACAACATCCAGGACCCGGGCATCCAGAAGCTGGCCAAAGCGCTGAATTCGCCGGAGGTCCGGCAGTTCATCCTGACCCGCTACAAGGGCGAGATCGCACCGGCGTTCTAAGCGCACGCCAAACCTTGTAGGAGCGAGCTTGCTCGCGAACCCGGACCCGCTGCGGGGCTCGTTCGCGAGCAAGCCCGCTCCTACGAAAACCGCACTAACTGAACAGGCCCCAGGACATAGGGCGGATAACCCGTTCCGGGTTATGCGCCCTACGAGTGCACCCTTTCTTCATTCAGGTACAGGCCCCCAGATGGTCAGCTTCAACCGCACTCTCGAACTCGCCAGCCAGCACATCGCCCTTCGGGGATTGAGCAAGACCTACGCCGGCCACCACGGCCTGGTGGAGGCGCTCAGCGGCATCGAACTCTCCGTCCGCCGTGGCGAGGTGTTCGGCATCATCGGCCGCAGCGGCGCCGGTAAAAGCTCGCTGATCCGCACCCTCAACCGCCTGGAAACCCCCAGCGTCGGCCAGGTGCTGATCGACGGCGAAGACATCGGCACCTTCGATGCCCGGCAACTGGTCGGCCTGCGCCGCCGGGTCGGCATGATCTTCCAGCACTTCAACCTGATGTCGGCCAAGACCGTGG
This sequence comes from Pseudomonas sp. SCB32, assembly GCF_009189165.1. Taxonomy (NCBI): domain Bacteria; kingdom Pseudomonadati; phylum Pseudomonadota; class Gammaproteobacteria; order Pseudomonadales; family Pseudomonadaceae; genus Pseudomonas; species Pseudomonas sp. SCB32. The sequence continues at coordinate 3,756,558 of NZ_CP045118.1, forward strand.
CGCAGAACATCGCCCTACCTCTGCGCGTGGCCGGCGTGCCGAAAGCACGCATCGCCGAGCGGGTGGACGACCTGCTGCAACTGGTCGGCCTGACCGACAAGCGCAACGCCTACCCGGCGCAACTTTCCGGCGGGCAGAAGCAGCGCGTCGGCATCGCCCGCGCGCTGGTGCACCAGCCGGAAATCCTGCTCTGCGACGAAGCCACGTCCGCGCTGGACCCGGAGAGCACCCAGGCCATCCTAGCCCTGCTGCGCGACATCAACCGCCGCCTTGGCTTGACCATCGTGCTGATCACCCACGAGATGGCGGTGATCCGCGAAATCTGCGACCGCGTGGTGGTGCTCGAACGTGGGCGTATCGTCGAACAGGGCGAGGTCTGGGAAGTCTTCGGCAACCCACGACACGAGGTCAGCCGCACCCTGCTCGGCTCGCTGCAGCAGCACCTGCCGCCGGACCTGCTGGCACGCCTGGAGAGCCCCTCCGACCATGAAGTCATCCTTGACCTGCACTACACCGGCGTGCGCGACCGCGAGCCCGACCTGCTGGCCATCGCCCAGGCCCTGGGCAGCCGCGTCAACCTGCTGCACGGCAGTATCGAACGTATCCAGGGTCGCGCCCTGGGCCGCCTGCTGCTGAGCGTCGACGCGCCCACCACCAGCGCGCCGGAACTACTTGAACGTGCCCGCGACGTTGCCGACCGCCTGGAGCTGCTCTCTCGCGCCTGAACGCCTGCTTCAGCGCGAGTGGCCCTGATCCAGTTCGGCGGCGACCACTTGGCGCACAGCTTGAACCGGCGGCTCCGGCGTCTCTTCCTCGGCGATCGAACGGCGGAAGCCCTTGATCGCCTCGCCCAGGTCGGCACCCACGTTCTTCAGGCGGCGGGTACCGAATACCAGCACCACCACCGCCAGCAGCACTAGCCAGTGTTTCCAGTCGAACAGTCCCATGACGCAGTCCTCGGTTGATCGGGTCGCCGAAGGTTAACGGGATTTGCCCAGTGCCGAAGCCATCGCCGGGCGAACTCCGGGCGCTGATCGAACGCGCTGGCGGCGAACTTTCCGCAGGCGATGGAATTTCTTAACGAAATCCCCCGTGCCCGGCCCGAAAGGCTCAGGCATGAATCGCAGGAAAAACACCTATCTAATTGATATTTAAGAATTAAAAATAACTTACGGAAGGTGGCACAAAGCTTGAGTAAGGCGCCTCGACAACAACAAAAAAGGCATGCCTTCATGAATCGAATCAACCCCGCCCTCGGTCTGTCCTGCGCTCTCCTGCTGGGCAGCACCTTCCCCACCGCCCAGGCCACCGAAGGGGGCGGATCGTCCTGGCCCATGGGCATCGAGAACTACCTGATGGGCGCGGTGCCGCCTCCCGGCTTCTACGGCCAGGTGTTCGCCGCCGACTACCGTGCCGACAGCCTGCGTGGCAACGACGGCCGGGAGCTGCCGCTGGACTTCGACCTGCACGTGAGCTCCATCGTCCCGCGCTTCATCTGGGTCACCGAGCAGCAGATGCTAGGCGGCAACCTGGGCTTCCACGCAGTGATACCGCTGAACCGCATGCAGGTGGAGGTGCAAGGCCAGCGCGAGACCAAGAGCGGCCTGGGCGATATCCACGTGGGGCCGTTCCTCGGCTACCACTACAGCGACAAGCTGCACGCCGCCACCGGGGTCGACCTGGTGCTGCCCACCGGCTCCTACGACAAGCACGACCTGATCAACCTCGGGCGCAACTACACCACCCTGCAGGCCATCTACGCCGTGAGCTACATCGACCCGCAGGGGCTCAACGCCGACGTGCGCCTGATGTACGACTACAACTTCGAGAACCACGCCACCGACTACCTGTCGGGACAGGAACTGCACGCCGACTACGCCCTCGGCTGGGGCCTGGGCAATGGCTGGGTGGTCGGCGTGGGCGGCTACGTCTATCGCCAGGTGACCGACGACGAACAGGACGGCCATCGCCTCGACGACACCCGTGGCAGGGCCTTCGCCATCGGCCCGTCGGTGCAGTACAGCGCGGCGTCCGGTTGGCACCTGAGCGCCAAGTGGCAACAGGAGAGTGATGTACGCAACCGGCCGGAAGGCGCGGCCTACTGGCTGAAGTGGACCTTCCCGCTCTGACCCGCACAGCGACGGCGCCCCGGTGGCGCCGTCACTGCATCGGCCTCAGCGCTTGAGCCGATAGCTGACCTGGGCGCGGCTCATGCCGAGCATCTGCGCGGCGGCGGTGATGTTGCCCTGGCTGCGCTCCAGGGCCAACTTCACCAGCAGGCTTTCGATGGCGTCAAGGCTGGTGCCCAGGGCGCCATCGCGGCCAGCGATGAAGGCCTGCAGGCTGGACAGCACCGGCTCGCCGGAGGTGCCCCGGCTTTGCTCGCTCTCGAACGCGGCTTGCAGCAGTTGCGCGTCCGCCAGCGCGGTGGCGTGCTGCTCGCCGGGCAAGGGCAGGCTGCCGAGGCGGCCGGACGGGGTCAGGCCCACGGGCGCCGCGATACTACGATCGCCGCCCAGGGTCAGGTGGCTGATATCCATGGCCGCACCGTCCGGGCAGGCGATCACGCCCCGCTCGATGAGGTTCTGCAATTCGCGGATGTTGCCGGGGAAGGCGTGGGTCAGCAGTGCGTTGAGCAAGCGTGTGGTGAAGCCCGCGAGCCGCCGCCCGTGCCGCTCGCTGAAGCGGCGGAGGAAGTGGTTCATCAGCAGCGGGATGTCTTCGCGCCGCTCACGCAGGGGCGGCAGGTGGATCGGGAAGACGTTGAGGCGGTAGAACAGGTCCTCGCGGAAGCGCCCCGCCGCCACTTCGACCCGCAGGTCAAGGTTGGTCGCGGCGATCACCCGCACGTCCACACGGATCGGCGCGTTGCCGCCGACCCGCTCGATCTCGCCCTCCTGCAGAGCCCGCAGGATCTTGCTCTGCGCCGCCAGGCTGAGGGTGCCGATCTCGTCGAGGAACAGCGTGCCGCCGTCGGCGCGCTCGAAGCGTCCGGCCCGCGTGCGCTCGGCGCCGGTAAAGGCACCGCGCTCGACGCCGAACAGTTCGGCTTCCACCAGGTTTTCCGGCAGGGTCGCGCAGTTCAGCGAAATCAGCGGCCGGCTCTGGCGGCTGCTGGCCCGGTGCAGGTTCTCGGCGAAGAGTTCCTTGCCTACCCCCGATTCGCCGGTCAGCAGCACCGTGGCCTGGGTTGGCGCCACGCAGCCAAGCAGGTGACTGGCTGCGACGAAGGCCGAGGAGATGCCCACCATGCGCCGCGCGTCACGCTCGTCCGGCGGCGCAGCATCCAGCTTGGCGATTTCCATCTCACTGGCGAAGGCATGGGGCGCGCGGCTGATGAAATCGCGGGCGTCCAGATGAGCGAGGTCGCGCTGCACGTCGTCCCACTGCTCGGCGGGCTTGCCGACGATACGGCACACCGACTGCCCGCAGGCGCGACACTCCACCTCGCGGAACACCACCAGGCGACCGAGCAGCGACGAGGCATAGCCGCTGGCGTAACCGATGGCCATCCAGCAAGCGCTGTCGTTGCCGATGCCGTACTGGGCGATGTGCACGTCGGCTTCCACCGAGTTGTGCCAGAGGAATTCGGCGTCGAAGTGGCCCAGGCTGTTGTCCATCTCGAAGCGCAGCGCCTCGACGTTGAGCATGCCTTCGAGCATGTGCAGGCGCGGCCCGGCGGAGAACAGTGCGCTGGGATCGCCCTGCGGCCACTGCTCGCTGACCTGGGAGGCGTCAGCCGCCCCCGCCTGCCAGCCGATGCGGGTGAACACCTCGCGCGCCTTGAGGGTGCCGAGGTTCTCCACCAGCTCGCGGCGCAGGGTGCCGAGGGTCGAGGTCTGCATCAGCACCATGCGCTGGCCGCACAGCCAGATGGAGCCATCCTGGGGCGAAAAGGCCACCGTCTCGGCCAGCTCGCCGGCGGACGGGCAGCCACGGTTCTCGAGGCCGGTGGTGCTCTCCACGATCAGTCGCTTGCGACTCTTCAGGAGATGCTCCAGGAACCGCTCTTCGAGATTCGCGCGGTCATTGTCGTTATGTCTTGAGGCTGTCATGTCGGGCAGGCACGGGCAGGGAATCGGCTCCAGTATGCCCGCCCGGCCCCGGCGGTCAATTGCCACTATCGACCACCCACCCACCGACGTTCGATCAACGCACCGCGCAAGCGAGGCATTTCGACGAGGCGGCGAAATCTCTTCACAAAATTCCGCGAAACGAACGTTCGCCGGCCCTGTTCGCCGACTCAATAACAAACATATCTAATTGATTTAAAAGAATTTTATTAATAATAACCGCTTCTGGCACGTCCCTTGTTAAGGCCTTCTTCAAAGCGCCCAGCGCATACAACAAGACGGTGCCCGTGCCATGACCCGCTACCCCTCCCCGCTTTACCCGCCAACGCCCCCGATCAGCCGTCCGCTGCCGGCGGCCTGATCCGCTTCGCGCTTCCCCACTGAACAACAAGAGAGAGGACTCCATGAGCTTCCCCCTGCCCCCCTATGCCGATCTGGATCTGCAGCCGCTCGCCGGCCAATGGCGACACGGCGCCTCGCCGCGCCAGCTGGAGGTGCGCGATCCCTATACCGACCAGTCCCTGCTGAGCCTGCCGCTGGCCACCCGCGACGACCTCGACCAGGCCTACCAGGCCGCCCGCAAGGCCCAGGTCGACTGGGCCGCGCAGGCGCCCTCGGCACGTGCGGCGGTGCTGCTGCGCGCGGTCGAGCTGTTCGACCAGCGCCGCGAGGAAATCATCGGCTGGATCATCCGCGAGTCCGGCAGCACCCGGATCAAGGCCGAGATCGAATGGGGCGCCGCCCGCGCCATCACCCTGGAGGCGGCCTCGTTCCCGAGCCGGGTGCACGGGCGCATCCTCGAGTCGGACATCCCCGGCAAGGAAAGCCGCGTCTACCGCCGCCCGCTGGGCGTGGTGGGGATCATCAGCCCGTGGAACTTCCCCCTGCACCTGACCCAACGCTCCCTGGCGCCGGCCCTGGCGCTGGGCAACGCGGCGGTGGTCAAGCCGGCCAGCGACACGCCGGTCAGCGGCGGCCTGCTGCTGGCGCGCCTGTTCGAGGAAGCCGGGTTGCCGGCCGGCGTGCTGAGCGTCGTGGTGGGCGCCGGCAGCGAAATCGGTGACGCCTTCGTCGAGCACCCGGTGCCAGCGCTGATCTCCTTCACCGGCTCGACCCCGGTGGGCCGCTCCATCGGGCGCATCGCCAGCGGCGGCGCGCACCTCAAGCACGTGGCCCTGGAGCTGGGCGGCAACAGCCCGTTCGTGGTGCTGGCCGATGCCGACCTGGAGCGCGCGGTGCACGCCGCGGTGGTGGGCAAGTTCCTCCACCAGGGGCAGATCTGCATGGCGATCAACCGCATCATCGTCGAGCAGCCCCTCTACGCGGCGTTCTGCGAGCGCTATGCCGAGCGCGTGAAAGCGCTGCGCTGCGGCGACCCGAGCGACCCGGCCACGGTAATCGGCCCGGTGATCAACCAGCGCCAGCTCGACGGCCTGCTGGGCAAGATCGACACGGCCCGCGCCGAGGGCGCGCGCGTGCTGGTGGACGGCGCCGTGAGCGGCCGCGTGCTGCCACCCCATGTGTTCGCCGACGTGCGCCCGGAGATGGAGATCGCCCGCGAGGAAATCTTCGGCCCGCTGGTCGGCATCCAGCCGGCACGCGATGCCGAGCACGCGCTGGAGCTGGCCAACGCCAGCGAGTTCGGCCTGTCCAGCGCGGTGTTCGGCGGCGACCTGGAACGCACCGTGCGCTTCGCCCGGCGGATTCACGCCGGCATGACCCACGTGAACGACATTCCGGTGAACGACGCGCCCAACGCGCCCTTCGGCGGCGAGAAGAACTCCGGCATCGGCCGCTTCAACGGCGACTGGGCGATCGACGAGTTCACCACCGACCACTGGCTGAGCGTGCAGCACGGCCCGCGTCCCTATCCCTTCTGACCGAACAAGCACAACAACGGAGAAGCCCATGCCTTGCATCCTTTCCCGCGGCGCTCGCCGCATCCTGCCTGCCGGCCTGGCGCTGGCCCTCGCCAGCATCACGCTGCCGGCCCTGGCCGATGGCGATGGCCAGTGGCACGGCGGCGCCAATGTCTACGCCAAGGTCTGCGGCCACTGTCACGAGGCCGGCGTCGGCCCGGTGATCAAGGGCCGCCAGCTGCCGGCGGAGTACATCAGCGCCGTGGTGCGCCATGGCTTCCGCGCCATGCCCGCCTTCCCCGCCGCCTACATCGACGACAACGCACTCAAGGACGTGGCGCAGTACATCCAGCAGTCCGCCGCGCCAGTGACCAAGTGAGGACATCGCGATGAATCTCGAACGTCGAACCCTGCTCAAGGGCATGGCCCTGGGCGCCGCTTCCGGCGTGGCGTTGAGCCTGCCGGGAAGCGCCTTCGCCAATGGCCTGGCGCAACCGCGAAGCGGCGCTCCGGCGCTGGTGCTGCTGGAGCGCCCGGCCCGCGACTCGGCCTTCCTCCAGGGCATCCTCGCCGCCGCGCCGGACGCCTCGCCGCGCGTGCTGCAGGCGTCCGTCGATGGTGCCTTCCTCAAGGCCCTCGACGCGCAGCTGCGTGCCGGTGGCGAAGTGCTCGGCCTGCTCGATGACGCCAGCGCCCTGCTCGCTGTGGAGCACGCCCGCAGTGCCGGCGCGCGGGTGCGCTGGCTCGGACAGCACAGCGTGGACGACGGCCGCTCGCGCCACCGCCTGCTCAGCGCCGACGCCAGTCACGGCTGCGCCAGCCGCCTGGGGCACGCCCTGGCGCTGTGCGGCGCCGGCTTCGCCCTCGACGAATCCCGCTTCGACGGCGCCCGCGCCCCGTTGCAACTGCAGGCCGCCCCCCGCAGTGCCGGCCAGGAGCAGCAATGGGCCGCCGCCCTCGGCTTCGCCCTCGCCGGCGCCGCCCCCGGCCGTCTCGCCCCCAGCGCCGTCGCCAGTGGGCTGAGCGGCCATTTCGTGTCTTTCTCGATCCAGGCCTGAAGGAGCCCGTCCCATGACCGAAACCAAGCAGAACGCCGTGCTCCCGCGTGGCGTGAAGAACACCGAATTCGCCAAGGCCGTGACCAAGTTCCGCGCCTTGCTGGGCGAGGACAACGTGCTGCTCAAGGATGACCAGCTGGTGCCCTACATGAAGATCATGATGCCGGTGCCAGACGCCGAGCACGCGCCCTCGGCGGCACTCACCGCCACCACCGTGGAGCAGGTGCAGGGCGTGGTGAAGATCTGCAACGAGCACCACATCCCGATCTGGACCATCTCCACCGGGCGCAACTTCGGCTACGGCTCGGCGGCCCCCGGCCAGCGCGGCCAGGTGATCCTCGACCTGAAGAAGATGAACAAGATCCTCCACGTCGACCCGGAGCTGTGCACCGCGCTGGTGGAACCGGGCGTCACCTACCAGCAGCTGTACGACTACATCGAGGAGAACAACCTGCCACTGATGCTGTCGATGTCGGCGCCCTCGGCCATCGCAGGCCCGGTGGGCAATACCCTCGACCGTGGCGTGGGCTACACCCCCTATGGCGAGCACTTCCTCATGCAGTGCGGCATGGAAGTGGTGCTGGCCAACGGCGACGTGCTGCGCACCGGCATGGGCGGGGTCAAGGGCGAGAACAGCTGGCAGGTGTTCAAGTGGGGCTACGGCCCGAGCCTGGACGGCATCTTCACCCAGTCCAACTTTGGCGTCTGCACCAAGATGGGCTTCTGGCTGATGCCCAAGCCGCCGAAGTACAAACCCTTCGCCATCCGCTTCGAGAACGAGAGCGACATCGCCGAGATCGTCGAAGCGCTGCGGCCACTGCGCATCGCCCAGATCATCCCCAACGCCCTGGTGATCGCCAACGTGCTGTGGGAAGCCGGCAGCGCCAACGTGCGCCGCAGCGACTACACCCGTGAGCCGGGCGCGACCCCGGACACGGTGGTCAAGCAGATCATGAAGGACAAGGGCCTGGGCGCCTGGAACGTGTATGCCGCGCTGTACGGCACCGAGGAGCAGGTCGAGGTCAACTGGAAGATCGTCCAGCAGGCCATCGCCGCACTCGGCAAGGGCACCCTGATCACCGAGGAGCAGGCGGCCGGCACCCAGCCGTTCGACTACCGCGCCAAGCTGATGAAGGGCGTGCCCAACCTGCAGGAGTTCGGCCTGTACAACTGGCGCGGCGGCGGCGGCTCGATGTGGTTCGCCCCGGTCAGCCAGGCGCGCGGCAGCGAGACCGACAAGCAGATGCAGCTGGCCAAGAAGATTCTCAACAAGCACGGCCTGGACTACGTCGGCGAGTTCATCGTCGGCTGGCGCGACATGCACCACGTGATCGACGTGCTCTACGACCGCACTGACCCTGCGCAGACCCAGGCGGCCCACGCCTGCTTCAGCGAACTGCTGGATGAGTTCGAGAAGCTCGGCTACGCCGTGTACCGGGTCAACACCGCGTTCATGGATCGCGTGGCCGACAGTTACGGACCGGTGAAGCGCCGCGTGGACCATGCGATCAAACGTGCGCTGGACCCGAACAACATCTTCGCCCCCGGCAAGTCCGGCATCGACCTCGACGCCTGATCCCCCCGCGCGGCCCCGGCCGGGACCGCGCGCTCTTTCCCTGCGCCCTGTAGGAACCAACCGTTCCTCACCACCCTCGGCGCGACTTCCCATTTCCCGGCAAATCGCCGATAGCGACCTAAACTGCATCAGGGCGCCGATTGACCGCGCCCGTCCAACGCCGGATGGAATCGGCTCCCGCCCCCGAAGGCAGAAGTCCGATAGCGAGCTCTGCAAACCGGCGCCCGAACCAGCGCACAGCCCTGAGCATCGCCATGGCAGATCTGCACCCGCTCTCGTCGAAAGCGCCACCCGTGCAATTGCAGGCGCAGATCCGCACCTTGGCGCAGGCTTTGCCCCAGCCACTTTCCGGCCTGTCACGCGCTCAGCTGTTCACGGCTCGCCTGGGCCCTCTCGCCCGCGCCTTCGCGCGGCGGACCACAACACCCGGCACGATGCTGACGGCCGACTCGAAGGATCAGTTACAGGAGACCAGCATGAGCATTCGCAATTCCAGGGAGCCCGCGGAAGACGCCCGCCAACCTGATCCGCAGCGTCCCTTCGCCCATCCGGACGATCATCTGTCGCAGCTCTACGATCTGCCACCGGGCCAGTTACCGGATATCCTGGGCGGCGCTCCCGGCCCGGCATCCACCTACTCCGCAGGCGGTGCCGACTACGCCCTTAAACAGCAGCAGAGCGCACAGCACACCCTGGACCAGCTCGACCAGCTGGATGAGACCCTCCAGCGGGAGGCGAGCCGGCCCGCCGTGATGGCTGCCAGCGCGCCAACTGCCCTCCCCGACAGCGCGCTCAGCCAGGCCGATCAACTGCTGGCGGCGGCGGTCTCGCCGCAGGCCAGCGACACGGAGAACGTGCTGCACGACGTGCAGACCACCCTGGACTCCCTTGCCGGCATGGCCCAGGGCCTGTCGCAGCAGCGACTGGAATCCATCAAGGAACGCGAGACCCTGGACGTGCGCCAGGAACAGGCCGACGAGCGCGAACGCCTGCTCAAGGAGCGTGAAGACACCTTGCGCCAATGGGAGCAGCGACTGCAGCAGGAGAAAGCCGCCCTCGCCCGGCTCGGCGAGCAACAGGCCGCCACCCTGGCCGAACGCAGCGCCACGTTGCAGGCGCTGGCCGAGAGCGTCGACAGCCGTGACCGCGCCACGGCCAAGCGCACCGAAATGCTACAGGCCGAGCAGCAGCAGCTGGAACGCAAACTGGCGCAGATGCGTGTCCGTCACACCGAGCTGGACGGCCGCGAAACGATGCTGCAACAGAAGGACAACGAGCTGACCGAACGCTTCAAGCAACTGGTGGACGCAAAGGAACGCTTCAGCTCCATCGTCCGCAGCTTCAACGAAACGGTGCGCTTCAACACCGCACTCAGCGCCATTACCAGAACAGTGGGCGGAGGGGACGACAGCATCTGATCGACCCTGCGGCAACCGGGGCCCGGTAGCCCCGGTTGCCAGCGGTTCGGCGAATGGGGAAAGCCGGCAAGTCTGCGCCGGGAGGGTGCACATGCCATGGGAGGCGCCCGCGATCAGCTTCCGCCTTGCCGCGAACGCCACGGGCAACTAGGGTGAAACCACCCGCGAACGCCGCGCCGTGCAACAGCAGGTGAGCCCGTCATGTCCCTCGTACTCTTTGGCCATCCCTTTTCGTCGTACACCCAGAAAGTCCTGATCGCCCTGTACGAGAACGACACGCCCTTCGAGTTCCGCTGCCTCGGGCAGGACACGCCGGAGCACTCGAAGGAGTGGCTGCGGCTGTGGCCTATGGCCAAGTTCCCAGTGCTGCAGGACGGTGAAAGCAGCATCGCCGAATCGAGCATCATCATCGAGTATCTGCAGCTCACCCAGGGCGGCGCGCAGCGTTGGTTGCCCGCCGAGCCGATGGATGCCCTGCAGGTGCGGTTCCTCGACCGCTTCTTCGATCTGCATGTGATGAGCCCGGTGCAGCATGCCGTCTCCGGCGCCCTGACCGGCGACGCGAGCAAGCGCCAGGATGGCCTCTCGGTCGCAGCCCAACGGCTCGAACTCGCCTACCGCTGGCTGGAAGGCCACCTGGCCGCCAGCGAGCTGTGGGCGCATGGCGATGACTTCACCCTGGCCGACTGTGCGGCGGCGCCGGCGCTGTTCTACGCCGACTGGACCCACCGCATCAGCGACGCCTACCCGCTGTTGCGGGCGTACCGTGCGCGCCTGCTGGCGCGTCCCTCGTTCGCCCGCGCCGTCGACGAGGCCCGCCCCTACCGCCCGCTGTTCCCGCTCGGGGCGCCGAACAGGGATTGAGCCCCAGGACGTAACGAGCAGGATCGACCAACGCCATGAAGGAAGGTCGATGCTTGCGTGCGCCGGCCATCCGCTGCGTAGCAGGTGATCGAGCTGGCCGCCCATGGGCGGCCCAGTTCCAGCAGGTTGCCCAGCACGGCGCGGCGGCGTGGATCGGTATCCGCGCCGGCCACCAAACTGCCGTCCAGCTTGAGCTCGGTGAAGGGCAGTTCGAGCAGGCGTTGCAGCGTGGAGTGGCCGCTGCCGAAGTCATCGATGGCCAGGCCGCAGCCGAGCAGGCGCAGCCGCAGGAGGTTGTCCAGGCTGATCGCGGGAGCCTGCAGCAGCCCCGTCTCCGTCAGCTCGAAGGTGATATTGCGCAGCCGGGCATCCAATCGGCGCAGCTGGAACTCCGCCCGCGCGGCGAAGCCCGGCTGGGCGATCTGCCCAGGCTCCAGGTTGAAGGACAGGCCCAGATCGGCGCGCCGGTAACGGTGCAACTGGCCCAGCGCCTGCTCCATCAACTCGAAGAGCAGCGCATCGAGCAGGCCGGCGCGGCGCGGCGCCGGCAGGAAGCATTCAGGCAGTGCCACTTCGCCACCCGGACGGCGCCAGCACGCGAGCACCTCGAAGCCACAAACCTGCCCCTGGTCCAGCGAGACGATCGGCTGCAGGGCCGCGTGATACTCACCGCGACCCAGCGCGCCGATCACCTCCCGGTCACTGGGCATTTCGCGCAGGGATGGCAACACCGGGGCATTCGCCCGCAGTTTGACGAAGCGGCCCAGCAAACCCTGCAAACGTCCGAAAGTCACCGGCCCGTTGCCGATGCACTGGGCCGGCAGCCCGTGCAGGGTGAGCAGGCGCGACAGGGCCGGCCAGGTGCCCGTCGCCAACTCGCCCAGCACGACGACCTCATGGGCGAAATGCAGGCGCGCCACTGCCTGGAGAAACTCCAGGCGCACCGCGGGACTCATCGCCAGGTCGCACAGCAGCAGGTCCACTGCGCCACTGTCACGCAGCCGGGCCAGGGCCTGGTTCTCACTGGTCATCTCCAGCACTTCGCTGTAGCCGAGCCGCTGCAGCGAGGCGGTTGCGAGGGCCGGATGGACGCCCGGCGACTGCAGGATCAGCGCCGTGGCGATGCGCCGGCGGCGACGCTCGCCCGGCGAGAGATTCCGGGAGTTGGGACGGATCATCATCGGCAGCCGCTCCCCCACTATCCCTGCACTGCGCAGGATGCCTCGGGTTCCTGCGTACCCGTTGCGCAGCGGGCCCGCTCGATACCCGGCGTCTCACTCCTCTCCGGAGCCCCCCCGGTTTCGTCCTCCGGCGCCGGGGCGTGGATGAGCAAGCCCAGGGGACTCGTGACGGCGTACGGCGCAAGGCCACCTGCGTCGAATGGGATGAGCATCAGCGTGGCAATGCAGAGCGACAGAGTGGCAATGGTCAGCCCGCCGGGGCTGGCGGACAGATGTCGGGATATGGCAAGGGAAAGTGACATGGACACCCGCTATCAGTCGGTAATGAACGTGCCGTCATTCTCTGGATCGGATGCGGGCGCATCTTCCGTGGTGCGCTCATGATTTTGTCGGTAAGTCTCAGGTGGAAAACGGCTCTGACAGACCCCGTGCGGATGGTCGGCCAGGACTCACGGTTGCCCTCGCCGAGCAATTCTGCTGGGATGCCGGTTCCCCCGTTTGCATGAGAAACGCCCATGGCCTCCTACGAGGAACTCTTCTCCATCGGTGAAGGATTCGCCGCCTTCGTCGCCCACGGACTGCCGGACGAAATCGCCGGGGTGCACGCGGTACAGGCCAGGCTGGCCACCGCCGATGCGGTCAGCGCCGCCACCCGCCAGCGCATGCAGGCCGTATCGCGGCGCTATCACCTGCTGGTGGCCGGGGAAATGTGGTGCCCGGACTGCCAGATCAACGTCACCGTGATGGACTTCCTGCAGCGTACCCAGCCGCGCATTGACCTGGCGGTGATCACCAAGGGCCGCGCCGAGGACGACCTGCGCGAACGACTCGCGCTGGAACGCATCCCGATCCCGGTGGTGGCCGTGCTGGATGAGCGCTTCGAACTGGTCGGCCGCTTCATCGAGCGTCCGCAGGTGGTCGTCGCCGGCGGCGATGCGCTGAAACCGGACTACCGCGCCGGGCAGTACCTGGAAGACACCCTGACCGACCTGCTGGATATCATCGAAGCGGCGGAAGGCCGCGCCTGATCGCCCCCTGACCTCCCGGCCGTCCCGCTCGCGGACAGCCGCCCATCCCCCGCCTCGCCACGCAGTGAACTCCTGGCGCCCATCGGCTGTCTGTCAGCTGTCGGCCCACCTGGGCGGGTTACATGGCATTTCGCCATTTGACGCTGAATCGCGTCATTTCCCGCCTTGTTCACAACAATTCACCAGGCCGGCGATTCCACTCCCGCTCGCCGGGTTTGTTCCTATCGCCATGTGAAGAAGACCCATGTCCCTATCCCGTTCGCTCACGCCCCGTGTTTCCCCCCTCCAGACCCGAGCCCTGAGCGCCTGTCTGCTCGGTAGCCTGCTGACGGCCACGCTGCCGGCCCAGGCCGAGGAGGCGCCAGGCAACACCCGCTGGGTGAACGACAGCCTGACCACCTACGTGCGCAGCGGCCCGACCGATGGCTACCGCATCGTCGGCACCCTCGTCTCCGGGCAGAAGGTCGAGCTGGTGAGCACCCAGGGCGACTACAGCCAGGTGCGCAGCGAGAGCGGCAGCACGGTATGGATTCCCAGCCGCGACCTGCAGGACAAGCCCGGACAGGCAGAGCGCCTGCCGCAACTGGAGCAGAAGGTGGCCGAGCTGAGCAGCCAGCTCGACGGCATCAACGACAGCTGGAAGACCCGCGTGCAGGGCATGCAGGAAACCCTGGATGCGCGCAAGAAACTGATCGACGAACTGCAGACCGCGCGCACCTCGCTGGACAACGAACTGAGCCAGGCGCGCTCCGACCTGCGCTCGGTGCAGGCGCAACTGGGCGACGAGAACAAGCAGGAGCTGATGCGCTACATGGCCTACGGTGGCAGCATCGCCGGTGCCGGGCTGCTGGCCGGCCTGATCCTGCCGACCCTGCTGCGCGTACGTCGCAAGCGCAACGACCAGTGGGTCTGAATCGGATCTGACGCCACTCCCGCGCCGTCCGTGGGTGGTTGCCGGCTTTCACTCATCCAGGTGGCAGACGCAACACAGCTTGTTGCCGTCCAGGTCGCGCACATAGGCGCCGTAGTAAGTGGGCGAGTAGTTCAGACGCAGTCCCGGCCCGCCCTCGTCGGCGCCACCCAGCTCCAGCGCGCGCCGGTGGAAGGCATCCACCTGCGACCGGGTCCGCGCCTCGAATGCCACCAGACTGCCGTTGCCGACGCTGGCCGGGCGCCCGTCGATGGGCACGTAGACGCAGAAGGCGATGTCACTGTCCGGATGGGTGAACACGGCGCGCTCCGGATTGTGACGGTGCGCCAGCAGGCCGATCCCCAGGGGTTCGAGCAGTCGCCGGTAGAAGCCGATGGCCCGTGGCAGGTCCGCGGTCCCGACGGTGATGTGGCTGAACATCGCTGAGTCCTCGTGGCGGCAGGCAATCGGTACCGGCGAAGGCTGTCTGGCGCCCCACAGCCCCGCCCTGAACTATACCCGCGCGCCTGCCATCCTCGGCGGCGCCCGGACGGACGTCAGTTGCCGGCGTGGGCGCGCTCGATGGCGGCCATGTCGAGCTTCTTCATCCCCATCACCGCCTGCAGGGTGCGCGAGGCTCTCACCGGGTCCGGATCGGCCACCATGTCGCCGACATGCCGCGGGCAGACCTGCCAGGACACCCCGAAGCGGTCCTTCAGCCAGCCGCACATCTGCGCCTCCACCGGCCCGCCGGCGGAGAGCTTGTCCCAGAAGTCGTCGATCTCCTTCTGGCTGTCGCAGTACACCTGCAGCGAGATCGCCTCGTTGAAGGCGAAGGCCGGCCCGCCGTTCAGGGCGATGAAGGTCTGGCCGTCGAGCACGAACTCCACCGCCAGTACCGAGCCGGGCACGCCACCGTGGCGGTCCTTTTCCGCCTCGGGGTAATAGCTGGTCTGGACGATCCGCGAATTGGGGAAGATGCCGGTGTAGAACTCGGCGGCCTCCTTGGCCTTGCCGTCGAACCACAGGCAGGGGCTGATGCGTTGCAGGCTGGACATGATGAATCTCCTGATTCTCGCGCGGTCGGCATGACCGGCATGCAGCTTGGTCGCCTGGGCGACGACGGAATCGACAAGTCTAGGCGGACTTTCCCGGAGCGCCGGGCGACCGGTCCGGCGGTGTGGCGACCCTTTCGCTGCGCGGCGGGCAGGTCCTGGCAGCAAACGGGCGACAGCTGTCCGGATTCGCTCCCTCGCCCTCGTTGTCGCGGCCCTGCCACGGATTTTCAATGACGGGAACCGCGACGCACCCCGCGCCGCCTCCTGAGAACCCAGCCCTGGAGCCCGCCATGAGCCTCGACCTGAACGGCGTGAAAGTCCCCGACAGCGCCCTCGCCCGCGCCATCACCGAGATGGTCCGCGACAACGCCACGCCCCTGCTCTTCCACCACTCTTCGCGCGTCTACTACTGGGGCGCACTGACCGGTGCGCGTCGGGGCCTGCGGTACGACGCCGAACTGCTCTACGCCGGCGCCATGTTCCATGACATGGGCCTGATGCCGCGCTACTGCAGCCAGTGCGAACGCTTCGAAGTGGACGGCGCCGATTGCGCCGCCGACTTCCTGCGCAGCCACGGCATCGGACAAGGCGATATCGACACCGTGTGGACCGCCATCGCCCTGCACACCACGCCGGGCATCCCGCAGCACATGAAACCGGAGATCGCCCTGGTCACCGCCGGCGTGGAAATGGACGTGCTGGGCATCGCCCACGACCAGTTCCCCGATGCACAGCGCGAGGCCGTGCTCGCCGCCCACCCGCGCGGCGGGCAGTTCAAGCAGGACATCCTGCAGGCCTTCTACGACGGCATCAAAGGCAAGCCGGAAACCACCTTCGGCAACGTCAAGGCCGACGTACTGGCGATGAAGGACCCCAGCTTCAAGCGCGGCAACTTCTGCGAAGTGATCCTCGGCTCCGCCTGGGACAGCTAACCCCGGGCCGGCACGGGCGAGCCCAGCACACCGGGCTCGCTCAGCAGTTGCGTCAGCCAGAGCATGAACACCCGCACCCGCTGCGGAAGGAGACGGTGGGCATAGAGCAGCGAGACGTCCATCGGTGGCAGCGCCACATCGTCCAGCACCCGCACCAGACGCCCCGCCTCCAACTCGTCGCGCACCCCGTGCAGCGGCGCCTGGATCAGCCCCAACCCGCCCAGGCAAGCGCTCTCATAGGCCTCGGCATTGTTCACCGACAGCGCACCGGCCATCGGCAGGCTGCGCGTCTCGCCGTGCTCCAGGTACTCGAAGCCCACCGGTCGCGAGCCCAGCACACTGACGTAATGGATCAGCCGGTGCCCAGCCAGGTCCGCCAGGCTCTTCGGTACGCCGTGGGCCGCCAGGTACGCGGGACTGGCGCAGGTGACCTGGGGCGAGCGGCCCAACAGGCGCGCCACCAGCGCCGGATCGTTCACCGCGCCGGCCCGTACCACGCAATCGAAGCCCTCGCGTACCAGATCGACGCGGCGGTCGGTGCAGCTCACCTCCAGCTCCAGCGCCGGATGCCGCGCCATGAACTCGCCCAGGCGCGGCATCACCAGCTTGCGCGCCATCACCGTCGGCATGTCCACCCGCAGCCGCCCACTCAATGCCTCGTCCTGCTGTCGGAACAGCCCCTGCAAGTCGTCCAGCTGGGCCAGCATGTCCTTGCTGCGTTCGTAGAGCACCAGGCCGTCCTGGGTTGCCGTGACCTTGCGCGTGGTGCGCTGCAGCAGGCGCGTGCCGAGCTGGGTTTCGAGGGTCTGGATGTGCTCGGACACCGTGGAGCGCGGCAGGCCCAGCTGCTCGCCGGCCTGGGTGAAGCTGGCCAGCTCGGTGACGCGGACGAAGGTGCGCAGCAGCTCGGGTCGGATCATGGCGGCTTATCGCTACTATTCGGGCTATTGTTCGGAACACCCGACCAGTATTTCCGAAACCAGCAGATTTATCACCACGGTAACGAACAATAAGCTCTCTCCATCCCCACCCGAACCGGAGCTTCGCCATGACCCGCAAGATCGCCCTCATCACCGGTGCCAGCCGTGGCCTTGGCCGCAACGCCGCCCTGCACCTCGCCGACGCCGGCATCGACATCATCGGCACCTACCGCAGCCAGGCCGACGAAGCCCGTGCCGTGGCCGCCGAAATCGAGAAGCACGGCGGCCGCGCCCTGATGCTGCCGCTGGACGTGGCCGACAGCGCCAGCTTCGATGCCTTCGCCGATCTGGTCCGCGACGGCCTGCGCAGCACCTTCAACCGCGACCGCTTCGACTTCCTGCTGAACAACGCCGGCATCGGCATCCACGCCAGCTTCGCCGAAACCACCGAAGCGCAGTTCGATCAACTGCTGAACATCCAGTTCAAGGGTCCGTTCTTCCTCACCCAGAAACTGTTGCCGCTGATCGCCGACAGCGGACGCATCCTCAACGTCTCCAGCGGCCTGACCCGCTTCGCCCTGCCCGGCTATGGCGCCTACGCAGCCATGAAAGGCGCCATGGAAGTGCTGACCCGATACCAGGCCAAGGAGCTGGGCGCTCGCGGCATCGGCGTCAACATCATCGCCCCCGGCGCCATCGAGACCGACTTCGGCGGCGGCCTGGTGCGCGACAACGCCGAGATCAACCAGCAGATCGCCAGCAACACCGCCCTGGGCCGCGTCGGCCTGCCGGACGACATCGGCGGCGCCATCGCCGCGCTGTTCGCCGACGGCAGCCGCTGGATCAACGGCCAGCGCGTGGAAGCCTCGGGCGGCATGTTCCTCTGAACCGCCCTCCGCTCCCGCCTCGTGCGGGAGCGCAGCTACCCGCGCCGCGTTCGCCAGCATTGGCCCAGCCGACGCGGGCAGCTACCATCCTGCGGTCGCCCTTTCCAGAGCCCCCAGGATTCCCACCATGAGCACCGCCCTGCTGATCATCGACGTCCAGTTCGACCTCTGCTCCGGCAGCAACCCCAACTTCGACATCGACAACGTGCTGCAGCGCATCAACGGCATGAGCCGCGCCGCCCGCGACGCCGGCGTGCCGGTGGTGCTGATCCAGCACGAAGACAGCGACATGCCCTACCAGAGCGAAGCCTGGCAACTGGAGCCGCGCCTGCTGACCGGCGAAGGCGACCTCAGGGTGCGCAAGACCACCCCGGACTCCTTCCTGCGCACCGAGCTCGCCGACCTGCTGCAGGTGCGCGGCATCGAACACCTGGTGATCTGCGGCCTGCAGAGCGACTACTGCGTCGACACCACCACCCGCCGCGCCCTCGCCCAGGGCTACGCGGTGACCCTGGTACGCGACGCCCACTCCACGGTGGACAATGCCGTGCTCAGCGCCGCGCAGATCAGCGCCCACCACAACGCGGTGCTGGGCAGCATCAGCAGCTTCGGCCAGCGCGCCAAGGTCATCCCCGCCGCCGACGTCCGTTTCTGATCGCCGACCGGACCGTGAGGAGAGCGCCATGAACTTCGACTGGAACGATATCCCGATCCTTCTCGCCCTGGCCCGGCATGGCAGCATGAGCGCCGCCGGACGGGCGCTCGGCGTCGACCCCTCGACCATGAGCCGGCGCCTGGTGGCGGCCGAGGCGGCATTGCAGACCCGCCTGTTCATCCGCGACAACACCGGCTACAAGCCCACTGAGGCCGGCGAGGCATTTCTCGCCCACGGCGAGCGCATCCTTGGCGACGTGCAGAGCATGCTGCTGGAAACCCGCAACGAGGCCAGTGCCATCACCGGCTCGGTGCGCCTGACAGCGATCGACTTCCTCTTCAGCCACTGGCTGGTGCAGCACATGCCGCAGCTGTCGCGCACCTATCCGAACCTGCAGCTGCAACTGATCCCGGCCAACCGCGCGCTGTCCTTCACCCGCCGCGAGGCCGACTTCGCCCTGCGCATGGCACGCCCGCAGGAAGACGCCGCGCTGGTGATGCGCAAGGTCGCCGACATCGGCTTCGCGGTATACGCCGCAACCGCCTTCGCCGAGCTGCCGCCGCAGGACTGGCCGCAGCAACCCTGGCTGGCCTATGGCGAGGAGCTGGACGACACCCCTGAAATGCAGTGGTTGCGCCACTTCGCGCCCAACGCCAGCTACGCATTGCGCGCCAGCAGCGTGACCACCCTCACCCACGCCTGCGAAACCGGCCTGGGCATGGCCCTGCTGCCGTGCATCCTTGGCGAGCGCAACGGCCTGGTGCGCCTGACCGGTCCGGTGGTGGCGCGGGAAATCTGGCTGCTCAGCCACCGCGACGCCGGGCGTATTGGCCGCTTCCAGGCGGTGAGCGACTGGCTGCGCGATATCTTCGACCAGGACGCGGCGCAGTTCAGCGGCGAGAACCTGGCCTGCCGCGACATCGGCTGCGCGCCGTTCGAGCCGACCCACCGCTAGGGCTTGGTTCTGTACGAGAAGTCGTCGAGCGAAGGTGAGGCTAGGCAAAAATCGGCGAGGAAGCGGAGTTTACGTGCTGTATATGAGCATTCCGAGCCGGCTTTTAACGACGCATCACCGATGCGCAGACACTTCTCGTGCGGAACCTAGAAGACACCCTTGAGCGGGTACTCAACGATCATGTAGAGCCGGTCAATGTCGGCGCCGGGTTGATCATCATTGCCGCGATGGCTGACCTGGGAGAAGTGCAGGGAAAGGTCCTTGGCCGGACCGTTCTGGACCACGTAGCGCAGGTCGCTGTCGCGCTCCCAGTGACGTCCGTCGGAGCCGTACTGCCCGGCATAGGCGCCATCGGCCGGCGCATGGTTGCCGTCGATGCCGCTACCGCGTACATAGCGGGTCATGAAACTCAGGCCGGGCAAGCCGAACACGCCCAGGTCGAGGTCGTAGCGCGCCTGCCAGGAGTGTTCGCCGGGGCCGTTGAAGTCGGCGTACTTGATCGAGTTGGCGAGGTAGATGGAATCGCCACCGACGAAGTCGAACGGTGTGTCGCCCTCGATTTTCTGGTAGCCCAGCATCACGCTCTGCGCACCGAAGCGGTAGCGTGCCGCCAGGCTCCAGGCCGTGGTGTCGATGGCGCCGGCGCGGGCCTGGCCCTCGTCTCGGGTGCGGTAGAAATTGCCGTCCAGCCAGAAGCCACCCTCGAGGTAGTGCAGGTTCAGGTAGTACTGGCGCCAGGTGTCGTCGAGCTGGCCGGCGAACAGCGAACCGCCGTAGTGGTCGGAGGGGCTGAAATCCGCGCCGGCGAAACTCACCGCGCTGTTGCGGGTGGTGGCGCCGTAGCCGTCGAAATCGCCCTTGCTGGTGCTCTGGTCCTGGTTCTTGAAGGCGGTGAAGCGCCCGGCCTGGAAGCGCACGCCGTCCAGCTCGCGGGAATCGATCAGGGTGCCGGTGGCGTACTCGGGTTGCAGGCGCTTGTCGCCGGTATCGAACACCGGCGTTTCCACGGTCATTTCGCCGTACTTCAGGGTGGTCTGCGACAGGTCGAGCTTCAGCGCGCCGCCGGCGGAGGAATAGTCGTCCTCCGCCCGCCCTTCGGAATCCAGCGGCAACAGGCCGGTGCCGGCCCGGCCGCGGCCACTGTCAAGTTTGACGCCGAGGAAGGCATGGGCATCGACGCCGAAGCCGAGCGTCCCTTGGGTGAAGCCGGACTGAATATCGGCGATGAAGCCCTGCGCCCACTCCTGGCGATAGCTCTGCCCGCTGGGCGAAGGCTCGGTGCGGTAGTCCGTCTGCAGGAAGTAGTTGCGGCTGAGCAGCGACCAGTTGGCGTTTTCCAACAGGCCGTCGTGCGGGGCGGCCGAGGCAGCCGCGCCAGTCAGCACCAGGAACGGCAGGGAAACCGAGCGAAGCATGTAGCGGGCCATGACAGGGTCTCCAGCCTGGCAGAAAGAAAGCGCGGGCCATGAGGCCCGCGCAGCATCGTCAGAAGGCGAAGCAGGAACAGCCGAAGGCGCCCCAGAAGCCCTGGAAGTCACTCACCGGCACGCTCGACTGGCGCGCCCGCTCGTGGCTGTGGCCATGCACGCCGCAGGAGCCGGCGCACTGGTGCACGGCCTGTTGCAGCGGGCCCTGCGGGCGCCAGTGCCCCGGCACCTTGGCCACCGGCGACCAGTCCGGTAGCACCGGCAGTGCGGTCGGCGCCTGACGCTCGAAGTCGCCACTGCCGAATACCACCCGGCCGTCGACCACGGTGAGCACCGACTCGATGCCCTTGATCTCCTCCTCCGGTACGTTGAAGAAGTCCGCCGAGAGCACCGCGACGTCGGCCATCTGGCCCACCTTGATCATGCCCTTGCGGCCCTGCTCGTTGGAGAACCAGGCGCTGCCGTGGGTGTACAGCTCCAGCGCGGTGGCGCGGGACAGCCCTTCGGGGTACAGCTCCATGCCGCCCACGGTCTTGCCGCTGACCATCCAGTACAGCGAGGTCCAGGGGTTGTAGCTGGACACGCGGGTGGCATCGGTGCCGGCGCCCACCGGCACGCCCTCGGACAGCATGCGCTTGATCGGCGGGGTCATCTCGGCGGCCAGCTTGCCGTAGCGGTCGACGAAGTACTCGCCCTGGAAGGCCATGCGGTCCTGGATGGCGATACCGCCGCCCAGCGCCCTCACCCGCTCGATGTTCTTCGGCGTGATGGTTTCGCAGTGGTCGAAGAACCAGTGCAGGCCATTGAACGGAATGTCCCGGTTGACCTTCTCGAACACGTCGAGCATGCGCGAGATGGATTCGTCATAGGTGGCGTGCAGGCGGAACGGCCAGCGCTGCTCCACCAGGTGGCGAACCACCGGCTCCAGCTCGGCTTCCATGGTGCCGGGCAGGTCCGGGCGCGGTTCGAGGAAGTCCTCGAAGTCGGCGGCGGAGAACACCAGCATCTCGCCAGCGCCGTTATGCCGGAAGAAGTCGCTGCCCTGGCCGTACTTGACGCTGCCGGTCCAGTTCTTGAAGTCGGCCAGCTCTTCCTTGGGCTTCTGGGTGAACAGGTTGTAGGCGATGCGCACGGTGAGCTGGTCGTCTTTTTCCAGCTGCTGGATCACCTGGTAGTCGTCCGGGTAGTTCTGGAAGCCGCCGCCAGCGTCGATAGCGCTGGTGACGCCCAGACGGTTCAACTCGCGCATGAACTGGCGGGTGGAGTTGACCTGGTATTCGAACGGCAGCTTCGGCCCCTTGGCCAAAGTCGCGTAGAGGATCATCGCGTTGGGCCGGGCGATCAGCATGCCGGTGGGGTCGCCGTTGCTGTCGCGGACGATCTCGCCACCGGGCGGGTTCGGGGTGTCCTTGGTGTAGCCGACGACGCGCAGCGCAGCACGGTTGAGCAGCGCGCGGTCATACAGGTGGAGGACGAACACCGGGGTGTCCGGCGCCGCCTGGTTCAGCTCCTCGATGGTCGGCATGCGTTTTTCGGCGAACTGGAATTCGTTCCAGCCGCCCACCACCCGCACCCACTGCGGCGAGGGCGTACGCAGGGCCTGGTCCTTGAGCATGCGCAGTGCGTCGGCCAGGGACGGCACGCCTTCCCAGCGCAGTTCCAGGTTGTAGTTCAGACCACCGCGAATCAGGTGCAGGTGCGAATCGTTGAGACCGGGAATCACCGTGCGCCCTTTCAGGTCGATGACGCGGGTGGCGCCACCACGCAGGGTCATGGCTTCGGCGTCGGTGCCCACGGCGATGAACTTGCCGTCGGCGATGGCCACCGCAGTGGCGTTGGGCTTCTCGCGATCGACCGTGTGGAAGCGGCCGTTGGTCAGGATCAGGTCGGCATTCATGGAAATGGTCCTCTTTCGATCAGCGGGCATTAAGCCAGGCGGAGAACAGGCGCGTGACCCGTGGCATGAAAACGTAGACCACCAGCAGCACGATGGTGATGGTGATCAGCATGTTGGCCGGCACGAAACCACCCAGCGGCGGCACCCGGCTGAACAGGGGTTGCCAGAGCTGCGGCACCAGCATCACCAGCGGCAGGATCACCAGGTACGACACCGCCGCCTGCTTCCAGCGCGGGGGTTGCCGCTGGTCGCTTTGCCCGGGGGTGAACCAGAACTCGTGGTCACTGTGCAGTTCCTGCTGGTCGCCGTCCGTCAGCAACGGCGTGGCGCGTTCGATCAGCTCCCGGCGCTTCGCGGAGTCCAGCCAGACCTGCAGCTCGTTGGCGCTTGCGAAACGCAGTACGGAGGTGAAGTCGTCGCCCTGGTGCATCACGTCCACGCCCAGGTGTCCGGGAAACTCGCTGGCGGCGTGGGTCAGTTCGCGCAGGATGGCTTCGTACTCCGCCGCACGGCCGGGCCTGGCGCGGTGGCGGATGATCAGCGTCACGGACTCTTGATTGACTGGGCTGTTCATGGGACTCCCTCCTGGGTGGTCTCCCCCGCCGGAGCGAGGGAGGGGTTCGTTGCCAAGGGCTCGATCAGTGGCCTTCGCTGGCGTTGAACATGGTCTTGGCGTAGATCAGGCCCAGGCCATAGGCGCCGCCGTGCTCGATGGAGGTCTTCACGGTCTGGTCGTAGGTTTCGCCACGGGCCCAGTCGCGTTGCAGTTCGAGCAGGTATTGCAGGGAAGTCATCGGGCGCGCGCCCAGCTGGATCATGCGCTGCAGGGCCATTTCATGCGCTTCGGTGGACACGTCGCCACAGGCATCGGCGATCACGTACACCTCGAAGCCCTGGTCGATGGCCGACAGCGCCGGGCCAACGATGCACACCGAGGTCCAGAGGCCGGCGAGGACGATCTTCTGCTTGCCGAACTTGTTGACCTCCACGGCGATTCGCGGGTCTTCCCAGGTATTCATACTGGTACGGTCGATGATGTTGTGCTCGGGGAATACCGACTTGATTTCGCTGAAGATCGGGCCGGAGAAGCTCTTCTCGGCAACGGTGGTGAGGATGGTGGAGACGTTGAATTCCTTGGCGGCCTTGGCCACCAGGGCGGCGTTGTTGCGCAGGGTCACCGCGTCGATGGATTTGGTGGCGAAGGACATTTGCGACTGGTGGTCGATCATGATCAGGGTGTGATCGGCCGGGTTCAGCAGGGTTTTGCCCGGAGCAGCTTTGGCGATAGCGGTCATGACATGTTTCCTTCTGCGTTGCGTGAGTGGGGTGGGTCTTGGTATCGATCGGATTCGGCGGATTCGAGGGTGGTGCCGAACCGTGGAGCCATCTTTGCCCATCACCCGAAGGCGCGGAACAGACAGCATTGCAGGGCCACTTTGCAGTTCTGCAAGGGGGCCTTCAGGGGCGTTGCAGAACCGCCGGAGGCTACGAATTCAACCTGTAGGAGCGCCCCATGGGCGCGATCGCGGGCATGGCCCGCTCCTACAGGGTGCGCATGGTGGTCGGCTGTAGGAGCTGGCCATGCCTGCAACAGTGTCCGCACCGGAACATCGCGGACGCAGTCCGCTGGCACAGTCGCGGGATGGGTGGAGCTGGCTGGCGACCAGGGGTTACGCCGCCCGGCACGCCACGGATGCCGACGCGGCATTTGGCCGGTACAATGGGCGATTGCCCGTGCCACGCCTGATAAAGAAGAAACCATGTCCCTGCCCAAACACCATCTGGAACTGCTCAGCCCTGCCCGCGATGTGTCCATCGCCCGCGAGGCCATCCTGCATGGCGCCGACGCCGTCTACATCGGCGGCCCGAGCTTCGGCGCCCGGCACAACGCCAGCAACGATGTGAGCGATATCGCCCAGTTGGTGGAGTTCGCCCGTCGCTACCACGCGCGGGTGTTCACCACGATCAACACCATCCTCCACGACAACGAGCTGGAAGCGGCGCGCACGCTGATCCACCAGCTCTACGACGCCGGTGTCGATGCGCTGATCGTGCAGGACATGGGCATCATGGAACTGGACATCCCGCCGATCGAGCTGCATGCCAGCACCCAGACCGACATCCGCACCCTGGAGCGGGCAAAGTTCCTCGATCAGGCCGGCTTCTCCCAGCTGGTGCTGGCCCGCGAGCTGAACCTTGCGGAAATCCGCGCCATCGCCGACGAGACCGATGCCGCCATCGAGTTCTTCATCCACGGCGCGCTGTGCGTGGCCTTCTCCGGCCAGTGCAACATCTCCCACGCCCAGACCGGCCGCAGCGCCAACCGTGGCGATTGCTCCCAGGCCTGCCGCCTGCCCTACACCCTGAAGGATGACCAGGGCCGCGTGGTTGCCTTCGAGAAGCACCTGCTGTCGATGAAGGACAACAACCAGAGCGCCAACCTCAGCGCCCTGGTGGACGCCGGCGTGCGCTCCTTCAAGATCGAAGGGCGCTACAAGGACATGGGCTACGTGAAGAACATCACCGCCTATTACCGCCAGCGCCTGGACGGCATCCTCGCCGAGCGCCCGGACCTGGCCCGAGCCTCCAGCGGCCGCACCGACCACTTCTTCGTGCCGGACCCGGACAAGACCTTCCACCGCGGCAGCACCGATTACTTCGTCAGCGACCGCAAGATCGACATCGGCGCCTTCGACTCGCCGACCTTCACCGGCCTGCCGGTGGGCACCGTGGAAAAGGTCGGCAAGCGCGACATGCTGGTGGTGACCAAGGACCCGCTGTCCAACGGCGACGGCCTCAACGTGCTGGTGAAGCGCGAAGTGGTCGGTTTCCGCGCCAATATCGCCGAGCCCAAAGGTGAGTTCGAGGAAGACGGCGAGAAGCGCTACCGCTACCGCGTCGAGCCCAACGAGATGCCCGAAGGCCTCTACCGCCTGCGCCCGAACCACCCGCTGTCGCGCAACCTCGACCACAACTGGCAGCAGGCGCTGCAGAAGACTTCCGCCGAGCGCCGCGTCGGCCTGTCGTGGGTCGCCAAGCTGCGCGAGGAACGCCTGGAGCTGACCGCCACCAGCGAGGAAGGCGTCACCGCCAGCGTCGCCCTGGACGGCCCGTTCGGCGTCGCCAACAAGCCGGAACAGGCACTGGACCAGTTGCACGACCTGCTCGGCCAACTGGGCACCACCCAGTACCACGCTGACAGCATCGAGCTGGACACCCCGCAGGCCTTCTTCATCCCCAATTCTCAGCTCAAGTCGCTGCGCCGCGAAGCCATCGAGGCGCTCACCGAAGCCCGTGTTCAGGCCCACCCGCGCGGTGGCCGCAAGGCCGAGACCAGCCCGCCGCCGGTATACCCGGAGTCGCACCTGTCCTTCCTTTTCAACGTCTACAACGAGAAGGCCCGCGCGTTCTACCACCGCCACGGCGTGCAGCTGATCGACGCCGCCTACGAGGCCCACGAGGAAACCGGCGAAGTGCCGGTGATGATCACCAAGCACTGCCTGCGCTTCTCCTTCAACCTGTGCCCGAAACAGGCCAAGGGCGTCACCGGCGTGCGCACCAAGGTGCAGCCGATGCAGCTGATCCACGGCGACGAAGTGCTGACCCTGAAGTTCGACTGCAAACCGTGCGAGATGCACGTGATCGGCAAGATCAAGGGCCACATCCTCGGCCTGCCGCAGCCGGGCAGCGACGGCGTGAGCAACATCGTCGGGCAGATCAGCCCGGAAGACCTGCTCAAGACCATTCGCAAGCCGGCGCATTGAGGCCGGCTGTCACCTTCACTGTAGGAGCGAGCTTGCTCGCGAACAGCCCTGGCGCCTGAGCTGCCGGGAAATTCGTTCGCGAGCAAGAACTAGGCGTCCCCCTCACTCCTACAAAGAGCAATCCCCCTGCGCAATTCCCCGATCCCCCGCTATGATCGGGAACATGACCTCCACTCCCCCGCTCCGCCAGCAATGCCCACCCGGTGCCTGCGACTGCCACCGCGAGCGACTGCTGGAGAATCCCAATGCTGATATGCGCATCCTGCTGCTGACCCGGCACGAGGAGCAGCGACTGCTGGAGCGTCTGGAAAACCTGAAAGACCTGGCCGACCTCGAGCGCATGCAGCACAAGCTCTTCGAGCAGCTCGGCATCCGCCTGCACATCGCCCCCGGCTTCAACGAAGTGCGGACCACGCGCGGCATCGAGTTCGACTTCGACGAGCAGCCCGGCCTCTGCCGCAAGACCCGCCAGGCCATCCCCGCCGCGATCCGCCGGAGCATGGAGAAGAACCCGGAAATCGCCTGGCGCCTGCTGGACTCCCACGATCTGCTAGGCGGGCTCTGATAGCCATTCTTCAGGAGCGCCCAAGCACGCTGATCGCGGACAAGGTCCGCCCAGGCCAGCAACGTAGGAGAGGATCTTATCCGCGATCCGGCCGCCAGACCGGCCACAGCCGATATCGCAGACGAAGCCGGCAGCCCTACTCCTTCGCGGCCCGCATCGCCCCGGCCAACTCCGAACTACCGCGCTGCTCCAGCTCCCCGGCAGCACCCAGCCGATCACGATCCTCCTTGTTCTGGCTCAGCTTGGACTTGCCGACAATCTGGCCAATCTCCACCTCGATGCCGACGATATTCGCCAGCATCCCGCTGATGAACTCCGGCGTGGAATCGCTCATCTTCCACGGCCGCTCCTCGCCCGCCTCATGGGTGCGGGTCAGGCGCCCGACCAGGCCGCGCACGAAGCGCTCCTCGTCCATCACCGTCAGGCGGCCGCGCACATGCACCACCTGGTAGTTCCAGGTCGGCACCTGGCGGTGCTCCTCGTGCTTGCTCGGATACCAGTTGGGCGAGACATAGGCGTGGTCGCCACGGAAGATCACCAACACCTCCTCCCCGTCGGCCTCCCGCCACACCGGGTTATTTCGCGCGACGTGGGCGCGCAGCAACGGCTTCTCGCCGTCCAGCGCCAGCTCGAAGGGCAGGTGATTGGCATCCAGCACGCCGCCATGGGCGGTCACCAGGATGCCCAGCGGATGCTCGCGGATCAGCCGGTTCAGCTCGTCCGGGCGGTTTTCCTCAAAGTGTGCAGGTACGTACATGGGGGGCCTCGAAACCAGGGAATGCCACCATCATGCCGATGCATTGGCACTCCATAAAGATCCATCACTGGCGAAGATGAAAGATCCAATTCAGCCGTATGTTCGCTGCGATGTATACCAACCTGCTGGACGGCGGTCGTGCCGCCCCCTACTCTAGCCACTGGCCAGCATTCGCCCAGGACGGCAGACACAGGCTCCCACCCCGATGACCCTACCCGAGTATCCCGCCGAGCCTTCCCGGCAGTTCCAGGGGAAGATGCCGCCAAGCCTGCAAGCCGCCTACAAGGCCTATGTAATCCAGCATTACCGGCGCTTCCTGCTGGCGATCAACTTCATCGCCATGGCGGCCTACGACTCCTACGTGCTGGCCGACGCGCTGCTGATCCCGGACATGGTCAAGGAGTCGCTGCTCCTGCGCGCCGGCCTGAGCCTGATCGGCCTGCTCAACATCTTCCTGGTATTCCGCTTCAGCCGCAGCGTGCTGGTGATGGACCTGCTGATGCCGGTGCACGACATCATCTCCACCCTTGCCTGGTTCGAGCTGCTCAAGCGCAGCGCCTCGCCCGACGTGCCCTTCTTCCTCTATGCCTCGGTGGTCTTCATCCTCCTCGGCAACCTGGGGGTGCGCTATTCGTTCAAGGGCATCGCGCTGATCTCGGCGGTCATCTCGACCATCATTCTCTACAACGTCTGGCTGATCCACCACGGCGCGGCCAAACCCGTGCTGACCTTCACCCTGGTCTACCTGCCAGTGGCGCTGTTCAGCCTGTTCATCAGCTGGACCAACATCAGGGGCGTGCGCCAGGCCTTCCTCGCCGACCAGGAAGAACGCCGCCAGCGGGTCGAACTGGATGCGCTCAACCTGCGCCTGCAGGAGCTGGCCAGCACTGACGCGCTGACTGGCGTCGGCAACCGCCGCGCCCTGGACGCCCAGCTCAAGGCCAGCTGGGACGGCATGCGCGCCCACGGTCGCCCCTTCGCCCTGTTGCTGGTGGATATTGACTACTTCAAGCCCTACAACGACCATTTCGGCCACCAGACAGGCGACCGCTGCCTGTGCCGCGTGGCCGAATCCCTGGTGGGCAGCCTGCGCGGAGGTCGTGCCAGCGTCTATCGTTATGGCGGTGAGGAGTTTGTCGTGCTGCTCGAATCCGGCAGCGTCGACGACCTGCGTCGTGTGGCCGAGCGCTTGCGCGAGCAGGTGGCCAGCCTGAACATAGAACACCTGCACCGACCCGACGCCCTGCGGCACCTCACCATCAGCCTCGGGGGGGCGATGGCCAATGAGGAGGGCCTGAACCAACCGCGCGATCTGCTCGCGCGATGCGACCAACGCCTTTACTGCGCCAAGCAGGACGGACGCAACCGCGTGCAACTCAGTGGTCCGTCGCCGGACTGACGCACGCAACCAACCTGACGCACCCGGCCAGTATCTCAGAGCACGGCCGACGGGCGAGACCCACGCCCGACACGCCGGGTGGCAGACGCCACCGGTACCGACCCAACGAGGCCCATGTGAAACGCGACATTCGCCTTGCCGTACTTCTGCTGTCGATCATCAGCCTGACCGTGGCGGCGGCCACCGCCTGGGAGCTGTGGTCCGCCCGCGAGCGCACCCTCGCCAAGGCCTACACGCACAACCTCAACCTGACCCAGGCGCTGGACACCTACGTCGAAGGCATCATCACCCAGAGCTCCATGCTGCTCCTGGGCCTGAGCGAACGCCTGGAGCACGACGGCACAGGCCCCGCGCAACTGGAACGCCTGCGCCGCCTGGTGCAACGCCAGCAACCCCTGCTCAACCAGCTCGACGGCATCGTCATCTACGATGACCAGGGCAACTGGCTGATGACCTCCAGCGGCGAGGTTCCGCCCGGCACCAGCAGCGCCGACCGCGCCTTCTTCATCCACCATCGCGACACGCCATCGACCGACGCCTACATCGGCGAGCCGATCCGCAGCCGCTACAACGGCAAATGGGTAATCACCGTCAGCCGCCGCTACAACCACCCCGACGGCAGCTTCGCCGGGGTCATTTCCGCGACCCTGGGCGTGGAGACCCTCCTCCATCTGTTCGGCAAGATCGACATCGGCAGGTACGGCGCCATCGGCGTCGCCCTGAGCAACGGCCAGGTGCTGGTGCGCTTCCCGTTCCGCGAGAGCGACATGGGCCGCGTGCTCTCCCGTTCGCCGATCTTCACCGGCTACCTGGACAACGCCAACGTCGGCACCGCCACCTTCAGCTCCTCGCTGGACGGCATCGAGCGCATCTATGCTTTCCGCAAGAACGACCGCTACCCGCTGGTGACCTCGGTTGCCCTGGGCAAGAACGAAGCCCTGGCCGCCTGGCGAGCCGATGCCCTGCGCACAGTGAGCATCGCCTCCGGCCTGCTGATCGTGATCGTCATCGTCGGCAGCCTGATGATCCTCGCGATCAAGCGCCGCATCGGCACCGAAGCCCTGCTGGTGGCGGCCCGCGAAGAGCTGCTCAAGGCCAACCGCCAGCTCGAGGTACTGGCCTCCCGCGACCCACTCACCGGCCTGCAGAACCGCCGCAGCTTCGACGACCACCTCGCCGCCGAACTGCGCCGCGCCCAGCGCGGGCGGAACCCGCTGGGCCTGTTGCTGATCGACATCGACTACTTCAAGCGCTTCAACGATACCTACGGCCACCCCGCCGGTGACGACTGCCTGCGCAACATCGGCCAGCTGCTGGCCGACAGCGTGCGGCGCCCCGGCGACCTGACGGCGCGCTACGGCGGCGAAGAGCTCGCGGTGATCCTGCCCAACACCGACAGCGCCGGTGCGCAGGCCGTGGCCGAGCAGATCCTGCAGCACCTCTGGCAATGCAACCTGACCCACGTCGGCAGCCCGTTCGGCCGAGTGACCGCCAGCATCGGCATCGCCACTCTGGCCGCCGGTTCGGATACCTCCGCCGGGGCCCTGATCGGCGCCGCCGACCAGGCCCTGTACCGGGCCAAGGCCGCCGGACGCAACCGCCTGGACTGCGCGCCCAGCCTCACCGGAACCGAGTCATGACCTTCGCCCCCGCCCTCCTCGATGCCCTGCGCAACGCCCGGCATGTGGTGGTTTTCACTGGCGCCGGGGTTTCCGCCGAAAGCGGCATTCCCACCTTCCGCGACCGCCTCACCGGTCTCTGGGCACGTTTCGAGCCCTCCCGCCTGGCCACCGCCGATGCTTTCCGCGCCGACCCATCACTGGTCTGGGGCTGGTACCAGTGGCGGCGCAGTATCGTCCACCGCGCACGCCCCAATCCCGCGCACCTGGCCATCGCCGCGCTGGCAGCCAAGGTGCCGCAACTGACCCTGGTCACCCAGAACGTCGACGACCTCCACGAGCGCGCCGGCAGCGCCTCCGTCATTCACCTGCACGGCCAGCTCGAACGCCCGCGCTGCTTCACCTGCCAGCGCGAGCCGGATGAGCCGCTGCCGGTCCCCGACGAACCCGAGGCCGGCCG
This sequence comes from Pseudomonas sp. SCB32, assembly GCF_009189165.1. Classification (NCBI taxonomy): domain Bacteria; kingdom Pseudomonadati; phylum Pseudomonadota; class Gammaproteobacteria; order Pseudomonadales; family Pseudomonadaceae; genus Pseudomonas; species Pseudomonas sp. SCB32. Next base: position 3,787,820 of record NZ_CP045118.1, read on the forward strand.
GCACGTCACCCCGCCCGCCTGCGCCCATTGCGGTGGCCCGTTGCGCCCTGGCGTGGTGTGGTTCGGCGAAAGCCTGCCGCTGAACGCGCTGACCCACGCCTTTGAAGCCGCCGAAGACTGCGACCTGCTGATCTCGGTCGGCACCTCCGGCGTGGTCTACCCGGCGGCGGAAATCCCCCAGGTGGCCTGGCGCGCCGGCGCCACGCTGCTGCACATCAACCCCACGCCGGGGCCGCTGCACGGCGAACGGGATTTCGCCCTCGCCAGCGCGGCGGGTGTGGCGCTGCCGGAGTTGGTCGAGACGGCGTTCGCGGCCAGGGCAAGTAGCTCCTGATCAATCCGTAGGATGGCGTGGAGCGAAGCGATACCCATCGATCACGGCACCGCCAGCATGGGTATCGCCTAGGCTCCACCCATCCTACGAAGCTTGCTTTCCCTTGGCGTCATCCCCGCGAACGCGGCGACCCGGTTCGTAGAGCGCATAACCCGGAACGGGTTATCCGCCATGCCTCCTACGAAGAGAGCGTCGGCGTAGACCTGTAGGAGCGGGCCACGCCCGCGATCCGCCGGCAATGTCAGCGCACAACCCCAGCCTAGACCGCCGGCATCTGCAAGGTCACACAGTGGATACCCCCGCCCCCGGCCGCGATGGGGTCGATGTCCAGCTGGACGACTTCCCGGTCCGGATACAGCTCACCCAGCAGCGCATGGCAATGCTCGTCCGCCTCCGCGTCGCCGAAGCGCGGCGCGATCACCCCGCCGTTCACCGGCAGGTAGTTGATGTAGCCAGCGGCGAAGTCCGGGTTGCCTCTGTTGTACGGGCTCGGTTTGGGCTTGAGCGGCGGTGGCAGGCTATGCAGGCGTAGCGGGCGCCCGTCGGCGTCGGTCGCCGTCTTGAGTATCTCCAGATGCCGGCGGGTCACCGCGTAGTCGTAGGACTGCGGGTCGTTGTCCAGGTTGACCACCAGCACGCCCGGCTCGACGAAGCGCGCATAGAAGTCCACGTGGGCATCGGTGATGTCCTTGCCACGAATGCCCGGCAGCCAGATCACCTTGCGCAGCCCCAAGCGCTGCTTCAGCTCCGCCTCGATGCGCGGGCGCGTCCAGCCGGGGTTGCGGTTGTCGTTGACCCAGCAGCTCTCGGTGAAGATGGCGGTGCCCTGGCCGTCCACCTCGATGCCGCCGCCCTCACCGCACAGTTTGCTGACGAACGCCTGGGCTTCCAGGTCCTCGGCCAGGGCCGCCGCCGCTTCGCCATCGCGCCCGGCCTGTTGCTTGCCACCCCAGCCGTTGAAATTGAAATCGGCCTGGGCCAGGCCACCGGCGTCGTTCACCAGGAAGCAGCCACCGTAGTCACGGACCCAGATGTCATCCAGCGGCAGCGCCAGGAAGTCGATGTTGGGGCCGGCGCAGGCGCGTTTGGCCTCGGCCAGTTGCTCCGGCCGGCAGAGCACCGTCACCGGCTGGAACTCGGCGATGGTGCGGGCGAGCCGCACCACCGTCGCGTTCACCGCACCCGCCCAGTCCTTCCAGATCTCGGGCGACGCCGCATAGGCGACGAACACCCGCTCCTGCCGGCGGTGCTCGTCGGGCATGTACCAGCGCTCCGTCGCCAGCGCGACGCGGCCCAGGCCCAGTCCGAACCCCGTCGCCAGCGTCATGCCGGCGCCGAGCAGGTTCCTGCGAGTCATCATGTCGTCTCCTCAGCTTCCGGTGCCGGTGCCGGTGCCGGTGCCGGTCTTGAAACTTGTCCAGGTGCGCATCCGCGCACGCATGTCGCGCTGCGGAATGTCCTTGCCGGGGAATAGCCGCGCATAGGCCTTCTCATCAAGATAGATGTCCGGATTGTTGCGCATGCTCGCGTCCACCATCGGCCGCGCCTTGGCATTGGAGGTCGGGTAGCCGGTGGCGTTGCTGATTGCCGCCATCACCTGCGGGCGCATCAGGTAGTTGATCAGCGCATAGGCGTATTCCGGGTGCGGCGCGTCGGCGGGAATCGCCATGGTGTCCATCCACACCGAGGTGCCTTCGCGTGGTACGCGATACTCGAAGCGCTCCTTCTTGCCCGCCTCGTCGGCGGCGCGCTGCGACTGGATCACGTCACCGCTGTAGCCCAGCGACAGGCACAGGTCGCCGTTGACCAGCTGGGTGACCGGCTGCGACTGGAACTTGCGGATATACGGGCGGATGCCATTGAGCACCGCCAGCGCGTCGGCCAGGTCCTCCGGCTTGCCGCTGCGCGGGTCACGCCCCAGGTAATTGAGCACCACCGCGAGCACTTCGTCCGGCGAGTCGATCAGCGAGATGCCGCAGTCAGCGAAATGCTTGGCCAACTCCGGCTTGAACAGCAGGTCGAGGCTGTTTACCGGCGCGTCACTCATGCGCTGGTCGATCTTCGCGCGGTTGAAGGTCAGGCCGATGCTGCCCCAGGTGTAGGGCACCACGGCGTGGCGCGAATACGGGTACTTGCTCTGCAGGTTCTGAAGGCCCGGCTCGATGTCGCCCAGGTGCTCCAGTTTGCTGTCATCCAGCTTCTGCAGCGCACCGGCGCGCATCAGCCGCTCGGCCACGGTGTCGCCGGGGAAGACCAGGTCATAGCCGCTGTGCCCGGCCATCATCTTGGCCTCCAGCGTCTCGCTGCCGTCCATCACGTCATAGATCACCCGGATGCCGGTCTCACGAGTGAAACCGTCGAGGGTGTCAGGGGCGAAGTAGTCCGCCCAGTTGAACAGGCGCAGGACCTTTTCCTCCGCCGCCGCAGGTTGCAGGGCGCAAGCCAGGGACAGGCCCAGCGCGCCGATCAGCATCGATTTCATGGTCAGACTCCCTGGCCTTGCCAGCGTGAGTGAAGGTGCCGGCCATCGAGGCCGAGCAACGGGCCATACATCTCGGGGCGGCGGTCGCGGAACACACCCCAGGTCAGGCGTTCCTCGCGCGCCAAGTGCAGGTCCAGCTCACGGACCAGCACGGCCGCTTCGTTGCGTCCGGCCTCGGCCAGCAGCGCGCCCTTGTGGTCGGTGATGAAGGACGACCCGTAGAAGCGCATGCGCAGGCTGTCGTCACCGGGCGCGATTTCTTCGCCGATGCGATTGGCTGCCAGCACCGGCAGCAGGTTGGCGGCGGAATGGCCGCGCTGGGCGGTCTGCCAGTGGTCGCGGGAATCCATGTGCGCCGCCCCCGGCTCGGAGCCGATGGCGGTGGGGAACAGGAGGATTTCCGCGCCTTGCAGCGCCAGGCAGCGCGCCGTCTCGGGGAACCACTGGTCCCAGCAGATGCCCACGCCGATGCGGCCGATCGCCGTGTCCCAGACACGGAAGCCGGTATCGCCGGGGCTGAAGTATTCCTTCTCCTGGTAGCCGATGGCGTTGGGAATGTGCGTCTTGCGGTACACCCCGAGCAGGCGGCCGTCGGCGTCTGCGACGGTCAGCGAGTTGAAGTAGGCGTTGCCGGCGCGTTCGAACCAGCTCAGCGGTAGCACCACGTTCAGCTCCGCCGCCAGCCGTGAGAAGCGTTGCAACAGCGGGCTGTCCTCATAGGGCTGGGCCAGCGCCAGATGGGCGTGATCCTGCTCGATACAGAAGTACGGCGTGGCGAACAGCTCGGGCAGCAGGATCAGCCGTGCCCCGGCCGCGGCCGCCGCGCGCACGTGGTGCTCGGCTTCGTCGAGGTTGCGCGGCAGGTCCCAGCTGCAGGAGAACTGCAGCACCGCAACGGTCAGCTTGCTCATCACAGGCCTCCCAGCGGCCAGGCCGGCTGCTGCTGGGTGATGCAGTGCACCCCGCCGCCACCGTGGGCCAGGTGGTTGATGCGCACGGGCACCACCTCGCGTCCGGGGAAGGCACGGGCCAGCACTGCGGCAGCTTCGTCATCGGCGGCGATGCCGTAGGCCGGCATGATCACAGCGCCGTTGGCCAGGTAGAAGTTGGTGTAGGACGCGCAGAAGACTTCCGCCTCCGGGTCCACCGCCGTGCTGGCCTCGAACAGCTCGATCAGCTCGAAGGAGCGGCCCTTGGCATCGGTCGCCAACTCCAGTGCACGGCGGTTCTCGCGGGCAACTTCGGCGTAGGTGCTGGAAGCATCGCGGGTTGCGTCCACCAGCAGCACGCCGGGGCGGGCGAAGGCACATACGCCATCGACGTGGCCGTCGGTCATGTCGCCCGTCACGTACTGCGGGTCGCCCGGCAGCCAGATGGTCTTGGTCACGCCCAGCAGGCGGGCGAAGATTTCCTCCATCTCGCGCTTGCTCACGCCGGGATTGCGGTTGGGGTTGAGCAGCACCGACTCGGTAGTGATCAGCGTGCCTTCGCCGTCCACGTGGATGGCCCCGCCCTCGTTGGCCAGCGGCGTGCCGAAGCAGCCCAGCCCCAGCTGATTGAGCACGCGCCGGCCCAGCCCCTCGTCCAGCGTGTGCACCGACTTGCCGCCCCAGGCGTTGAAGCGCCAGCTCACCCCGGCCACACCATGCTGCGGATGGCAGACGAAGGTCGGCCCGGAATCACGGCACCAGCTGTCGTCGATGGGCAGCACCACCAGTTCCACGTTCGGTCCGCACAGTGCGTCGGCGCGGGCCACGGCGGACGGGTCCACCACCAGCTTCACCAGCTCGAAACGGGCAATGGCGTTGGCCACCCGGATGAAGTCTTCCTGCACCTGCTCCAGGGTCACGCCCCAGCCGTCTTCCCAGAGCGGACGGTTATGCGGGAACGCCATCCAGGTCGCTGCGTGGGGTACCCATTCGGCGGGCATGCGCCAGCCGTTCTGCATATCGTTGAGATGCATACACAAAGCCTTTTGGTTAGGAATTTTTATCGGAATTAAAGGGTTCAGCGGCGCCTGAAACCATCCTAGGCCTGTGAAACCGTGACAACAAACGATAGATTTTGCGTAAATCTGATCAGCAGAACTTATCGATCATGCTCAAACACTGGCCTCCCCTGAACACCCTGCGCGGCTTCGAAGCTGCGGCCCGGCTGGGCAGCTTCCACAAGGCGGCGGAGGAACTGCACCTCACCCAGTCCGCCATCAGCCAGCAGATCCGCAGCCTGGAAAGCTTCGTCGAACAGCCGCTGTTCTATCGCAGCGGCCGCAAGGTCGCCCTCACCGACGCCGGCTTCGACCTGCTCAGCACCACCCAGTCGCTGCTGCAGCAACTGGCCGTGGGCATCCGTCGCCTCGACCAGTACCGCAAACCCAACCAGCTGGTGGTCAACACCACCCCGGCCTTCGCCCGCCACTGGCTGGTACCGCGCCTGGGCGACTTCCACACCCGCCACCCGCAGATCGACCTGTGGCTGCTGACCACCAGCGACACCCCGGACATGGCCACCCAGACCATCGACATCGCCGTGCGCGACGACCTCACCGCCCAGGCCGAATGCCGCTTCCGTATCCTCCTCGAAGACCGCCTCTACCCCGCGTGCCACCCACGCCTGCTCGACCAGCCGGCGGAAACGCGCACCACCCTGCACGGCGAGCGGGAAATGGACTGGGCGCACTGGCAGCTGCAAGGCGGCGCCGATATCGGCCAGCGCAGCGCGGGGTTGAACTTCTCCGATCCGGGCCTGCTGCTGGATGCCGCCAGCCAGAGCCTGGGCATTGCCCTGGTCAGCCGGCTGCTGGCCGGCGACGCGCGGGAGAGCGGCCTGCTGACACCGCTGTGCGAACAGACCGTGCGTGGCCCTTACTGGTCGTTGCTGGTCCATCAGCAAAGCGACCGGACAGCACAGGTGGGGCAGTTCTGCGAGTGGCTGGAGGGGGCGTTGGGGCTATCCCTGTAGGACCGAGGGGGACGCCCAGTCCTTGCTCGCGAATGAACTCCCTGGCAGCTCTGGAGTTGGCCAGGTTCGCGAGCAAGCTCGCTCCTACGAAGAACCTCCCCACCTCGACGCCCATGCAATTCTCTCCTTGACCTCAAGTTCACTTGAACTCGTAGGGTTACGCCATGCCCGCTCCGAACCCACGGACGCGCTCTTCCACCTTGCGTGAACCCACGGAGAAACCATGAAAAGCATCGCCATCGTCTACCACAGCGCCAGCGGCCGCACCGAGCGGATCGCCCAGACCATCGCCAGCGGCGCCGGCCTGGTGCCGGGCTGCGACGTGCATCTGCTCAAGGCCCAGGCGCTCATCGAACGTCCGGACGCCCTGCTCACCTACCACGGCCTGATCCTTGGCTCGCCCACCTACCTGGGCGGCGTCTCGGCGCCACTGAAAGCCCTGATGGACGCCACCGGCCCACTCTGGCGCCAGCAGAAGCTGCGCGGTCGCCTCGCCGCTGGCTTCACCGTCTCGGCGCTGCCCGCGGGCGACAAGCAGTCCACGCTGATCTCGCTGTTCACCTTCTGCATGCAGCACGGGATGCTCTGGGCCGGCAATCCGATCCTCCCCGAGCAGCACCTGGGCGTGCCCTATGACGAGGCTGCCAACCGCCTCGGCTCCTGGACCGGATTGATGGCCCAGGCCGACAAGACGGCGCCGGACTTCGTCCCCGGCGACCTGAAGACCGCACGGATGTTCGGCCAGCACTTCGCCGAGACCCTGTGTCGGCTGCGCCAGCCACACGGCGAAACCGCGCAGGAGACCCACGCATGATCGCCCGCCGCTACAGCCCGCTGCTGTTCGCGCTGATCCTCTCCGGCGTGATGACCCTGCTGGTCTCCGGCCTCTCCACCTTCCGGGCCGTCGGCTTCGTCCCCACCGTCGCCCAGCTCTGGGTAGGCGCCTGGCTCACCAGCTGGTGCATCGCCTTCCCGCTGGTGCTGGTCATCGCCCCGCTGACACGGCGGCTGGTCGAGAGACTGGTCCGGGCAGAGTCGTAGGATGGCTGGGACGCTCCACGGATAGCGAATGACGATATTGCAGAGCAGGCGGCTTGAGCTACCGTCGTCCTGCGACCATTCGCTTACCCGCCCTCGGCCTGCCCCTTGAATGAAAACAGAAACCAACTGGTAATCCCGGACTTTCCAGGCTTATGAACACCAGCAGATTCGCCCTAAACAACCCCGTAACTACTAAACACTTTTACCCTATTGAACAGCACTCGAGTATTGCAACGCGACGACCGCACAACAACCTCTCTAAGGCGACACTTGGTCGGAATAGTAAAATCAAATTTCGTAAAGGTCTCCAGAGCATCCGTCTTCAGATAGCGATACCATCCGATGGCAGGATCGGGCGACATGGAAAGCCCTATTACATCATCGATATTTTCACCCTCAAAAACAAAGGAGATTATCGCACCGCATTCATCCGCCACACTTCCTCCACCCAGCACACTACACTCAATAGAATATGAGCCAGAACCAAGCCCAAGCTTCACCGAGAGACCATCCGAAATGAATCCCACCTTTCCAAATCCCGAATCAAACAGGACCTGACCTATGGCATCGTGACGCTGAAAGTCCGGAACAACCGTTGGAAACTCGTCACCCAGCCGTGCACAATCCTTTGCAACCGGATGTTTGGACAGAGAATTGGAAAGAGTTATCGGCGAATCACTTCCATTGACACCCGCATCCTGGGAAACATGCCGAGTCAAAATATAACTCACGCACCGGGAGTCAAGTACCACCGGAGTCCGAACGTCAACAGTGGTATGGTCACCGCCATCGGGGAACTGAAGACTTTTCAGCTCGGCATTGTAGCGCCCAATGAACGCCATCCCCGCCGACAACAGGGGTTGCCTGAACTTCCTGAAATTACTGAATATCCCATTAGAATAAAGCGCGGTCAGCCCCATACCAAAGGATACCGCCATTCCCTCATACTCCTGGCGCATGTACCCGGCAAGTCGGTCCAGGTAATTTGCGCTTAGCACATCATCATCGTCGACCCTGAACCAGGCCACAGTGGTAGATTCGGCCCCCGCAAGAAAGTCAAGCATCGCTTTTTTGTAATTCAGGTCGGAACCCGTTTTGTTCAAATACAGAACCGGGTATTTCTCCGCCGCGTCCTCGAGCACCTTCAGCCACTTTTCAGGCAGAAACTCCGAATAGAGGAGAATATGTCGATAATTGTACTTTTCAGCCATCTTCTGATAAATCGGCAAACTCCTCCCCAGAAAGATCTCAATCCTTGGAAGCATACGTTCATCCGAGTACAACTCTCGCAGATATACAGATTCCGACTTCTTTGAAATATGCCACGCAACACTTCCCGGATGAAAAAGACTGAACTGGGTAACTCCGAAAAAACGCATCGCTTCGTCCTTATTTTCCAACTAATAACGGACGCTATTTACAGACCCCCAGACCTGAAATCCATCGGGCTTTTCTTAATCTTCAAGAGAGGCATCCGGGCCGTGAGCTGGAGCCCTGGAAGATCCGTTGCTCCCTAATGAAAAACCTGACACCTGCGAAATGTTTACCTCTTAAGTTGGAGAATCCATGCTTTCATCCGGAAAATTCCCGGCGATCGTTTCATGCTCGCCTAGTCTTTGTCCGACATCGCTCCCAACCAGGAAAAGCATTTCGATAGCGACCGCCGCAACTTGATACGCCTGGTGACCGGCGGCCCCGAACAGTCTGCCTGGAAGGACGTACCCAATCTCGGATCCTGGACACTTCAGAATCTGGGCAGCGCCATGGCGTTCTTGCCAGCCCGGGAAGCAACGGCCCCCTGATCCTCGTTTGCTCACGAACGATTCGGGCGCGTCTGACCACGCGAATCCGGACGCGATGGACCCAGGAAGTGCATCTAAGATTGGCGCGATCGCATTCGCAGACGCCGTGCGAATGCAGGAAAACGCGCAACGCTACAATGGCAAGCCCCCTACGGAGCCCAGACACCTTGAAAATCATCCGCAGCAAGCGCTTCACCGCGAACCGTCCCTGGGGCGCGCTCGATATCGCCAACATGAACGGAATCACCACCCGGCTGCACTGGACCGACCAGCCGTACAAATGGCACATCAATGACGGCGAAGAGGTATTCGTGGTGCTCGACGGGCGGGTGGCGATGCATTACCGCGATACGAAGGGCGAGCATCAGGTCATGCTGGAAACCGGGGATATCTTCTACGCCTCCATCGGCACCGAGCATGTGGCCCACCCACAAGGCGAGGCGCGCATTCTGGTGATCGAAAGCGAGGGGAGTGTCTGATCCCCACCTTCGTCCGCTGTCCGCTCCCGCAAATCGAACCTTCCCACCCGACTCTGCGCAGCCAGCCTACATGGCATCCCCCTATCCTCGCCCGGTCACGAACCATTCATGGCCGGGTTTGACAGCCCGAATCCGGGCGCGATGCGCCCCAGCAGGTGCATGTGAGAGCGGCGTGATCGCTTTCGCAGGCCCCGCGCGACTGCAGGAATAACTGCAACGCTACAATGGCGGACCGCGCGGGGAGACCCAAAAGGTCTGCCGGTTCCCGGATCCGGTCTGTCAACCCCGCGCGGTCTGCCACCCTTCGATGACAGCGGCGTGTGGCAGCTTCTTCAATATGGATATTCGGGAGCAAAAGCATGCAAGACGACTGCTACACAGCCACAACCTTCCAACGTCACAACCGCCCATTACGCGGCGTGCTGATCGACGACCAGCCCTGGTTCGTCGCCCATGACCTTGCCTGCCTTCTCGGCGTGCGCTTCCCGCAGACGCTGGCGCAGCGGGTGGAGGAATACGAGGTACAGACCGTCCGCCTGCTCTCCGCCAGCGGAGGGGAATTGCTGGAGGACGTCATCAACGAGGCGGCGCTGTACAAGGTGCTGATCCGCTTCGGTCACCCAGAGAGCCGCACGCTCGGATGCTGGCTGTCGGAGCAGGTGATTCCGCCGATGCGCGGCCAGGTGAAGGACGACGCGCAGCGGCCACGGCGGATAACGATGCGCTGGGAATCCCTGCGGATGACGGTGCTGGACTGGCAGGGGGGGAAATCTGGGTGCCCTTCCAGCAAGTGCCGACCTTCAGCCCGTTCAAGGGCGGCAAGGGCTGGCTGGGGCGGCTCAGGGGCAGCGCGCCGAGCCACGAGGGCGGCGTCTGACGGCAGTTTGCCGCCGGAAATGAAAAAGCCCCGCGAATGCGGGGCTTTTTCGACAAGTGGCGTCGATTAGACGGCGCGAACTTGCTCGGCCTGCGGGCCTTTCTGGCCGGCGGTCACGATGAAGCTGACCTTCTGGCCTTCGTCGAGGGACTTGTAGCCGTTGCCTTCGATCTGACGGAAGTGAACGAATACGTCCGGGCCGCTTTCCGGGGTGATGAAGCCGAAGCCCTTCTCAGCGTTGAACCACTTGACGGTGCCGTTTTGACGATCGGACATGATGTTGTCTCCAGATATTGTTTGCTAAAGGCCAGCCGAATTGCCGACCGGCGATGAGCTGAATGCGTAGTGAAGAGGTGCCGAGGAGATGGAACATCGTGTAGACAGAACATCAAGTCGCGGCGCTTTACCGGGCAGGCAGCGCGAGCAGAATACATGGGACGTAGGGAATTGGTAGCTTTTTTTCACGTCGCTGGTCGTATTTGTCAGGCGGCCGAGGGTTTGAAGTGGGGGTTGACCGGGTGCAGAGGCCCGGTTTCTGGGCTTTCCCGCCTGTCGGGCGGGTGGATTTTCGATTGTTCGATTGGCGGCTTGAAGGCCTGCTCTACGCCCTCGGAAATGGGCTTCGCAGGAGCGGACTCCGTTCGCGATGTTCTTGCTCTTCGTAGGGCGCATAACGCCTGAGGCGTTATGCGCCGTTTTGGCTTTGGCTTTGGGTGTTCATGCGCCGCTTCGGCGTGTGCTGGGACTTTTTGTTTCGCCCCCTCGGGCGAGTTCCTTTTGGCGAACGCCGGATAGCCGCCCTCCCAAAAGGAACCAAAAGGTCTCGTCCCGACATCCGGCCCCGGCTTCGCCGGGGTTCCCTCCCTCCGGTATCGCTCCGAGGGTCGGCTCGCAAGAGCCATCCATGGCCCTTCAAGCCTCTCGCGGTATCCATGCCGCTCGCCCCTCTGCGCAATACCTCCACTCGGCCTCCTGACGGGACTCTGCGCGCGCCTGCGACTTTGGCTGCTTCATGCCGGGTTGCTCTTCGTAGGATGGCGTGGAGCGCAGCGATACCCATCACGGCGGATAACGCTGCGCGCTATTCGCCCTACCAAAAGCAGCCCCGCCTCAGTGGCCCAGGTAATGGTTCGACAACCAGTTCAGCGCCCTTCCCGGCCGGGTCAGCGCGTCGATGAAACTCGGCCCCCAGAACCTTATGTCATTGGCCTGCAGCACCGCGTACATGTCACGATAGCGCGCCCTGCGCTCCCCCAGCGGCATGCGCAGGGCAGTATCGATGGCCTCGGCCAGGGCATCGCGGTCATGGGGATTGACGATCAGCGCGCCGCCCAGCTCGGTGGCGGCGCCGGCGAACTGGGAGAGGATCAGCACACCGGGGTCGTCCGGATCCTGCGCGGCGACGAACTCCTTGGCGACCAGGTTCATGCCATCGCGCAGCGGCGTCACCAGGCCAATGCGCGCCTGGCGCATGACCATGGCGATGTCCTCGCGGCGGTGGTTGCGCGCCACGTAGCGCAGGGGCACCCAGGACACGGCGCCGAAGCGGCCGTTGATGTGCCCTACCCGTGCGCTGACGGCGGCATCGATGTCGGCGTACTCGGGGATGTCCTGGCGGCAGCCGGGGGATATCTGCAGGCAGGTCACATGGTTGCGCCACTCGGGGTAGCACTCCAGGAAGCGCTCGTAGCCGTCCAGGCGGTTGACGATGCCCTTGGAGTAGTCGAGGCGGTCCACGCCGACCATCAGCGCGCGGCCGCCGAGGCTTTCGCGCAGGTCCTGGGCGGCCTGACTCCGCTCCGACGCCTCGGCCAACTGGCGGAAGCCCTCGGCATCCACGCCCACCGGGAACACACCCACGCGGAAGTGCTGGTTTTCCAGGTGATAGCGCCGGCCATCGGGGGTGGCGGCGCCGACCACGCGGGTGAGGTAGCGGGCAAAATTGCTGGCGTCGTTCTCGGTCTGGAAGCCGATCAGGTTGTATTCGGTGAGGGCGCGGATCAGTTCGGCGTGGTGGGGGATCGCGGTGAGCAGGTCCGCCGGCGGCATCGGGATGTGCAGGAAGAAGCCGATGCGGTTGGCGTGCCCACGGGCGCGCAGGGCCAGGGCGAGCGGGATGAGGTGGTAGTCGTGCACCCAGAGCACGTCGTCCGGCTCCAACAGCGGGCTCAGGCGTTCGGCGAAGAATTCGTTGACCCGCCGATAGCCACCGAAATCGGCCTCGCTGAATTCGGCGAGGTCCACCCGGTAGTGCAGGATGGGCCAGAGCACGCGGTTGGCGAAGCCGTTGTAGTACTCGTCGAAGTCCTGCGGGTGCAGGTCGGTGAGGATGTAGGTGAGGTTGCCGCGCTCCAGGGTGGTGAGCGGCCCCGGCTCCTCGGCCACGTGGCCGCTCCAGCCGAACCAGATGCCCTCACGCTCGCGCATGGCGGCCTCGATGGCGACGGCAAGCCCGCCCGGCGCGGCCGGATGGTTTTCATCGGGCACCATCACCCGGTTGGAGATCACCACGAGGCGCGGCATAGACCTTCCTCCCAGCCGATGGAAAGACGCATGGCCGAGTTGATCAGCCCGGCCATGGAGTAGGTCTGCGGGATATTGCCCCAGAGCTCGCCGGTGTGCGGGTGCAGGTCTTCGGAGAGCAGCCCGTAACGATTGCGCGCGGCGATCAGTTCCTCGAACAGCGTGCGGGCTTCGTCACGGCGGCCGATGGCGGCGAGCGCGTCGAGGTACCAGAACTTGACTACCAGGAAGGCGGTTTCCGGCACGCCGAAGTCATCCGCCGCAGCGTAGCGCAGCAGGTGGCCGTTGACGTTGAGTTCGCGGCCGATGCACTCGACGGTGGCGACGAAGCGCGGATCGTCGGCTTCGATGATGCCCAGTTCGTTCATCAGCAGCACGCTGGCATCGAGGTCGTCATGGCCGAACGCACCGGTGAAGCACTGTTTCCTCTCGCTCCAGGCTTCGGCGAGGATGCGCTCGCGCAGCCTCGCGGCCTTCGCCATCCAGGCTTCGCCCTCCTCCACCCGGCCAAGACGCCGGGCGATGCGCCCGACGCGGTCGCAGGCGACCCAGCAGAGCAGTGCGGAATGGGTGTGGATACGCTGCCGGCCACGGTATTCCCAGATGCCGGCATCGGGCTCGAAGGCGGCGTGCACGGCCTTGTCGGCGAGGGACTCGAGCAGTTGCAGCATGCCCTCGCTGCTGGGGCTGGGCAGGCGGTCGTCGACGAAGCTCTGCAGCACGGCCAGCACCACGGAGCCGAACACGTCGTGCTGGTTCTGCTCCACCGCCTGGTTGCCGACGCGCACCGGAGCGTGGCCCAGGAAGCCGGCCAGGTCCGGCTCATCGCGCTCGGTGAGGTCCATGTCGGGGATGATGCCGTACAGCGGCTTGAGTTCGGCGTCACCGCTGGCCACGGTGGTGATGAAGTCGATGTAGCCCTCCATGGTGCGGGTGGCGCCCAGGCGGTTGAGGGCGAGAATCACGAAGTAGGCGTCGCGCAGCCAGCAGTAGCGGTAGTCCCAGTTGCGCCGGGAGCCGGGCGCCTCGGGGATGGAGGTGGTGGCGGCAGCGATGATCGCCCCGGTCTCCTCGAAGTTGCACAACTTGAGGGTGATGGCCGAGCGGATCACCACCTGCTGCCATTCGAAGGAGATCGCCAGACCGCGCACCCAGTCGTGCCAATGGCCCTGGGTGCGCTTGAGGAATTCGCGGACGACGTCGCCGGGAGCGTTGTCCAGCGGCTCGTCCATGCCGATCACCATGCTCACCGGGTGGCGCAGGGCGAAGCGGGTCTCGTTGAGCAGGTAGGACAGCGGCGCGTCGGTGGTCAGGCGGATCGGCTCATCGCCATCCAGGTAGCGGATATGGCTGGAGCCCGCCACGCTACGGCGCGGTTTGCCGTAACCGTGGGTCGGACGCACGCGCAGTGTGACCCTGGGCAGCCCTTCCAGTGGCTCGATCAGCCGGCACAACTGGGCCGGACGGAACACCCGGCCGTATTGCAGAAAGCGCGGGGCGAAGTCGGTGATGCGCACCGCCCCACCGCTGTCGTCGCGCAGCACGGTGGTGATGATCGCGGTGTTGCGCTGGTACTCGGACATATGGCTGACCTGGCCGTCGAGCAGCACGTCGGCGAAACCTTTTTCCTCGTCGCCGGCCAGCAACCGGGAGAACGCCGGGTCGCCATCGAAGTTGGGGTAGCACCACCACACCAGCCGCCCCTGCGGGTTGACCAGGGCGGCCACGCGGCAGTTGCCGATCAGGCCCAGCTCCAGTGCTCCGTCGTGCCGTTCAGTCATCGATCCTTTCCTCCTGCCGCCGTGATGAGTGCGGTACGGACTGCCGCCGCATTGGCGAAGACGGCACTCGCCCCCGGCAGCATTCTCCCGACCGAGAGCCCCAGCCCTTGCAGGCTGGGCATCAGGGCCAGGGCGGGTTGGTCGGTGAGGTCGTCGCCGACGAACAGCGGGCGACGACCGGCGAAAGCCAGCGTGGTCATCAGGCGCTGGATGGCACCCGCCTTGTCGATGCCCTCGGCGACGACTTCGTAGACCTTCTTGCCGCCGAGCAGGCGCAAGCCCGCGCCCTCCGGCGCGATGAGCAGCGCCTGCAGGGCCACCCGCAGCGCCGGCGCGCTGTCGGGGACGGCGCGGTAATGCAGGGCGAAGCTGCTGCCCTTGTCCTCGGCCAGCACACCTTTGTGAGCGCACGCGAGTGCATTGAGCTGCACGCGCACGCAGGCGGGCAAATCACGGGTGGTGCGGCGCAGCGGGCTCTCGCCGGTTTCGCGCCAGTGGGCGCCGTGACCGCCGCTGGCGGGCAGGCGCAGGGGATGGAACAGCCGGTCGAGCTCGTCGACCGGGCGGCCGCTGATCAGGGCCAGGGCACCGTCGAGACGTCGATGCAGCTCGCTGAGCGCATCGACCAACCCGGGCGGGACGTGCACCGCGTCGGGGGTTTCGGCGATGTCCAGAAGGGTTCCGTCGACATCCAGGAACACGGCGGTCTGCTTGCACTGGCCGAGCCACAGCTGCAGCAGCGCTGCGGCTGAGACCTCGCTGAGCGGGGCCATGGCGGTGTCGACAGGTCCTCGTTGTGGGGGACGTGACATAAGCCATTTCTCCGATTGCAGCTCGTACCGTTGTGCCAGCGAAGCCACAACGGACGATTGAAGGAGTCCTTGGACCGTAACACGCATGAGACAGGGGGTCGACCGGCAATGGCCCGGACGGTGCCTGGCAAAAGGCCGCCATCAGTGCGAACGACGGAGCCCATCCCATCCTCCGCGCCGCGTGCGGAAGCCTCCCGCCGCCACCTCGGGAGGGACCATCTACGCTACAAGGCGGACATCCGACTTCCGAGCACGACAAGGACCCGCACATGCATACCATCACACGCTGGCTGGGCACCGCCCTGCTCGCCCTGGGCCTGCTGGGCCAGGGCGTCACCGCCGAGGAACGCAAACCGATCCACTTTGGCGAACTGACCTGGGAGAGCGGCAGCCTGATCACCGAGATGCTCCGCCTGCTGGTGGAACAGGGTTACGGCTACCCCACCGACACCCTGCCCGGCAGCACCGTCAGCCTGGAGGCGGCGCTGGCGCGCAATGACATCCAGGTGATCGCCGAGGAATGGGCCGGACGCAGTCCCGCCTGGGTCAAGGCCGAAGCCGAGCACAAGGTCTACGGCCTGGGCGATATCGTGAAAAACGCCGACGAAGGCTGGTGGGTGCCGGATTATGTGGTCCATGGCGACCCGGCGCGGGGCATCGCCGCGCTGGCTCCGGAGCTGCGTTCGGTGAGCGACCTGCCGCGCTACCGAGCGGTGTTCCGCGACGCCGAGTCGCCGGACAAGGGCCGCTTCCTCAACAGCCCCACCGGCTGGACCTCGGAGATCGTCAACTCGCAGAAGCTCAAGGCCTACGGCCTGGAGAGCAGCTACGTGAACTTCCGCAGCGGCTCGGGCGCGGCCATGGATGCCGAGATCGCCTCGTCGATCCGCCGTGGCAAGCCGGTGCTGTTCTACTACTGGTCACCGACCCCGCTGATGGGCCGCTACAAGCTGCTGCGCCTGGAAGAACCGCCGTTCGACGCCGAAGCCTGGAAGACCCTGTCCGATCCCAACAACCCCAACCCCCGCGGCAGCCGCTCGCTGCCGGCGAAGCTGTCGGTGGGCGTCTCCGCGCCCTTCCACCAGCAGTACCCGGAACTGGTGGCGCTGTTCGAGAAGGTCGATATTCCCATCGGCCTGCTCAACGCCGCCCTGGCGAAAATGAGCGAGACACGCCAGCCCCCGCGTGACGCCGCCCGCGAGTTCCTCAAGGCGAACCCGCAGGTATGGCAGAACTGGCTGCCGGCCGAGCAGCGCGCCAGGGCCGAGGCGGCTCTATGAGTTCGGAGTTCCCCGAAGGCCTGCACTACTCCATCGCGGGGCCGGTGAACCAGCTGGTGGACCGCCTGGTGCTGAACTACGGCGACGCCCTGCGCCAGGTCTCCGACAGCCTGCTGCAACTGGTGGTGGCGCTGGAGAACCTGCTGCGCCTGCTGCCCTGGTGGTTGCTGCTGGCGCTGGTCGGGCTGCTTGCCTGGCACGCCGGGCGCAGTTGGGTACGCGCCCTGACCCTGGTAGGGCTGCTGTTCCTGATCGGTGTGGTCGGCCTGTGGGACAAGCTGCTGCAGACCTGCGCGCTGGTGCTGGTCGCCACCGGCCTGTGCGTGCTGATCGGGGTGCCAATGGGCGTGGCGCTGGCCTATCGCCCGATGGCCCGGCGCCTGCTGTTGCCCCTGCTGGACGTCATGCAGACCCTGCCCAGCTTCGTCTACCTGATCCCGGTGCTGATGCTGTTCGGCCTGGGCAAGGTGCCGGCGATCTTCGCCACCCTGATCTACGCCTTGCCGCCGCTGGTACGGCTCACCGAGCTGGGCCTGCGCCAGGTCGACCCTGCGCTGAGCGAGGCGGCGCGCTGCCTGGGCGCCACGCGCTGGCAGAGGCTGCGCCATGTCGAGCTGCCGGAGGCGCTGCCGAGCATCATGGCCGGCCTCAACCAGACGGTGATGATGGCGCTGTCGATGGTGGTGGTCGCCTCGATGATCGGCGCGCGCGGGCTGGGCGAAGACGTGCTGGTGGGCATCCAGACCCTGAACGTGGGCCGTGGCGTCGAAGCCGGCCTGGCCATTGTCGCGCTGGCGGTGGTGATCGATCGGGTGACGCAGGACTACGGAAAACGCTGAGCGGTGGGACTCAGAAAAATCTGCGAATGAGATTTCTCTGACAGCAACTGGGGAATCCGACGCCTCATCAAGCGGCCGCCAATCCACAGAATGCTGCGAACCCCAATGCCCATCGGAGCAATCGATGTCGCCCCTTTCCGCGCTGATCCTGCAGGCGTCCGGCCTTCACCGCTCGACGGCGGTGAACGCCCTCCACCACCTTGGCTACAGCTACCTCGCGGAAGTCGCCAGCAACGCCCTGGCCCTGGACAGGCTGCGCAGCGTTGGCGGCGTGCACCTGCTGCTCTGCGACGTGCGCATCGACCCGGTGCCACGCCTGGACTTCCTCCAGACCGTGGCACGCGAACGCCTCGCCCACGGCGTGGTGGTCAGCGGCGAGATGGCACCGGGCACCTGGTCGGCGCTGGCGCACCTGCTGCAGCTGCAGGGCATGAAGGTGTTCTGGCTGGGTAATGAACCGGCCACCCTGGAGCGCTTGCGCACCCTGCTTGCCGACTTCGAACCCCAGGCCCCGCAGCAGGCCATCCCATGGCGCGACCAGGGCAGCATCGATGTCGGCGACATCGGCCAGGCGCTGGAGCGCGGCGAGCTGCGCGCTGCCCTGCAGTCCAAGGTCACGGTCGCCACCGGGCAGGTCTACGGCTTCGAAGTGCTCGCCCGCTGGCACCGCGAGGACGGACAGGTGCTTCTGCCGGACCGCTTCCTGCCGGCCCTGCGCCGGGATGGCCTGCTCGATGCGTTGCTGTTCGAGCTGATGGGCCAGGCTCATGACGCATTGCGGGCCCACGGTCGGACCGACCTGGAACTCTCCCTCAACCTGGAAGCCGAGCAGATCGCCCAGGCCGATTTCGCCGCCTGCATCGGGCGCGAATTGCAGCGCCGGCAGATCAACCCACGGAACGTCACCTTCGAGCTGACCGAAACCTCGCCGCTGCACGCGCCGTCGCTGAGCCTGGAGAACGTGCTGCGTCTGCGCCTGCTGGGCTGCGGGTTGGCCATCGACGATTTCGGCTGCGGTCATTCCAGCCTGCAACGCCTGGTGGAACTGCCGTTCACTGAGCTGAAGCTCGACCGCAGCTTCCTCGCCAACCTCGACATGGGTGATCCGCGCCGCCTGGCCGTGCTGACCAATGCCCTGGCGCTGGGCCGCGAACTGGGCCTGCGCGTGGTGGCCGAGGGCGTGGAAAGCGCCAGCCAGCATCGCCAACTGCAGAGCCTGGGATGCGAAGCCGCCCAGGGCTATCTGTTCGGCAAGCCGGTTGCCGTCAGTGAACTGTCCGGGCTGCTGCGTGGTGCGCCGATGCGCCTGCCGAGAGCAGAGGTGATTACCCTCAAGGCCGACTCGGTGGTACGCCTGGCCGACTGATCCCGCGCACAAAAGAAAACGGCCGTTGCCGACCTCCTGTCTGCAACAGCCGCTTGAATTGTCCTCAGCAAAGGACCTATGGACTGTAGGCCAATTGCCATCAGCTTGACTTCCCCCTCCTCCCGCACCGGCCTTTCGTACCCATTTTCAATCAGTTTCGCCAGGCGGCGGGCGCCATCGCCTGATGGCCCCGAACGCTGCACAACCGGGCTCCCCACAGAGGCCTGGCAGGCAGCAAACTCATATGGCCACGGGTTGACGTGGACTTGCCCGACGGCACCGTTCGGCCAATCATCCGGAATCCGCTTTCCTGTCGTCCTGAAGCTCTGGAATCCAATGCCAGGGCACCTTGCGGACCTGCGGAAAAGCGCCGATGCAGAAGATTCCAGCGGGCAGCGGAACCGCCCGTCCAGCCCCGTCGAGCCAGGAGCCCCGTCACACCATGCCCCGGGAAAACTTCAACGACCTGATCGCCTTCGTCACAGTGGCGCGCGAAGGCAGCTTCACCAAGGCCGCGGCGCAGCTGGGCGTATCCCAGTCGGCGCTGAGCCACACCATCCGCGCCCTGGAAACCCGTCTCGGGCTGCGCCTGCTCAGCCGCACCACCCGCAGCGTGTCCCCCACCGAGGCCGGTGAACGGCTGCTGCAGACCCTGGCGCCGCGCTTCGAGGAGATCGAGGCGGAACTGGCGGCGCTCAGCGACTTCCGCGACAAGCCCGTCGGCACCCTGCGTATCACCGCCGCCGAGCATGCCGCCAGCAGCGTACTCTGGCCGAAACTGGCGAAGGTGCTGCCGGATTATCCGGACATCAAGGTCGAGGTGAGCATCGACTACGGCCTGACCGACATCGCCGCCGAACGCTTCGACGCCGGCGTGCGCCTGGGCGACCAGGTGGCCAAGGACATGATCGCCGTGCGCATCGCCCCGGACCTGCGCATGGCGGTGGTCGCCAGCCCTGGCTACCTCGCCCGCAAGGAACGCCCGGAAGACGTGCCGGCGCTGTCCCGGCACGACTGCCTGAACCTGCGCCTGCCGACCTATGGCGGACTGATGGCCTGGGAGTTCGCCAAGGACGGTCATGAAGTGAAGGCACGGGTGGAAGGACAACTGACGTTCAACAGCAGCCCGCACATCCTCCGCGCGGCGCTGGACGGCTTCGGCCTCGCCTACCTGCCGCAGGACATGGTCACCGAGCATGTCGCCGAAGGTCGCCTGGAGCTGGTACTGGAAGACTGGTGCCCGACCTTCCCCGGCTACCACCTCTACTACCCGAGCCGGCGGCAGAAATCCCGCGCCTTCACGGTGCTGGTGGACGCCCTGCGCCACCACGACTGAACGCCGGGCGCAGGGTGCGCCCGGCGTGCTGCATCAGCCCAGCGAAGCCATGTCGATGACGAAGCGGTAGCGCACGTCAGAGCGCTCCATGCGCTCGAAGGCGTGGTTGATCTCGTCCATGCGGATCATCTCGCACTCCGGGAGGATGTTCTTCTTGCCGCAGAAATCGAGCATCTCCTGGGTCTCGGCGATGCCGCCGATGGGTGAACCGGCGATACGGCGGCGGCCCAGCAGCAACGGGATGCTGCTGATCTCGTCGATGGGACCGACCTGCCCGACCATCACCAGCGTGCCGTCCACGTCCAGCAGCGGCATGTAGGGCTTGAGATCGTGCTTCACCGGCACGGTGTCGATGATCAGGTCGAAGCTGTTGGCGGCCGCCTTCATGGCCTGGGCATCGGAGGACACCAGCAACGCGTCGGCGCCCAGCTCCAGGGCGTCGGTGCGCTTGTCGGCGGTGCGGCTGAGCACGGTGACGGTGGCGCCCAGGCCGATGGCCAGCTTCACCGCCATGTGCCCGAGCCCGCCGAGGCCGACCACGCCAACCCGGCTGCCCGGCCCGACGTTCCAG
Source organism: Pseudomonas sp. SCB32 (assembly GCF_009189165.1). Taxonomy (NCBI): domain Bacteria; kingdom Pseudomonadati; phylum Pseudomonadota; class Gammaproteobacteria; order Pseudomonadales; family Pseudomonadaceae; genus Pseudomonas; species Pseudomonas sp. SCB32. Next base: position 3,808,304 of record NZ_CP045118.1, read on the forward strand.
GTGCGCAGTGGCGAGTAGGTGGTGATGCCGGCGCACAGCAGCGGCGCCGCGCGACTCAGGTCCAGGCCTTGCGGCACGCGCAGGACAAACTCCTCGCGCACCACCAGCTGCTTCGAATAGCCGCCCTGGGTCGCTTCGCGGGTGATGCGGTCGACGCCGTTGTAGGTCTGGGTGTTGCCCTGTCGGCACAGCTGCTCCTCGCCCTTGCGGCACTGGTCGCACTGCTGGCAGGAATCCACCATGCAGCCCACCGCCACGGCGTCACCGACCTTGTAGCGGGTGACTTGCGACCCGACTGCGGTGACCCGACCGACGATCTCGTGGCCCGGCACCATCGGGTAGCGGCTGAAGCCCCAGTCGTTGCGCGCCTGGTGCAGGTCGGAATGGCAGACGCCGCAATAGAGGACGTCCATGGCCACGTCATTGTCGCGCAGCGAGCGGCGCTCGAAGGTGAAGGGAGCCAGCGGGTCCTGCGGGTTCTGCGCGGCGTATCCAAGGGTCTTCATCGGCAATGCTCCTGAGCGGTTCAACGGGCCTGGCGGCCTTCGATGGGGTAAGCGGGGTCACTGTAGCCGGGGGTGGAGGCATGGCCAGGCGGCACCAGGCTGTCCACCAGCGCTTCGTCCTCGGCGGTAAGGTTCACCTCCAGCGCCTGCATGTAACCGTCCCAGTGCGCCTCGGTGCGCGGGCCGGCGATGGCCGAGCTGACCAGCCGGTTGTTCAGCACCCAGGCCAGGGCGAAGGCCACCGGGGTGATGCCTCGGGAGGCGGCATGTTCGGCGATGCGCTGGGCGATCTGCAGGGATTCGGGGCGCCATTCGGTCTGCTGGATGCGTTTGTCGCCGCGGCCGGCGCGGGAATCCGCCGGCGGCTCGGCGCCGGGCCGGTACTTGCCGGTGAGCACGCCACGGGCCAGCGGGCTGTAGGGCACCACGCCAATGCCGAAGTGGCCGGCGGCGGGCATCTGCTCGACTTCGGCGGTGCGGTCCACCAGGTTGTACAGCGGCTCGCTGCACACCGGGCGGTCGATGCCCAGCTGGTCGGCCAGGCGCACCACTTCGGCGATACGCCAGCCACGGAAGTTGGACAGCCCGTAGTAACGCACCTTGCCCTGGCGGATCAGCTCGCCAACCGCGCGCAGGCCCTCTTCCAGCGGCGAGTCGGTGACGGTGCGGTGGAAGTAGAGGATGTCCAGGTAATCGGTGTCCAGGCGCTTCAGGCTGTTCTCCACCGACTGGTAGATCCACTTGCGCGACTGGCCCTGGGCGTTCGGGCCGTCGCCGAAGGCATAGCCGACCTTGCTGGCGATCACCCAGTCGTCACGATGGGCGGCGAGCGCACGGCCAACCACCTCTTCGGAGCGGCCCTTGTGGTAGACGTCGGCGGTATCGATGAAGTTGACGCCCTGCTCGAAGGCCTTGTCGACGATGCGGCGGGCGGTGGCTTCGTCGGTCTCGCCGCCGAACATCATGGCGCCCAGGCAAAGGGGCGAGACTTTCAGGGCGCTGCGGCCCAGGTAACGGTATTCCATGGTGAAGTCCTCAGGCGGCATCGCGTTCGGCGAACACGCGACGGGCCACGCCCAGCGCGGTAGAGGCCGTGGGCCAGCCGGAATAGAAAGCCAGGTGGGTGATGGCCTCGATCAGCTCTTCGCGGGTGAGGCCGTTGTCCAGGGCCTTGCCCAGGTGAAAGTACAGCTCGTTGGCCTGGTAGCGCGCCACCAGGCTGGCCACGGTGACCAGGCTGCGGTCGCGGGGCGACAGGCCGGGGCGTTCCCAGACGTCACCGAACAGCACACGGTCGGTGTAGTCGGCCAGCGCCGGGGCGATGTCGCCGAAGGCCTTGTGGGCGGTGGAGGATCGCTCGCTCATGATGTTCTCCCTTTCACTGGTGAAGTTGCCGACCATGCTAGGCCTCGGCAGGGCCTCGATTAAGGGGCGCAACACGCTTGGACCTATGAAGCGTGCTCATGAATAGTCGCCCACGATCCATGAACCACACTCATAGGCGAATGCGGTTTTGCCCGTCTAATCACCACGCAAGCCTCTGAGTAAAGTTCATTCCAGACGACTCGCCGGGCAGCCTCGCCCACTTCCGATTCAGGAGAGACTCCGATGGACAAGCGCACACTGGGCCGCAGCGGCCTGCAGGTTTCGACACTGGGCCTTGGTTGCATGGGCCTGAGCTATGGCTACGGTCCGGCAGTGGATCGTTACGATGGCATCCGCCTCGTCCGCACCGCCTTCGAGCGTGGCGTGACCTTCTTCGACACCGCCGAAGCCTATGGTCCCTTCGCCAACGAGGAACTGCTGGGCGAAGCCCTGGCACCGGTACGCGACGAGGTGGTGATCGCCACCAAGTTCGGCTTCAGGGACGGTGACGTCACCCTGGGCCTGGATGGCCGCCCGGAGAACATCCGCGCCGTGGCCGAGGCTTCGCTCAAGCGCCTGAAGACCGACCGCATCGACCTCTTCTACCAGCATCGCGTCGACCCGAACGTACCCATCGAGGACGTGGCCGGCACCGTCGGCGAGCTGATCCGCGAGGGCAAGGTGAAGCACTTCGGTCTGTCCGAAGCCGGCCCGCAATCCATCCGCCGCGCCCACGCGGTACAACCGGTGGCGGCGCTGCAGAGCGAGTACTCGCTGTGGTGGCGCGAGCCGGAGAAGGAAATCCTCCCGCTGCTGGAGGAACTGGGCATCGGCTTCGTGCCCTTCAGTCCGCTGGGCAAGGGCTTCCTCACCGGCGCCATCGACGACCACACGCAGTTCTCGGACAACGACTTCCGCAACATCGTGCCGCGCTTCTCGGAGGAAAACCGCAAGGCCAACGCGGGGCTGGTCGAGGTGCTCGGCCACATCGCCGAGGGCAAGGGCGCGACCCGCGCGCAGATCGCCATCGCCTGGCTGCTGGCGCAGCAGCCCTGGATAGTGCCGATCCCCGGCACCACCAAGCTGCACCGCCTGGAGGAAAACCTCAGCGCGGCGACGCTGGTGCTGGACGCCACCGACCTCGCCGCCATCGAGGCGGCGCTGCGGCAGATCGAGATCGTCGGCGAGCGTTATCCGGCGCACCTGCAGCAGCGGGTGGATCGCTGACCGAGCGGGAGGAAAGCATCGCGGACGGAGTCCGCTCCTACGTCGCAGGGAATTCCCGTAGGAGCGGACTCCGTCCGCGAAAGGGTGGGCTCAATCCTGGGGCCCAGGCAGAAGGCTTAGCCCTTCGCGGGCATGGCCCGCTCCTACGAAGAGCGAGACACGCCGGAGCTCACCGTAGGAGCGGGCCATGCCCGCGATGTTCTTGGTGCAGCGAAACGATGAGTATCGCCTCGCTCAACGCCATCCTACGACCTCGCGCAGGCCTGAATCAGGACTCCACGGCCCGCGCCGGAACCGCCGCCGGCGCGCGGTGCAGACCGATGGCCCAGAGCACGCCAACGGTCAGCAGGACGATCGCCAGCGCCTCCACCGGGCTTGGCAGACGCTGCTGGTGCACATACGCGTAAGCGCAGGCGAACAGCGTCTCGAAGACGATCAGCTGGCCGCCGAGACTCATCGGCAGTCGACGGGTCGCGGCGTTCCACAAGCAGTTGGCCACCCAGGAGCCGAACACGGCGAGGAACAGCGACACCCAGAGGAAGGCCATCCAGCGCTCCGCCGGAATGCCGGTGGGCACCGCCTGCGGCGCGACCAGTACGCCCACACCCGCCAGCACGACGGCCATGACACCGGTAGCCACACCGATCAGCGTCGACCATTCGTGGCTGTTGAAGTGGCTGGCCTTCAGGTAGCGTGCGTTCGCCGTGGCGTACCAGGACCAGCAGGCGACTCCGCAGAAGCCGCAGACGATGCCCAGGATGCGCTCGCCCGGCGTGCTCCCGGAGGCCATCAGCGCAGTGGGATCGAGGTTGATGCAGAGGATGCCCAGGGCCACCAGCGCCAGCGGAAACTTCATCCGCGACAGCGGCAGCGAGTCGTGCTCGGAGCGGCTGCAGTAGCTGATCGCCAGCGGCATGATGCCGTTGATCAGCGAGGCCGCCGCCACCCCGGCGAACTGCACCGCCGCCGAGAGCAGCGCGAAGTACAGCAGGTTGCCGGCCAGGGACAGGCGCACCAGCATCGACAGGTCCTCGCGACTGACCCGGCGGAACAGGCCGACGGCCACCGGCAGTGCGATCAGCAGGGAGATGGCGCCGTACAAGGCGAAGCGCACCGAGCTGATCAGCAGCGGGTTGAACTCCGGCACCAGCGACGGCGCGAGGATCACCCCGCCCCAGATAGCACCCGCCATGCCTGCATAGACCACCCCGCGCTTCATCTACAACAACCTCAACTTTCAGTGAATGCCTGGAAACTGCTGCCACGGTAGCGACTGTGCTAGCGTCTGACCAAGGATAAATCCGCACCGAGACATTCCTTGTGGGAATGTCGCTAGACCTTCACCGGAGAGCCGCCATCAGCCGTTATCTGCGTACCCTGCCGCCCCTGGAAACCCTGATCACCTTCGAGGCCGTTGGCCGCTGCGGCAGTTTCACCCTGGCCGCCACCGAGCTGTTCCTCACCCAGAGCGCGGTGAGCAAGCAGATGCGCGCGCTGGAGGACAGCCTCAAGGTGCCGCTGTTCGAGCGCAAGCCGCGTGGCGTCACCCTGACCGCCGCCGGCGCCGAGTTGCTGGGCACCGTGGACATGCTGCTCGACCGCCTGCAACACAGCGTGCGGCGCATCCGCAACGTGCACCAGAGCAACGCCGTGTCGGTGCTGGCGACCCACGCGCTGGCGCAATTCTGGCTGTTCCCCAAGCTGATCGAGTTCAACAAGGCGCACCCCGGCATCGCCGTGCACGTGCACGCGATCAACGAGATCGACGAAGCCAGCCTGGTGGATTTCGACCTCGGCATCCTCTACGGCGCCGGCGACTGGACCACACTGAACAGCCGCTTCGTGCTGCCGGAGATCGTCTACCCGGTGGCCCGTCCGGACCTCGACGTCTCAGCCATCCGCACGCTGGAACAACTGGCCGCCGCGCCGCTGGTGCAACTGGACACCTCGGCCTGGAGCTGCCTGGACTGGCACGACTGGTTCGGCCACTTCGGCAAGGACTACCAGCCGGCGGAGAGCGACCCGGTGTTCAACCAGCTCACCCTCGCCTACCGCGCCGTGCAGCAGGGCATGGGCATCGGCCTCGCATGGAGCTTCATGGCCGACGAGGCGGTGGCCAAGGGCGAGATGCAGCGGGTGACCGACCATGCGCTGGTGACCGAACGCGGGGAATACCTGGTGTCGCTGCGGCACCGCCAGCTGTCGCCCTCGGCGCAGTTGTTCCATGACTGGCTGCTGGCGTCGGTGGGCGAATCCTCGGGCTGAACCGAATCGCCCCCGCCGGACCAGGGCCCCCCTGCACGATCCCCCAAGGCCCGGCTCGATCCGCTCTGCCACTGGCAATGCCCGCGCATTGCGCGAAAATAAACAGATCCTCCTTTTCTGCCGTGCGCCCTGCGCACCGTCGCGAGCATCGACATGACCGACCACCCCATCGAGCTGGTGCCGACCGGCCCGGAACACATCGAGCTGATCCGCAACCTCTACCAGTTCTACGCCTACGAGTCCTCGGACTGGGAGCAGGAGGACGTCGAGGTGGACGGCCGCTTCTACATCCACGAGGAGCATTTGGCGCGCTATTGGAGCGAGCCGGAATGGAGCGCCAACCTGATCCTCGTCGACGGTTTCATCGCCGGCTTCGTGCTGATCGAAGGCAGCGAACTGCCGGGCATCGACGCCCTGGAGCTGGCGGACCTGTTCGTGCTGAAGAAGTACCGCCGCCAGGGTGTCGGCCGCACAGTCGCGACCCAGGTGCTGCTGGACAATCCCGGTCCCTGGCTGGTGCGCTACTACACCGGCGATGCCCTGGCGGCGGCGTTCTGGAAGGCAGTGCTGGGCGCCCTGCCACGCCCGGTCCGGCACGTCGATCCGGGCGACGATCCGCAGCTGGCGAGCTTTTTCATCAACCCGTGGACCCACTGAGGGATTGCCGGCCGGTTGTTCGGCCGGATCAGTCTTCTGTCATTTCCGATCATTGAGCAGGCTCCATGCACGGTCGTATCGTCCTGTTCAAACGACAAGAGCGATCAGGAGGTAATCCCATGTCTGCCCTCAACCTGAACACCCACGCCGCCGCGTCCCTGGAGCGCTGGCACCAGATGATTGCCCGCAAGGACTTCACCCACCTGCCGGAGCTGCTGGCGCCGAACATCGTGTTCCGCTCACCCATGGCCCATACGCCCTACCCCGGCGCGCCGGTGGCCGCGACCATCCTCGGCACCGTGCTGCAGGTGTTCGGCGACTTCGTCTACCACCGCGAACTGGCCACCGCCGACGGCCTGAGCGTGGTCCTGGAGTTCAGTGCCCAGGTCAACGGCCGCGACCTCAAGGGCATCGACATGATCCGCTTCGACGAGACCGGCAAGATCGTCGAGTTCGAAGTGATGATCCGCCCCATGAGCGGCCTGCAGGCCCTCGGCGAAGAGATGGGCCGCCGCCTGGGTGCCTACCTGTCCGCGCAGAAGGCACCGGCGAACTGATCCCCGCTTTCGCCCGCCGGACATCCGACCGGCGGGTATCCCCGGCTAGCGCTCCTGCCGCCGTTCCAGCATGAACTCGATGAACGCCCGCACCCGCGACGGCACATGCCGGGCGTGGGGGTAGATCAGCAGGAAGGGGCGCGTGGTACCGCCGTAGTCATGCAGCACCTCCACCAGCGCACCGGCCGCCAGCTCCGCCTGCACGGTGAAGCGGTAGGCCTGCATCAGCCCGCCGCCGTGCTTCACCAGGGTCGCGGTGGCCAGGTGGTCTTCCAACACCGTGAAATTGCCTGAGGTCTCCACCTCCACGCTGCGACCATTGACCCGGAATGACCAAGGCACCCGGCGCCCGGTGCTGGGCAGGTCGTACTGGATGCAGTCATGGCCGGCGAGATCGTCCGGGGTCAGCGGCGTGCCGGCGCGGCGCAGGTACTCCGGGGTGCCCACCACCACCAGCTCGGCATCCTCCAGGCGCCGCGCGACAAGGCTCGAATCCGCCGGTTCGCGCCCCCGCACCGCCAGGTCATAGCCTTCGTCGGCGAAGTCGATGTTGCGGTTGCTGACGTGGATGTCCACCGTCACCTGCGGGTAACGCAGGCGGAACTCCGGCAGCAGCGGCAACAGCCGGTAATGCGCATAGGGCGTCGGCACGCTGATGCGCAGCCGGCCAGACGGTACGCTCTGGCCGCCGGTGACCTCGCGTTCGGCGTCCACCAGTTGCCCCAGGGCCTGGCGACACTGCTCGAAGAAATTGCGCCCGCCCTCGGTCAGGCGCATCTGCCGCGTGGTGCGCACGAACAGGCGAACACCCAGGCGCTCCTCCAGGCGCGCCACCGAGCGGCTCACCGCCGCCGGGGTGATGCCGGCCTCGTTGGCGGCGGCGGTGAAGCTGCCGGTTTCCGCGGCAAGGCAGAACAGCTCGATGCTGCCCAGTTGCAGGTCGTCGAAATGGCGAGTCATGGTGTTGCTCGATTCATTACATGAGGTATCAATTCAAATGCCATGAGCCTCATTTTTCAAGCGACGCTTACAGCCTAGATTGAGCTCCAAGACGCGGGCAAACCGCCCCGACTCACCCGAGGAGATTCGATCATGAGCAAGACCGTCATCGTCACCGGCGCTTCCAGCGGCCTGGGCTTCGCCATCGCCGAGGCCTACCTGGCGCGCGGCTACAACGTGGTGGGCAACGCCCGCAGCCTGGCCCGCCTGCAGGAGGCCGCGCAGAAGCTGGGCAACCCGGCCAACTTCCTGCTGGTGGAAGGCGACATCGCCAGGCCGGAAACCGCCAAGCGAATGTTCGCCCAGGCCACCGAAGCCTTCGGCAAGGTGGACATCCTGATCAACAACGCCGGCATCTTCATCGCCAAGCCGGTGACCGAGTACAGCGAGGCGGAGGTCGAGAGCATCGTCGACACCAACCTCAAGGGTTTCTTCTACCCGTCCCAGGCCGCCGCGCAGCACATGGCCGCCAACGGTTCGGGGCACATCGTGACGATCACCGCCGCCATCGCCATGCAACCCAACGCCAAGGTGCCGGCGCTGCTGCCGGTGTTGATCAAGGGCGGCCTGAACAGCGCGGTGCGCGGCCTGGCCCTGGAACTGGCCGGCTCCCAGGTGCAGGTCAACGCCGTGGCGCCGGGGATCATCCAGACCCCGATGCACGCCGACAACGCCGAAACCCGCGCCTTCCTCGGCGGCCTGGCGCCCACCGGCAAGGTCGGCACCCCGCAGGACATCGTCGACGCCGTGCTCTACCTGACCGACTCGACTTTCGTCACCGGTGCCATCCTGAACGTCGACGGTGGCTCCACCACCGGCACCTGGTAAACCACAGGAGAACCCGAGATGCCTTACGTGAACATCCAGGTCACCGACGAAGGGGTGACCGCCGAGGAGCGCCGCCTGCTGATCGAAGGCGTGACCGAACTGCTGGAGCGTGTGCTGAGAAAACCACCGGCGAGCACCTTCGTGGTGATCCAGGAAATCCCCACCGACAGCTGGGGCGTGGGTGGCGAGACGGTCAAGGCGCTGCGCGCGCGGGAAAAGAAACCCGCCGGCTGAGGCTGCGGGCACGCCGGGGGCCCGCCAGGGCCTCCGGCAATTGCGCTGCACTGTTGTGGTGCTGCTAGGATCGCGGGATACCGTTTTCGCCATCGCCGAGGCAAGGAATGCTCGCCGCGCTCAAGCGTTATCCGCTACAGGTCAACCTGCTGCTCTGCGCCACCTTCCTGCTGACCCTGGCGCGCGGCATCACCCTGCCCTACCTGGTCATCTACCTGTCGACCAACTTTGACCTGCCGGTCGAGCGCATCGGCCTGGTCATGGGCGGCGCGCTGTTCGGCGGTGCGCTGCTGAGCCTCTACGGCGGCTACCTGATCGACCGCCAGCCGGGCTTCCGACTGATCCTCGGCTTCGGCCTGTGCTTCGTCGCCGCCTTCCTCGGCATGCTGCTGACCCGGCAGTTGTGGCTGTTCTTCCTGTTCCTGCTCGGTTTCAACTTCGCCTATTCGGTCACCGACGTGGTGGTGAAGACCGTGTTCGGCCGCCTGCTCGCGGCGGGCGAACAGGGCCGCGCCTTCTCCATCCGCTACACCCTGATCAACCTCGCCTACGCCATCGGCCCTTTCATCGGCGCGGCGCTGGCCCATGTCAGCCAGAAGCTGCCGTTCATGGTCTCCGCCGCCCTCGGGGTCGTCTTCCTGCTGGCCTTCCTGCGCTATGGCGACCGCGACATGCGCCCGGCCGGCGGCAGCGCGCCGCCATCCTTCCTCGCGGTGATGGGCGTGCTGTCCAAGGACCATCGGCTGATGTACTTCACCGTCGGCGGCGTGCTAACCGCCGTGGTGTTCGGCCAGTTCTCCGCCTACCTGTCGCAGTACCTGGTGACTACCAGCAGCGCGGAATACGCCTACCAGGTGATCCAGACGCTGCTCGGCGTCAACGCGGTCTCAGTGCTCGCCCTGCAGTACCTGCTGGGCAAGCGTATCGACAACGACCACCTGCAGCGCTGGCTGATCATCGGGCTGGGGCTGTTCGTGCTCGGCATCGTCGGCTTCGGCCTGTCGCAGAACGTGATGCACTGGGGGCTGGCGATGGTGGTGTTCACCCTCGGCGAGATCATCGTGATCCCCGCCGAGTACATGTTCATCGACCGCATCGCCCCGCCGCACCTGCGCGGCGTGTACTACGGCACGCAGAACCTGTCGAACCTCGGCGGCGCCGCCGGGCCGGTGCTGGTCGGCTTCGCCCTGAGCCTGTGGGCGCCGCACTGGGTGTTCGTGATGCTCGCTGGCTGCATCGTCATCGGCGCCTTCTTCTACGTCGCCGGCGCCTCGCTGTCCCCGCCCCGGCCACGGGACTGACGGAGTACCTTGCGAGGCTTTTCCGACCGCCCGCGCGACGTGGCGCGGATGGCGACGCTCATCAGCCGCTGGAACTTCGGGCAGGCCAGGTGATCCGGCGCCTGGCACTCGGCGGCGTGGCGCAAGCTGTCGCGGATCGCGCTGAGCCGGCGGATGCTGCGGTCCAGTTCCTCCGCCTTTTCCCGCAACAGATCGCGGTCGATCACCGGCCGCGCACCGCCGACGAAGATGGCACCGATCTCCTCCAGGGAGAACCCCGCCTCGCGGCCCAGCGCGATCAGTGACAGGCGCGGCAGCACTTCGTCGCTGAACACCCGGCGCATGCCGTTGCGGCCGATCGAGCGGATCAGCCCCTTCTCCTCGTAGTAACGCAGGGTCGAGACCGGCAGGCCGGACCAGCGCGCTACCTGGCCGATATCCATCTCTTTCATGCTTGACCTCAAGTCGACTTGAGCTGGAATGCTGTGTTGATCGGAGCTTCACCATACCCATTCAGGAGACTTTCATGAACCCGATCGACACCTTCCTGCTTCACAGCCTGCTCATTGGCATCGTCGCGACCCTGGTGATGGACGGCTGGACACTGCTGCTCAAGCGCGTCTTCGGCGTCCCTTCGCTGGACTACGCCATGGTCGGCCGCTGGATTGGCCACATGCGTTACGGCCGCTTCCACCACACCGCCATCGGCAAGGCGCAGTCCATCGCTGGCGAACGGGCGCTGGGCTGGATCGCGCATTACCTGATCGGCATCGCTTTCGCTGCCGCGCTGCTGCTCCTGAGCGGCCCTGACTGGCTGTCCCGGCCCGGCCCGCTGCCGGCGCTGCTGTTCGGTCTGGTCACGGTCGCCCTACCCTACCTGGTGATGCAGCCCGCGCTGGGGATGGGCATCGCCGCCAGCAAGTCGCCCGCTCCACGCAAAGCACGGATCAAGAGCCTGGGTACGCACCTGGTGTTTGGCGTCGGCCTGTACCTGGGCGGGCTGGTCAACGCCGCAATGGCGGCCATCGCCGGTTGATGGCACGGCGGCAGAAGGAGCCTCGAAAACCCTCGACGGCCGGAAGCGCTGGCGTGTCGGGCCGACATCATTCGGCACGCCGCCAGTCCCTGCGCGGCTGCGTCGTTGCGGCGGGCGCGCAAGAGCCCGCTGCTCTGGCCGGTATTGTCACAAGGCCGATTGTCCGCGCCTTGCGAGAACTCGCCTTTTCATTGACGTATGAGGCCTTCCTTGTGGAGCCGGGCCACGACAATGGTCATTCCGCAGGTTGCTGCGGCAATCTTCTCAAGTCCTTCCCAGCCCCCACCCGGGCGGCCTGCCGTCGAAGCACCGCCCCCAGGAGTCCATCATGCCTGGTACCCAAGCCCGCGCCCTGCGCGCCGTGCGCTCCGCCTCGTTCAACAATGACGTGGTCGTCGAGCTGCTACGGGAAATCACTCCGATGATCGATAGCCACGAGCTGGGCCGCCGCCTGCGCTGCGCGACCCGGCAACTCGAACACGACGCCCATACGCTTGAAGACGTCTGGGCGGACATGGTCGCCAACGGCGCCTGCGTCACGCAACGCTCGCGGCAGCGCTGACGCACCCGCTCAGGCGTGCTGGATACCCGCGCGCTTGAGCAGCTGCCGGCAACGCTCCGACAGGTGCACCACCCGCAGCTGCTTGCCCGCCTTGGAATAGCGCTCGCGCAGCGTCTTCAGCGCGGCAATGGCCGAGTAGTCGACGAAGCTCAGGTGCGCGCAATCCAGGGTCACCTGCCGCGGATCGTTCGCCGGGTCGAACTGGTTGAGGAACGTCGTGGTCGAGGCGAAGAACAGCGTGCCGTGCAGGCAGTAGAGCCGGCTGCCGTCGGCCTCGTCGTGCACGTCGGCATACAGCTCGCGGGCATGCTTCCAGGCAAAATCCAGGGCGGCGATGACGATGCCGCAGAACACGGCGATCGCAAGGTCGGTGGCCACGGTGATCGCGGTCACCGCGATGATCACCAGCACATCGCTGGTCGGCACCTTGTTCAGCACCCGCAGCGAGGCCCAGGCGAAGGTCTGCTGCGACACCACGAACATCACCCCCACCAGCGCCGCCAGCGGAATGCGTTCGATCAGCGGCGAGAGAAACAGCACGAAGAGCAGGATCATCACCCCGGCCACCACACCCGACAGCCGGCCCCGGCCGCCGGAACTGAGGTTGATCACCGTCTGCCCGATCATGGCGCAGCCACCCATGCCGCCGAACAGGCCGGAGACGATGTTGGCGCCGCCCAGCGCCACGCATTCGCGGTCGGGGAAGCCACGGCTCTCGGTGACCTCGTCGGTGAGGTTCAGGGTCAGCAGGGTTTCCAGGATGCCGACCATCGCCATGAGGAAGGCATAGGGCGCGATGATCCGCAGGGTGTCCAGGTTCCACGGGATGTCCGGCAGGGCGAACTGCGGCAGGCCGCCAGCGATGTGCGCCATGTCGCCCAGGGTGCGGGTCGGCAGGCCCAGCAGGTAGACCAGCAGGCCCACGCCGAGGATCGCCACCAGCGCCGGCGGCACCGCGCGAGTCAGCCTGGGCAGCAGGTAGACCACCGTCATGGTCAGCGCGACCAGGCCGAGCATCAGGTACAGCGGATTGCCGCTGAGCCAGTGTTCGCCGTCCTTGAAATGCTCCAGCTGGGCCAGCGCGATGACGATCGCCAGTCCGTTGACGAAGCCCAGCATCACCGGATGCGGCACCATCCGCACCAGCTTGCCCAGGCGCAACAGGCCGAAGGCGATCATCACCAGGCCGCCCAGCAGCACCGTGGCCAGCAGGTACTGCACGCCGTGCTGCACCACCAGCGCGACGATCACCACCGCCATCGAGCCGGCCGCGCCGGAGACCATGCCGGGCCGGCCGCCGAACAGCGCGGTGAGGGTGCAGAGGATGAAGGCGCCATACAGCCCCATCAGCGGATTGAGGTGGGCGACCAGGGCAAAGGCGATGCACTCGGGCACCAGGGCGAAGGACGTGGTCAGTCCTGCCAGGACATCGGCACGCAGGCGGGCGGGTTTCATGGTTCGACTCAGGAAGGGTGCTGCGAAAAAGGCCGCCAATGGTACGGAAATGCGCCGTGCCCGACCACTCGCCACACCCGCGCGACGTGCCGGTCAGCTCTCCGGAATCGACGGCCCGATCTCGACGATACGCCGCACATAGATGAGCGGCTCGGGCATGACCGGGTCATCCAGCGCCTCTCCCGAGAAGCACCGCCAGTGGTTGGCCACCATGTCGTAGCCCGACAGCTGGCTGAAGGCCACACCCGCCGAAAACCGGGGGTTGATGTCCATCAGCAATGGCACGCCGGCATGCACCAGAAACTCGATATTGATGCAGCCATTCAGATCGAGGGCGCGGGCGACTTCGAGCGCCCTGTCGATCAGCACTGGATCATTGAGCATCTTGACGGTCATACCGGCGCCGTTGGAGGTGCGCACCAGCTCCTGCCTGGCCATGGCCGCCGAGCGCCCGGTGCTGCGCTGGCGCACGACATCCACCACGCACACCTCGCCATCGAGCAGCGGCTGCACGACATAGCCGAGACCATCCAGCTTCCTGAGGAAGTGCCGCAGGTCATGGGCATCGTAGATCCGCTCCAGCCCTTCGCTGCTGCGCCCCCCGCGTGGCTTGGCGATCATAGGGAAGACCAGCCCCGCCAGGGGAAGCTCCTCCAGGCGCCAGGTGGGAATGGTGCGAATGACCGGGTCGTTGCAGAACACGTCGAAGACGCGCCACTTGTCGCGGCTGACGCGTATGCCTTCGACCGGAGACATGCACAGCGTAATGCCACGACGGGAGAAGGCCTCATGGTGCAGGGCGAAGGCATCGATCTCCACATCCGTCAGCGGCAGCACATGGGTGACCCCTTCGGATTCGCAGAGGGACAGCACGCGGCGGACATAGGCTTGGGAGTCCCGCGGAGCGGGCACCCGATACACGGTATCGAGCAAGGCAGAGGTGGCCGTCCATTCCTGCGGAACCGAGCTACTGCCCAGGATTCGCATGTGAGAACAACCGCGCAACGAAGTGATTACCGCTTCTGCGGAGAAGGAACCGATGGCGGTGACCAGAAGCGTTGGGGAGGAACCGCGGGCTGGTCGCGTATTCATTTCGCTTTCCCACCGCCGACGCGTCGGGAAAGCAGTGGAGCAGGGTCACCAGCGCCCATTTCCAATGGCCTCGCATTGATTCTACTGCCTTACCGCCGAATCACCCTCCTGGCCCTCTTTTCCTATACACCCAGCGTAGACCCTAAACATGCAGGCAGCGGAGCTGCTCATCGCGAACCCGACGAAGCCACGCTCCCACTCTGCGCAGGCAGCTACGCCCTACCCGGCCTGGCCCTGCACCAGCGCGCCGTGCAGGAATAGCTGCTCGAGCACGCTGGCCGAGCTGGAGCTGGCCGCCCGGCCGTAGCGCACGGCATCGACCATGCCGTAGATCATCGAGAGGAAGAGTTCGGTGAAGACCGCGGCAGTGATGTCGATGCGGAACACGCCGCTCTGCTGGCCGCGCAGGAAGAAGGCATCCACGGCGTCGGTGTAGTAGCTCCAGCGCTCGGTGGCGTCCTCGATGTCGAGGCTCTCGGCGCGGTACTGGAAGAGCAGGAAGGCCAGCATATCGCGGTGCTTGAGGTGCTCGCCGATCAGTTTGCGCAGGGCATCCAGCGGTTGCGCCTGTTGCAGCTCGGCGGCCTCGAGGATCTGCCGGATCACCGAATGTCCGTGGGTCTCCAGCGTCTGCACCAGGTTGTCGCGGGTGCCGCAGAAACGATGCAGCGTGGCCTTGCTCACCCCTGCCGATTCCGCCAGCTCCTTCAGCGTCGCCCGAGGGCGATCGACGATGGCCACGGCCAGCGCGTTGAGAAGACGTTCATCGTGGGCAGTGGGTGCCATTCGTAGCCTCGGAACTGGATGTTGGATTGTCTCATTGTGCAGAAAAAGACCCTCCTTTTGAAAGGAGATGACACATTTTATACAAAACAGAAGCATATGAGACAATATTGACTCATTTTGAATTTATAAGGATCATACGCACCTTTCCAGTTAGACAGACCCGGGTGAATCATGGGCAGCGTGCGTGCAGTAGGGATGATCAGTGCTTTGGTAGCGGCAATGGCACTGGCCGGTTGCGGGCCTTCGGGCGAGCCGGAAGCGGCCGCCGAGATCGCCCGTCCGGTGGATGTGGTGGCGGTGGTTACCGAGCCACTGGTGTTGACCTCGGAGCTGCCGGGGCGCATCGAGCCCATGCGGGTGGCCGAAGTCCGCGCGCGGGTGGTCGGCATCGTGCTGCAGAAGCGCTTCGAGGAAGGCGCCGACGTGAAGGCCGGCGACCTGCTGTTCCAGATCGACCCGGCGCCGCTGAAGGCCGCCGTGTCCCGTGCCGAAGGCGAACTGGCGCGCGCCCAGGCCTCGCTCTATGAGGCGCAGGCGCGGGTCAAGCGCTACGAGCCGCTGGTGAAGATCGAAGCGGTCAGCCAGCAGGACTTCGACAGCGCCACCGCCGACATGCGCAGCTCGCAGGCGGCGGTGCGCTCGGCACAGGCGGACCTGGAAAGCGCGCGGCTGAACCTGGGCTATGCCTCGGTCAAGGCACCGATTTCCGGGCGCATCGGCCGTGCGCTGGTCACCGAGGGCGCGCTGGTCGGCCAGGGCGAGGCCACGCTGATGGCGCGCATCCAGCAGCTCGACCCGATCTACGCCGACTTCACCCAGCCGGTGGCCGACGCGCTGCGTCTGCGCGAGGCGCTCAAGGGCGGCAACCTCTCCGCCGGGCAGAGCCAGGCGCTGAGCATCCGTGTCGACGGCACCAATTATGAGCGCCAGGGCGAGCTGTTGTTCACCGATGTCTCGGTGGACCGTGGCACCGGCCAGGTGTCCCTGCGCGGCAGCTTCGCCAACCCCGACGGCGTGCTGCTGCCGGGCATGTACGTGCGGGTCACCGCGCCGCAGGGCAGCGACGCCAAGGCCATCCTGGTGCCGCAGCGCGCCGTGCAGCGCGCCACCGACGGCAGCGCCCACGTGCTGGTGATCGGCGCCGACAGCCGCGTCGAGGCCCGCCAGGTGCAGACCGGCGCCATGCAGGGCTCGCGCTGGCAGATCAGCCAGGGCCTGGCCAGCGGTGATCGGGTGATCGTCGGCGGTCTCACCGGCCTGCAGCCGGGCAGCAAGGTCGAAGCGCGCCAGACACAGGAGCAACAGGCGGCACGCCAGTAAGGCCGGGCTCGTCGCGAGGAATCTTTCATGTCCAAGTTCTTCATCATGCGCCCCAACTTCGCGTGGGTGGTGGCGCTGTTCATTTCCCTGGCCGGCCTGCTGGTCATTCCGCTGCTGCCGGTGGCGCAGTACCCCAACGTGGCGCCGCCGCAGATCGCCGTGACCGCCACCTACCCCGGCGCCTCCGCGCAGGTGCTGGTGGACTCGGTCACCAGCGTGATCGAGGAGGAGCTCAACGGCGCCAAGGGCCTGCTGTACTTCGAATCCACCAGCAACTCCAACGGCATGGCCGAAGTGGTAGTCACCTTCCAGCCCGGCACCAACCCGGAGCTGGCTCAGGTGGACGTGCAGAACCGCCTGAAGAAAGCCGAGGCGCGCATGCCCCAGGCCGTGCTCACGCAAGGCCTGGAGGTCGAGCAGACCAGCGCCGGCTTCCTGCTGATCTATGCACTCAACTACAAGGAAGGCGCCCAGCGCAGCGACACCACCGTCCTGGGCGACTACGCCGCGCGCAACATCAACAACGAGCTGCGCCGCGTGCCCGGCGTCGGCAAGCTGCAGTTCTTCTCCTCCGAAGCGGCCATGCGCGTCTGGATCGACCCGCAGAAGCTGGTCGGCTACGGCCTCTCCATCGATGACGTGAGCAACGCCATCCGT
Source organism: Pseudomonas sp. SCB32 (assembly GCF_009189165.1). Taxonomy (NCBI): domain Bacteria; kingdom Pseudomonadati; phylum Pseudomonadota; class Gammaproteobacteria; order Pseudomonadales; family Pseudomonadaceae; genus Pseudomonas; species Pseudomonas sp. SCB32. The sequence continues at coordinate 3,825,130 of NZ_CP045118.1, forward strand.
GGGCAGAACGTGCAGGTACCGGCCGGCGCCTTCGGCAGCTCGCCGGGCAGCACGGCCCAGGAAGTGACCGCCACGCTGTCGGTGAAAGGCACCCTGGACGATCCGGCGGAGTTCGGCCGCATCGTGCTGCGCGCCAATCCCGACGGCTCCACCGTGAAGCTGGCCGACGTGGCGCGCCTGGAAGTGGGCAGCGAAAGCTATAACTTCGCCTCGCGCCTGAACGGCAAGCCGGCGGTGGCCGGCGCCATCCAGCTGTCCCCAGGCGCCAACGCCCTGCAGACCGCCGCATTGGTGAAGGAACGCCTGGCCGAGCTGTCGGTGAACTTCCCCGACGACGTCGAGTACTCGGTGCCCTACGACACCTCGCGCTTCGTCGACGTGGCCATCGAGAAGGTGATCCACACCCTGATCGAAGCCATGGTGCTGGTGTTCCTGGTGATGTTCCTGTTCCTGCAGAACGTCCGCTACACCCTGATCCCGGCCATCGTGGTGCCGGTGTGCCTGCTGGGCACGCTGACGATGATGTACCTGCTGGGCTTCTCGGTGAACATGATGACCATGTTCGGCATGGTGCTGGCCATCGGCATCCTGGTAGACGACGCCATAGTGGTCGTAGAGAACGTCGAGCGGATCATGGCCGAGGAAGGCCTCTCCCCCGCCGCCGCCACGGTCAAGGCGATGGGCCAGGTGTCCGGCGCCATCGTCGGCATCACCCTGGTGCTCTCGGCGGTGTTCCTGCCGCTGGCGTTCATGGCCGGCTCCGTGGGCGTGATCTACCAGCAGTTCTCGCTGTCGCTGGCGGTGTCGATCCTGTTCTCCGGCTTCCTCGCGCTGACCTTCACCCCCGCACTCTGCGCCACCCTGCTCAAGCCGGTACCGGCGGGCCACCACGAGAAGCGCGGCTTCTTCGGCGCCTTCAACCGCGCCTTCGCCCGCCTGACCGAGCGCTACACCGTGCTCAACAGCGCGCTGGTCAAGCGCGCAGGGCGCTACATGCTGGTCTACGCCGGCATCATCGCCGTGCTCGGCTACACCTACGTGCGCCTGCCGGAATCCTTCGTGCCGGTGGAAGACCAGGGCTACATGATCGTCGACGTGCAACTGCCGCCGGGCGCCACCCGCGCGCGCACCGACCTCACCGGCCAGGAGCTGGAGCGCTACCTGATGTCCCGCGAGGCGGTCGACTCGGTGTTCCTGGTGATGGGCTTCAGCTTCTCCGGCATGGGCGAGAACGCCGCGCTGTCCTTCCCGACCCTGAAGGACTGGTCCGTGCGTAGCGCCGATGAGTCGGCCGACGCGGAAGCCGCGCATACCAACGAGCGCTTCGCAGGGCTCAGCGACGGCGCGATCATGGCGGTCACCCCGCCGCCGATCGACGGCCTGGGCAACTCCGGTGGCTTCTCGCTGCGCCTGCAGGACCGCGCCGGCCTCGGCCGCGAGGCCCTGCTGGCAGCCCGCGACCAGTTGCTGGGCGAGGCCAATGGCAACCCGAAGATCCTCTACGCGATGATGGAAGGCCTTGCCGAGGCGCCGCAGCTACGCCTGGAAATCGACCGCGACAAGGCGCGCACCCTCGGGGTGAGCTTCGAGTCGATCAGCAGTGCGCTGTCCACCGCCTTCGGTTCGTCGGTGATCAACGACTTCGCCAACGCCGGCCGCCAGCAACGCGTGGTGGTGCAGGCCGAACAGGGCGAACGGATGACGCCCGAAGCCGTGCTCAAGCTCTACGTGCCCAACGCCAGCGGCGAGCTGGTGCCGCTGTCCGCCTTCGTCAGCACGCGCTGGGAAGAAGGCCCGGTGCAGCTGGTGCGCTACAACGGCTACCCGTCGATCCGTATCTCCGGCGATGCGGCGCCCGGCGTCAGCACCGGCGAAGCCATGGCCGAGATGCAGCACCTGGTCTCCGGGCTGCCGGCCGGTATCAGCTACGAATGGACCGGCCTGTCCTACCAGGAGAAGGTCGCCAGCGGCCAGGCAAGCCAGCTGTTCGCCCTTGCCATCCTGGTGGTGTTCCTGCTGCTGGTGGCGCTCTACGAGAGCTGGGCGATCCCGCTCTCGGTGATGCTGATCGTGCCCATCGGCGCCCTCGGCGCGGTGCTCGCGGTAATGGTCGTCGGCCTGCCCAACGACGTGTACTTCAAGGTCGGCCTGATCACCATCATCGGCCTTGCGGCGAAGAACGCGATCCTCATCGTCGAGTTCGCCAAGGAGCTCTGCGAGAAGGGCTACAGCCTGCGCGAGGCCGCCATCGAGGCCGCCCGCCTGCGTTTCCGCCCGATCATCATGACCTCCATGGCGTTCATCCTCGGCGTGGTGCCGCTGACCATCGCCAGCGGCGCCGGCGCCGCCAGCCAGCGCGCCATCGGCACCGGGGTGATCGGCGGGATGCTCAGCGCCACGCTGCTGGGGGTGATCTTCGTGCCCATCTGCTTCGTCTGGCTGCTGTCGCTGCTGCGCCGCCAGCCCAAGCCCGCCCACACAACCCTTGAGGCCACGGAGTGACCGCCATGCGCAAACCAGCCTTTACCGCGTCGGCCCTGCTGCTGGCGCTGGCCCCGGCCCTGTTCCTGGGCGGATGCTCCATGGCCCCCACTTACGAGCGCCCCCAAGCCCCGGTCGCGTCCAGCTGGAGCGGCCCCGCCGCACAAGCCGGCCAGGCCGCGAGCAACCTGGACTGGCAGACCTTCATCGTCGACGGCGAGCTGCGCGGCCTGGTGAACATCGCCCTGGACAACAACCGCTCGCTGCGCCAGACCCTGCTGGACATCGAGCAGGCCCGCGCTCAGTACCAGATACAGCGCTCCGAGCAGGTGCCGGGGCTCAGCGGTACGGCCAACGGCAACCGCCAGCGCTTGCCGGGAGACCTGTCCGGTGACGGCCGCTCCGGCGTGAGCAGCACCTATCAGGTCGGCCTGGCGCTGCCCGAGTACGAGGTGGACCTGTTCGGCCGGGTGAAGAGCCTGACCGACGCAGCCCTGGAGCAGTACCTGGCCACCGAGGAGGCCGGGCGCAGTGCGCGCATCGCGCTGGTCGCCGAAGTCAGCCAGGCCTACCTGAGCTACGACGGCGCCCAGCGCCGCCTGCTGCTGACCGAGCAGACCCTGGCCAGCCGCGTGGATTCGCTGGACCTGATCGGAAAGCGCCGCACGGCCGGCGCCGCCACCGCGCTGGACTACCAGGAAGCGCTGGGGCTGGTGGAGCAGTCCCGCGCCGAACTGGAAAGCAACGCCCGGCAGAAGCAGCAGGCGCTCAACGCCCTGGTGCTGCTGCTCGGCTCACCGGATGCGGCGAAGCGCATTCCGCAGGTGCCACAGCCCAAGGCCATGCTGATCCAGGACATCGCACTCGGTACGCCATCGGAGCTGATTGAACGGCGCCCGGACATCCTCGCCGCCGAGCACCAGCTCAAGGCGCGCAACGCCGACATCGGCGCGGCGCGGGCGGCGTTCTTCCCGCGCATCAGCCTGACCGGCAGCTTCGGTACGTCCAGCGCGGAAATGTCCGGCCTGTTCGACGGCGGCTCGCGCTCCTGGAGCTTCGTACCGAGCCTGACGCTGCCGATCTTCGATGCCGGGCGCAACAGCGCCAACCTGGACCTGGCCAAGGTCCGCAAGGATTCCGCCGTGGCCGCCTACGAAGGCACCATCCAGACCGCCTTCCGCGAAGTGGCCGATGCGCTGGCCGCCACCGACACCCTGCGTCGCGAGGAAGTCGCCCGCCGTGCCCTGGTGAACACCACCCAGGAGACGCTGAAGCTGGCCAAGGCGCGCTACGAAGGCGGCGTCGACAACCACCTGCGCTACCTGGACGCGCAGCGCAACAACTTCATCAACGAAGCGGCCTACATCGAGACCAGCACCCAGCGGCAGCTCGCCCTGGTCGACCTGTTCCGCGCCCTTGGCGGTGGCTGGAGTGGGGATGCGGTGGCGCGGCGCTGAGCCGGCGCCGCACCACTACCTGTAGGAGCGCGCCATGCGCGCGATCGCGGGCATGGCGCGCTCCTACATAGTTTTCTGGGTGATCCCCCTTCGGGCCAGCGCAAGCGCTGTTCGCGATGGAGCCGCGTCCCGCGTTCGCGGGGATGACGTGTGCGGAGGATGATGCATAACGCCGTCACTCCCGCGAACGCGGGAGCCTAGAAGACAGTTGCTCCTACAGGGAGCTGGATGCTGCTCTCGTAGGAGCGGATCTTATCCGCGAGCCGCCGGCAAGGCCGGTGCCCGACGGTTCGCACCCAGCATCGGCATTCACCTGCCACCATCGATTCCGCCACGCTGGATTTCGCCGACAAGGTCCGCTCCGGCATTGTTTTCTGGGTGATCCCCCTTCGGGACAGCGCTTGCGCTGAACGCACTTCAGTGCGGCCCGAAGGGTGAGCGCAGCGAATAGCCCAAAAGACAGCTGCTCCTACGGGCTGGTTCGCCGCAGCGACTGATCAGGCGCCGAACACCGGTCGGAAGAAGCTCCGCTCGTAGCTGATGATGCAGCGGGTTTCTTCCGCGTAGCGGAACGCGGCCTGGCAGTCGGGATCGTCCATGGACTGCTGCCGGTAACGTTCGTAGTCAGCCAGGCTGGGAAACGTGAACATCGCCAGGGCAATGTTGCTGGCGCCTTCGGAGGGCAGGAAATAGCCATGGTGCTGGCCGCCGAAGCGCTCCACCAGGGGAATCCACAACCGGCCGTAATGTTCGAATTCCTTGAGCTTGTATGGGTCCAGCACGTAGCGCAGGTAACAGGTGACCATCTCGCCAACTCTCTTCCGGTGAAAGGAACAGCCACTGTACAGAGCAAAACCGAGCATCGGTAGGACGACTCAACGTTGTAGGAGCGCGCCATGCGCGCGAATCGCGGGCATGGCCCGCTCCTACAGGGTGCTCCGAACGGAGCTTCTCCACGTAATCCCGGCGCAGCGCGTAGGGCGCATAACCCGGATCAGGTGATCCACCCTACCGGGGCCGTCCGAGGCGACCTGCCCTATATCACCCCGCTTGGGTAGACTAGCCGGCCGCGGGGTTAGTCGCCCCATCCCACTGGCGTCGGCGCGAGGCCGGCGCGGAGCGTAACGGAATGCATTTCGAGATCATCCTGGACCTGTTCGCCGCCCTCTGCTTCGGCGCCCTGATCGGCATGGAGCGGCAATGGCGACAGCGCTTCACCGGCGTCGCCACCCACGGGCTGGTAGCGCTGGGCGCGGCCACCTTCGCTACCCTGCCCTTCCTCATGGACGCGCAGGACCAAGTGGTGCGCATGTCCGCCCAAGTGGTCACCGGCATCGGCTTCCTCGGCGCTGGCGTGATCATGCGCGACGGTCTGAGCGTGCGCGGCCTGAGCACCGCGGCCACGATCTGGTGCACCGGCGCGGTGGGCGTGCTGGCCGGCAGTGGTTTCTTCCTCGCCGCGCTGTCCGCCACCCTGCTGATCGTCCTCTGCAACCTGACGCTGCCGTCGGTGACCCGCTGGATCCAGCGCCACGCCCCCATCGAGCCGAGCAGCGAGCGTTACTACCTGGTCGAGGCGGTGACCGAACCACACCAGGAAGCCCTGGTGCGCTCCACCCTGCTCAATCGCCTGAGCGCCAACGGCCTGGCCCTGCAACGCCTGGAAAGCCATGCGCGCAAGACCGGCGGCGAGGTGGAAGTTACCGCCCTGGTGCTCGCCGCCAGCGGCAAGGACAGCCTCCTGGAGGCCCTGGTCGGCGAACTGGCGCTGGCGCCCTATGTCTCGGCGGCGTGCTGGTCGATCAGCGAAGAGCCGCAGTGAAATCCCGCCCATGAAAAAGGGAGCCAGATGGCTCCCTTTTTCATGGCTGGAAATCAGGCGAAGACGAAGTACTTGCGCACCGTTTCCACCACTTCCCAGGTGCCCTTCATGCCCGGCTCGATGACGAACACATCGCCGGCACGCAGGTGGATCGGCTGCTCACCCTCCGGGGTGATGATGCAGTAGCCGTCGAGGAAGTGACAGTACTCCCACTTCTCGTAGCTCACCTCGAACTTGCCGGGGGTGCAGATCCAGGTGCCCATGATCTTGCTGCCGTCTTTCGAGAGGTAGGCGTTGAGGTTGACGGTGTGCGGGTCGCCGCCGATGCGCTTCCACTTGGTGGCGTCCAGCACCGGGGTCGGACAGGTTTCGCGCAGCACGGTAATGAAGTCGGACATCTCAGCTCCGGGTCGATCCAGTGAAGGGCCCGTCACCATAGGTCGGCGCGCCAGGGAAGAGTTGCCTGGGGCCGACCTGCGGTTGTCCGTTGACGGCCTGTCTCAGCCCAGCCCTCATCGAACCGACTGATCGAGCGGGAATGCGCCCGTCACTGAATGCAAAAGCCCCGGCACTCAATCGAGCACCAGGGCTTCTGACCTTACTTCCCTTACCCGTCACACAGGCCCGTGCAAGGGGGATGACGCATTACCAGTTGTAACCGACAGAGCCACCCGCGGAGAAGCGACCCTGGGTGTCAGTGCTGCCACCGAGCTTGGTGGTCCACTTGCCGTCGTTGGACATGTGCGACACACCCACCGATACCGCGGACTGACCGTTGTAGTGGCCGACCCCGACTGCCGTGGTGCTGCCGCCATTGACGATCGGCTGCGACAGGCTGGCGATGGCGATGGCACCGGCGATACCCGCGCTGAGCTCGTCATCCTGCTTGCTCAGGTCACGCTTGAGGTCGTTGTAGCGCTCCGCGGACTGGCTGCTCAGGGCCTGCAGTGCGTCATTCACCTGGCCCACGTTGGCAGCATCGGTACGCTCAGTGCCGGCGGCCACATGAGTGATCTGACGCTCGTTGCCAGCACTGCCTACGGCCACGCTATTGTCGCGCTCAGCAACCGAGTTGGCGCCGATGGCCACCGAGTTCTTGCCCTTGGCCTTGGCGTTGGAGCCCATCGCGGTGCTGTTCGCACCCGAGGCATGCGCGCCTGCGCCCATGGCCACCGAATCGGTCCCCGAGGCGGTCGGCTTCGGCAGCTTCGAGGCGTTGTTCACCTGGGAGATATCGCTGACGCTGTCTGCGACCTTGACGATGCGGCTGTCGACATCGTTCACGCGCTTGCCCAGATCGGTAACGGCGCCATCCAGTTTCCCGGTCATGCCTTCGACCTTACTGTCGGTGTACGACTTGGACTCGGCCACGGCACCGTCGAGCTGGCGCAGGTTGACCGCATCGGTCGCTTCCTTGGCATCGGCCACGTTGCTGAGGGTACGGGTTTCACCGGTTGCGGCGTTGCCAACCGATACGGTGCCGGTGGTGGCGTTTGCCTGACCGGAGTACTTGCCGGTGTAGTTCTCGGCACCGCGACCGTTGTCGCTGGAGCCGCTGCCCAGGGCAATGCTGCCATCGGCGGAGGCTTGAGCATCGGCGCCCATGGCGATGGCACCTGCACCGCTCGCCTTGGCATTGCCGCCCGCGGCGATGGAGTCGGCACCGCTGGCAACCGAGTCATCCTTGGCCGAGGCCGTGTGGAAGTACTTGATGCCGCCGCCGTTGGCGATGTTCATCACGCTGCCTTCCAGGTTGCTGACGCGCCCATCGATGACGGCAACCTTGTTGTTGGTCTCGAACAGCTGGCCACCGTTGACGGCGTCCTTGCTATCGGCCGCCACGGCACCGTCGGCGACGTTGATCAGCTTGCGTGCGCCAGCGGTGCCGGCGAAGTCCACGGCTGCACCATCGGTGCCCTTGCCCACGGTCAGGTTTTCACCGGCGGCGGTCTGTTGCACCAGGCCGATGGTGCCGCTGTTGAGGTTATTGGTGATGGTGGCGATGTCACCTTCGACATTGGTCACGCGGCCATCCAGATGGGTGATCGACGCAGTGTTGCCGGCAATGTCAGCGGTGTTCTGAATGGTACGGGCATCGAGGTTGCCGATGCTGCCTTCATTGTTGGTCACGCGGACATCGAGGCTACTGATATCGCCCTCGTTGGTCGTCACGCGCTGGTCCAGCGACGAGATGTTCAGGGTGTTCTGAACCACTTGCTCGTTGGTGGTGAACAGCTGGCCACCGTTGACGGCATCCTTGCTGTCCTTGGCCACGGCGCCATCAGCGACGTTGATCAGCTTGCGAGCACCCGCGGTGCCAGCGAAGTCCACGGCTGCGCCGTCGGTGTCCTTGCCCACAGTCAGGTTTTCGCCAGCAGCGGACTGCTGAACCAGGCCGATGGTGCCGCTGTTCAGGTTGCTGGTGATGGTGGAGATATCACCTTCGACGGTGGTCATGCGGCCGTCCAGGCCGGTAATCGACGTGGTGTTGTCGTAAACGCGGCTGTCGATGTTGCTGATCGCGTCGCCCATGTTGTTGATGGTGCTGGTGGAGCCATCCGCGTTGGTCACGGTGTAGCTCGGTGCCGAGATGGAACCGTCGGCATTGACTACCGAGCCGCCACCCATGGCGTTGGCGACCGACTGGCTCACGCCGAACAGCTGGCCACCGTTGACGGCATCCTTGCTGTCCTTGGCCACGGCGCCATCAGCGACGTTGATCAGCTTGCGAGCACCCGCGGTGCCGGCGAAGTCCACGGCTGCGCCGTCGGTGTCCTTGCCCACAGTCAGGTTTTCGCCAGCAGCGGACTGCTGAACCAGGCCGATGGTGCCGCTGTTCAGGTTGCTGGTGATGGTGGAGATATCACCTTCGACGGTGGTCACGCGGCCATCCAGGTTGGTGATCGAGGTGGCGTTGCTGGCGATGTCAGCGGTGTTCTGAGCGGTACGGGCATCGAGGTTGCTGATATCGCCCTCGTTGGTCGTCACACGCTGGTCCAGCGACGAGATGTTGGTGGTGTTCTGCGCTACCTGCTCATTGGTCGCGAACAGTTGCGAACCGTTAACGGCATCGGAGCTGGCCGCACTCAGGTCGCCTGCGGCAACCTTGGAGATTTTCTGGGATTGCCCGGAACCATGGCTGGCGTCATACGCGCCAGTCGCAGCGTTCCACTGCAGAGCGTTCTGCTGAAGAGCGCCGATCTGGCCAGTATGGGTCGCTACAGTGCCTTCAGCCGCGGTCATGCGACCATCCAGGGTGTTGATGCTGTTGGTGTTTTCAGTGGTCTGCTGATTGGTAGCGAACAGTTGCGAGCCGTTGGTGGCATCGGTGCTGGTCGCCGACAACTGGCCGGCCGCCACGTTCTGCACGCGGCGCTCGGCACCGACGGAACCCATGCTCACCACGCCGACCGGAGCAGCACCGGCGAAGGTGTAAGTGCGCCCACCCACAGTGGCGCTGTCGTAGCGGCCAATACCGGCAGTGGTGGCGCCTGCGGCGGAAATCATGGATGAGTTACTGCCCAGCGCCACCGAGTTGCTGACGGTGTTGACGATGTTATTGCCCAGGGCGAACACATCGGTCTGGCCGGCGGCAACCGAGCCATTGCTGCCGATCACGGCACTGTTGTTGGCTTGAATGACGTTGGTATTGCCGAAGGCGAAGCTGCCACTACCGGAAATGTTGTTGTCGTTACCCACGCTGTAGCTGTTGTTGCCGGTGATGATGGTCGGGTCGCCGAAGGCACCCGAACCGCTGCCGGAAACCTGGTTACCGGTACCCACGCTCAGGGAATTCACACCCGACGCCACCGAGCCGTTACCGATGGCAATACCGTTGTTGGCCGAAACCTTCGAGCCATTACCGATGGCGACACCGTTGGTCCCCGTGCCGGTAGTGGCAGCCCGAACACCCAGCGCCAGGCTGTTGTTCGCCGCACTGGAAGCGCCAGTGCCAATACTCACGGCATCGGCACCCGCCGCATTGGTGGCCTGGTTAAGGTAAGTCGCATCGCCAACCGTGTTGCCCGCGCTGGACAGCTGGCTGGAAGTACCGATGGCGATGGAGCGCAGGCCGCTGGCGGTTGCCGACTGGCCCAGACCGATAGCACCAGTACCGGTCGCCGTCGCGACAAAGCCCTGGGCGATGCTGTAGTTACCGTTGGCCAGCGCTTCACGACCCGTTGCAATGGCACCCAGGCCATTGGCCAGGGCGTTGCCACCCAGGGCGAGCGAGAAATTGCGCAGCGCCTGGGAATGGGCACCGATGGCGACGCCGGTCTCCCCCACTACCGTTGCGCTGTCGCCGACAGCCACGCCGCCGCCACGACCGCCAGCGGTATAGCCGTCCAGCTTGAAGATTTTGTCGTCCGCGTCATTGGTCTTGGTCGAGGCATACGCACCAAGCGACACGTAAGAGCCCAGGGCATACTGGTTATCCCACGCCTTGGTCGGGGCATAGGAGCTGGTGCGGTACGCATACTGGTAGTAGTCGGTGTAGACGCTGTCATAGGTACCGCCACCCGCCTTGTATGCAGGACCTGCGTTGGCCGCTTCCATGCCAGCCATGCTCAGCAGTACGGCCGACAGCGAACCAACCATACCAGCCAGCAGGGCCCGGATGCTGCCGAGCAAAGCGAAACCAGCATCTTTCAGACTGCCCCACTGATTACTGGCGTTGGCTACCTGACCCGAACAGCTACGATCGCTCCCACAGCCTTTGCCACGCGTTGTAGCGAGCTCGGAAGCCACCACCCAGCTCTGATGGACCGCGCTCCAAACTACTCGATAGACCTTGTTCATGATTCTCTCTTCCCGAAATTGGGTTGCTTTGGAAATTGCCGATGGGTATTCGCGTTGTCCGGTGATCGGTGCCACGCGAAACATGTGGGGCCATCGTAAAAATCCAGGCAGAACGAGAGACCCAGCAGATCCTGATGCGCCTGTAGTACAAATCCTTATCCTGAGAAATCTCTTACAGCGCACTATCCAATGCGACGCAGCAGAGCCACGCAGACGGGCTGCCGAACCGGCAGAATCCGCTGCTGAGACGCGCGAGCAGGCACAGGACCTGTCGAATCGACTGACAGCACCGAAGCCGCAGTAGTAATCAACCGGGAAGAAGAAGGCTCTTGCGTATGAGGGGGCTGGGCAGTAGCGCATTGGCAAAGCGCCGGGGCCGATAGAACCCAGCCAATGGCGTCGGCAAACTCCGCCGCCAGGGAGCCGATGTCCTGGATTGCTTGACTGCAGGATCTGCGTATTCAACGGCAGGGACGACGTATGTCGTCACCACCGACGCAGGACGCCGCATTGCGCGGCTGAAGGCCATCAAGCACTGACGCTATCGTCCAGGCTGTACCAGAGTCCCCGGTCACAGACCCGATAGCCGAAGGGGCTTTGGTTGTAGGCGCGAGCGTACCCAGATCTGCATCCATTCATACGGGATGACGGGGCTGGTGACTAATCGAAACCAGCCCTCTCCATCGAGCAGTCGGCGTTGTGCGGCGCCTATTGAGCAGCTGCAGGCTTTCCGACCTGCACAAGGTTGGCGACCTGGAGACGGTAGTCCATCCCCAGCAACATTCCCCGGCCGTACCAGGGCTGACCGTAGTGCAGGAGCGTCAGCCCATCGCTGGTCGATGCGTCGTAGCGCGTGCCGGAGTTGGTGGTGAAGGTGAGCCGGTTGTGCTCAAGGCGCTCCAGGCGGTACTGGGTATCCTGCGCCTGCATCTGCTGCTTCAGCCTCGCCAGGTAGCCGGGTGCCAGTTCACGGAAGATCGCCTGGGCCTGCTGCCGGTATTCAGGCTCGGTCAAGCCCGGCGTAGCCGACAGCCGTGTGGCGATGATCGCGAAAGTATCGGCATCAGCCCGCGCCTGGCCCAGCTTGAGCGAGAGCAGGCGGCCCAGGACGGCCTGGTCGATCACCCGCGCGGGCTCGCCCCCCGCCTTCTTGTCGCCGCTTGCATTGCCGGGAGGCTGGCTACGCATCACATCGTCAGGGTTCAGCGGAGTCAACGCCGCACTGGCCTGGGCGGCAGCACAGGCTTCGGCCTGCGCCGCTCGGTCGCCGTTGACCAGCAAGGCCGTCGCATCGGCGCTCTTGAGCGGCAGCCGGGCGGCATCGATACCGTACTGGGCCAACTGCGCCGCGCTCTGCTGCGGGGTCATCTGCCCCTGGGCCAGCAGGCAAAGGTGATTGACCAGCACGGGAATGCGCTTGCCATTGAAGGTGGGATACAGCGCGCGCACCGCCTCCTGAATCACCGGCAGCGCTGGCACGCTGACCCGCTCGGCCGATGTGGCCGCCCCGCCGGAGGGCCCTTGCGGGCCACAGGCCGCCAGTGAAAGAAGCAGCGCCGGGAGTGCGAGGAGCTTGTAGTTCATAGGACCACCAGAAGGGAAAGGAATCGGTGCCGACGCACAGTCCGCCGGCGGATACGGCGGCGATTCTAGAAATCCATCCGGTAGGGAGCGGCCCTCGAAATCTCATGAGCACGTAGGAAATTTCTTGTTGCTTCCACGCGAATGTACACACGAGAGTCAGGGACGTAGGGCGAATGATGTTCGACGTTATCCGCCGATTAGCCTGGCGCTCAGGGCGCGTCAGGCTTGACCGCCGAAGCTGCCGACAGATGCGGGTGACACGGCGTACAACCGTGAACGGATGTACGCCCTACGACCTGCTAACCTCAGCCGACCACGCCTCCTTGGACATCACGTCATGCTGTTGGGTCTGAACCACCTCACACTGGCTGTAACCGACCTTTCCCGCAGCATCGCCTTCTACCAGTCCCTGCCCGGCTCGAAGCTGAAAGCGAGATGGGCAACCGGCGCCTACCTGGCGCTGGGCGAACTCTGGCTGTGCCTTTCGCTGGACGAGAAGCGGCAGAAGGAAAGGCAACCGGACAACACGCACTACGCCATCTCTGTCGCCCAGGACGATTTCGCGGTCACCTGCGCGCAACTGCGTTCGCTGGGCATCGTCGAGTGGAAAGCGAATGTCAGCGAAGGCGACTCGTTCTACTTCCTCGACCCTGACGGACACAGGCTGGAGCTGCATGTGGGCAGCTTGGCGTCACGGCTGGAGAAGTGCAGGCTTGAGCCCTATCGGGATATGGAATTCTTCGACTGATGCGAGCGCCTCGCGGACAAGGTCCGCTCCTACGCGAGCAGCATGCAACTCACCTGTAGGAGCGGGCCATGCCCGCGATGCGTTTACGCCTCGGGCCGCTCCAGGCGCGCTACCTTGGGCAGTTCCTCGAATGGCACCCACAACCGGCCGTGCCACTCGAGCACGCCCAGATGCTGGTTGCTCCAGCTCAACTGGGATTCGCGCGGGCGCAATGCCGGGTGCTCCGCGCTGCGCTGGGCCGGCGCCACCTGGCGGTTGAGCCAGAAGCGTACGCTGCGGTTTTCCGGGTGGTGGTAGTTGATGAGGGTGACGTAGACGCCGGAATCGCTGACCAGCAGGGCCTTTTCGTAATTACCGTTGTTGTCGGTGATCCAGCAGGTGCGCAGCTGGTCGTCGTCGAGGCTGTTGTGCAGGCGCTCGTCGAGCTGCCGGCCGATCAGGCGGCCCAGGTCGGTGGCGCAGAACCAGGGTTCGTCATCGAGCAGGAAGGCGCGCAGCTGGCGGCGGTGGCGGATGAAGGTGGAGGAGATGAGGATTTCGTTATCCATGGCGGACCTCCGCGAGCGTGCGCAGAAAAGAAATCCTGAGAGGGCAATTGCCGGAGCAATAGAGCTGATGTCGCATTCGGATTACCTACTGGTTCGTTCATTTCTCGCCCCCTGTTCAGAGGGGCGACCGGGTGCTTGAACACGGCAGTAGGACCGCCTGCAGTTTTCCCCTTTCGGGTGTTATATGGCTGCACGCCACCCGGCCATAGCAGTAGCTACAGCAATAAAAACAACCGCTTTTCCGGGATGGCGGCAACCGCCTACTGGGTGTGTTCAGCACCGCACGCAAAGGTACTTACTCGCCCAGCGCTCTGTTAGCCCTCCCGAAGCGCGCGGGGATGATACGGAAACTTCGCACGCGAGATAGTGGAATCAGTTCATAGGAACGTTCACTTCTCGCAGGCATTTGCTCAGGGCTGGGATGGCGAATACCTGTAAGGCCGAGGGGGGACACTCAGTCATTGCTCACGAACCGCACTCTGCCGTTATTTCTGTAGGGGGCGGACATTGATCGCGGGCATGGCCCGCTCCTACAGGTTGAACTCAGTGCGTCCGTTCCTTGTAGGAGCGGACCTTGTCCGCGAAATCCATCGCGGATGGCTCCGTTCCAACAGGGAAACACCTGCGCATCGCACCCACGCAGGAGCGGACTCCGTCCGCGATCAGCCGTGGTTCACGAGCAAGGAATGGGCGTCCCCCTCGGTCCTACGGGTGTTCATCCTGCAACGTGGGTGCAGTGGCAAGCCTTCGCGGACAAGGTCCGCTCCTACGAGGGCATCCGCCGGCGCGACGTGGCGATCAACCCGGTGGCGCGGGCGCGCAGTTGCCCGCAGCCGCCGTCGACATCCTGCCCGGCGCTGTTGCGCACCTTGGTCAGCACACCCCGGCTGTGCAGGTAGCGAACGATCTCGTTGATGCGCTCGCCGTCCGGGCGCTGGTACTGGTCGCCTTCGAGGCTGTTGAAGGGGATCAGGTTGAGGACGCCGAACTTGCCCTTGAGCAGGCGCAGGATGCCGTCGAGCTCGTCCTGGCTGTCGTTGATGCCCTTGAGCAGCGTCCACTGGTACTGGATGGGGTAGCCGACCTGCCGGGCATAGGTTTCGCCCAGCTCCACCAGTTCGTCCGGGCTGAGCTTCGGCGCGCGCGGCAGCAGTTGCTCGCGCAATTCGGCATTGCTGGTGTGCAGCGAGAGCGCCAGCGCCGGTTTGATCCGCTGCTGCGGCAGGCGCTCGAACACGCGCGGGTCGCCCACGGTGGAGAACACCAGGTTCTTGTGGCCGATGCCGCCGTCGGTGCCGAGGCGATCGATGGCCTCGAGCACGTTGTCGAGGTTGTGCGCCGGCTCGCCCATGCCCATGAACACCACGCGATTCACCGCTCGGATGCGACGAGCCAGCACCACCTGGGCAAGGATTTCCATGGCGCTCACCTGGCGCAGCAGGCCGCTCTTGCCGGTCATGCAGAACAGGCAGCCCACCGCGCAACCGACCTGGCTGGACACGCACACGCCGCCGCGCGGCAGCAGCACGCTCTCCACCATCTGGCCGTCGCGCAGCTGCACCAGCAGGCGCTCGGAGCCGTCCGCGCCGGGGTGGCGGGAATGCAGGCGGGCCAGCTGCGCAAGTTCGGCGGCGATGTCCGCCACGCCGTTGCGTACGGTGAGCGGCAGGAAGTCTTCACTGGCCTGGCGCTTCGTGCCGCTGTCCAGCGCCCTGCCCTGCAGCCAGGCGCGCAGCATCCGGGCGCGGTGCAGGGGCAGCGCTCCGAGATCGGCGAGGCGTTGGTCGAGGTCGGTGTAGTGCATGGGGCGCGCATGCTACCACCGGCAGGGTTCGCGGCGTAGCGCAGGCTGTCGCCGGGCTCGCCACTGGAGGGATGGGCGCGGCGATGCTAGGGTCAGGTTCTGCAATTGCCCATCGCAACAGGATGTTCGCCATGCGCCTGACCGGCCTCCTCACTCTCAGCTGCTCGCTCACCCTTTCCAGCATTCCTCCGGCCAGCGCCGCCATGGCGCCGGACTTCGACGCCAAGGTGCAGAAGGCCGCCGAGGCGGTGATGCGCGAGAACGGCATCACCGGACTGGCGATCGGCGTCACCGATAACGGCGAGCAGCGCTTCTATAACTTCGGCCTGGCCTCCCGCGAGAATCACCAGCCGGTCACCAGCGACACGCTGTTCGAGGTCGGCTCGATCAGCAAGACCTTCACCGTGACCCTCGCCGCCTTCGCCCAGGCCGCCGGCAAGCTGTCGCTCAAGGACAGCCCCACCCACTACATGCCGGAGCTGCGAGGCAGCGCGCTGGACAAGGTCAGCCTGATCAACCTCGCCACCCACACCGCCGGCGGCTTCCCACTGCAGATTCCCGACGCGGTGCAAACGCCGGAGCAGCTCACCCAGTACTACAACGACTGGCAGCCGCAGTACCTCGCCGGCAGCCAGCGCACCTACGCCAATCCCAGCATCGCCCTGGTCGGCTTCGCCACCGAGCGGGCGCTCGACATGCCGTTCAAGACGGCGATGCAACGCAACGTGTTCGCCCCGCTGGGCCTCTCCAACACCCACATCGAGGTGCCGGTGACCCGCCAGGGTTACTACGCACAGGGCTACGACAAGGACGACGCGCCGGTGCGGATCAATCCCGACGTGCTGGCCGACGTGGCCTATGGCGTGCGCACCAGCAGCCGCGACCTGCTGCACTTCGTGGAGATCCAGTTGGGCCGGGTCAAGCTGGGGGAAAAGCTGCAGGCTGCGCTCGACGCCACCCGCACCGGCTACTACAAGGTCGGCCCGATGACCCAGGACCTGATATGGGAACAGTACGCCTACCCACCACGCCTGGAAGAGCTGCAGCAGTACAACGGCAGCCAGATGGTCCAGGGCAGCCAGCCAGTCACCGCGATCGACCCGCCGCTGCCACCGCAACAGAAGGTCTGGGTGAACAAGACCGGCGCCACCGCCGGCTTCGGCGCCTACGTGGCCTTCGTACCGGCGAAGCAGCGCGGCATCGTGCTGCTCGCCAACCGCAACTACCCCAACGACGCGCGAGTGAAGCTGGCCTGGGACATTCTCTCGCGGCTGCAGTGAGCTCAGGCGTCGGCCTGGGCCTTGAGGAACAGCGCGAACAATTCCGGCTGTGACTTGATATTCAGCTTGGCGTAGATGTGCCGGCGGTGGACCTTCACCGTCTCGGCCGAGATGTCCAGCTTGTTCGCCACTTCCTTGTTCGAGCAGCCGCCGAGCATCAGGCGGATCACGTCCAGCTCGCGGGCGGTCAGCGGCGTACCCAGGCGCGCCATCGCCGCCTCCAGATCGCCCTGCCAGCGCGGTGCCTGGCGCGGTGCCTGCTCAACCATGGCGCCCTCGAAGAACAGGCGCTGGCGCATCAGCCCGGCAACCCACGGCCGGATCAGCTCCAGAAGCGCGATCTGCTCCACCGTGAAGCGCCGCCGGCTGCCCAGCGACAGGCACAGTGTGCGCGTGTCGTCGAGCTGCACGTTGTACTGCACCTCGTCCTCCTTGACGTTGCGATCGAAGTACAGCCGGTAGTACTCGGTCTGGCGGAAGCGCTCGGGGGCCACCTCGGACAGGCGGAACAACCCGCTTCCAGGCCTCTCGCGGTTGGCGACATAGAACGGGTCGAGCAGGTACAGGCCTTTGATGTAGTCGTGGAACAGCGGATCGGGCGACTCCCCTTCGTAGGGGCTCTCGGCAAACAGGTAGGGCCGGCCATCGCTGAACAGTAGCGCCACCCAGTTATCCAGCGGCACGTACTCATCCAGTATCCGCGCCAGCGCAGGCCAGAAGCCGGGCCGGTCGAGCGACTCGACCAGCTGCCCCACCGACCGGTGCCAGGCCACATCCGCAAGGCTCAGGTTCATCCGCATACCCCCCGGGGTTAACTACTCGACGTGATAGGAAATCCTTAAGCGAAACGCATACTTGCATTGCCTCCGGGGCCTTGTCACTGGCCTTGGCGGAGTCCTCTCGAACAACAACAAGGCCCGACAATGAAACTCGAATTGGTACAGATGACAGGCCGCGACGGCGACACTGCGCACAACCTGCAGCGCATCCTCAAGGCCATCGCCACCTGCGCGCCGGACACCGATCTGGTGGTTTTCCACGAGTCGCAGATCACCGGCTTCCTCGATGCCGGCAACATCGCCGCCAACGCCGAGCCCCTCGACGGCCCGAGCGTGTGCGCCATCGCCCAGGCCGCCCGCGACCATGAGGTCGCCGTGGTGGTCGGACTGATCGAGAACGACGGCGGACGCTTCTACAACACCACGTTGTTCATCGCGCCGGAGGGCATCCTGGCGCGCTACCGCAAGACCCACCTGTGGATCTCCGAACCCGGCCTGGTGGAGCCCGGCGATCGCTACGTGACCTTCCCATGGCGCGGCGTGCGCATCGGCCTGCTGATCTGCTTCGACGCCGAGTTCCCCGAGACCGCCCGCGCCATGGCCGAGCTGGGCGCCCAACTGATCCTGGTCACCGACGGCAACATGGAGCCCTACGGCCACGTGCATCGCACCTCCATCGCCGCCCGCGCGCAGGAGAACCAGGTGTTCGCCGTGGTGGTGAACCGCGTGGGCAGCGGCGACGACGACCTGACCTTCGCCGGCGGCAGCGCCGCGTTCGATCCTTTCGGCCACCTGCTGTTCGAAGCCGGGCGCGAGGAATGCCGGCACAGCGTCGAGCTGGACTTCACCCGGCTCGCCGCCGCCCGCGAGTTGTACGACTATCAGCGGGAGAAACGCTTCCGCCTGCCGGGTGAGCGCATCGAGCACGCCGACGGCCGCCGCGAACTGCTGATTCCCTGAAACGAGCCGCCCTTTGCCGGTTGCAACCTGCCCATAACAATTCCAATGAAAACCGTCGGCGCTCCCCACGGAGCGCCGGCCAGGAGCATCCCATGAAAGTCCCGCGATTACTGGCACTGGCGTTGGCCAGTCTGATCGGTGCGCCGCTGTCCGGCGCCTGGGCCGCCGACGGCCCCACCGTGCACCTGTACAACTGGTACGACTTCATCGCCCCCGAAACGCCCAAGGAATTCCAGCAGGAAAGCGGCATCACCCCGGTGCTGGACGTGTTCGACAACGCCGAGGTGATGCAGAGCAAGCTGATGGCCGGGCGCACCGGCTACGACGTGGTGGTGATCAGTGGCGACGTCATGCCCAACCTGATCAAGGCCGGCGTACTGCAGGAACTGGACCGCGCCAAGTTGCCGAACTGGCCGCACCTGGACCCGGAAGTGCTCGCCACCCTGCAGAAGAACGACCCCGGCAACCGTTATGGCGCGCCCTACCTCTGGGGCACCACCGGCATCGGCTACGACGTCGACAAGATTCACGAGCTGTTCGGCGACCAGGCGCCGGTGAACACCTGGGACCTGATCTTCAAGGAAGAGAACATCGCCAAGCTCAGCCAGTGTGGCGTCGCCATGCTCGACTCGCCGACGGAGATCGTCTCCATCGCCCTGCACTACCTGGGCCTGCCGCCCAACAGCCAGAACCCCGACGACTACCGCAAGGCCGAGGAGCTGCTGCTGAAGATCCGCCCCTACGTGCGCTACTTCGACTCCTCGAAGTTCATCACTGACCTGGCCAACGGCAACACCTGCGCGGTGGTCGGCTGGGAAGGCGGGGTGTTCGATGCGCGGCTCACCGCCGAGCGCGCCGGCAATGGCCGCAAGATCGCCTACAGCATCCCCCGCGAAGGCGCGCCGGTGTGGGTGGAAAGCTTCGTGCTGCTCAAGGACGCCCCGCACCCCGAGCAGGGCCTGAGCTTCATCGACTACATGCTGCGCCCGCAGGTGATCGCCAAGAGTTCCGACTACGTCGGCTACCCCAACGCCAACCGCGACGCCACCACGCTGGTGAATGCGAAGCTGCGCGACGACCCCGGCGCCTACCCGTCGAAAGAGGTGATGGCCACGCTGTTCCCCCTCGAACCCCTGCCGCTGAAGGCGGAGCGAGTGCGCACCCGGGTGTGGAGCAAGGTCAAGACCGGCACCTGAGCCGTTCCATCATTGCCGCTGATAATTTCCATCGAGACGCGGGTACTGATCCCTGGCGGGCGATCCTGTTAGCGTTGTGCCCTGACAGTATCCGCCACCACAGGACCAGTGCCTTGCCCCGCATCCCCTTGCAGCGTGCCCCCATCGGCGACTACAGCCACTCCCCGCAAGCGCGCGGTGGCCGCTTCCACAACCTCACGCCACGCCCGGCGCAGATGCCCGAGCCGAATGCGAAGGTGCTGTGGGACGTGCTGTTCAACAAACCGAAGAACACCGTGCCGCACGCGCCGGTGCCGGTGCGCGCCCTCAGCCGTACCGAGCTGGACTACGCCCCGGACCGCAGCCTGTACCGCCTCGGCCACTCGACCCTGCTGCTGAAACTGCGCGGCGGCTGGTGGCTGACCGACCCGGTGTTTTCCGAGCGCGCCTCGCCCTTATCCTTCGCCGGCCCCAGGCGCTTCCACGCACCGCCCATTGCCCTGGAAGACCTGCCGCCGATCCGTGGCGTGATCCTCTCCCACGACCATTACGACCACCTCGACCGCGCCACCATCCAGGTGTTGACCGAGCGCGCCGAGGTCTTCATCACTCCGCTTGGCGTCGGCGACAGGCTGATCGACTGGGGCGTACCGGCGGACAAGGTGAAACAGCTCGACTGGTGGCAGAACATCCAGGTGGATGGCCTGTGCCTGACCGCCACACCCGCGCAGCACTTCTCCGGCCGCGGCCTGCGCGACGGCAACCGTACGCTCTGGTGCTCCTGGGTGATCGAGGACGAACGCCTGCGCATCTTCTTCAGCGGCGACACCGGCTACTTCGACGGCTTCGCCGAGATCGGCCGGCGCTTCGGTTCATTCGACCTGACGCTGATGGAAACCGGCGCCTACAACGAACACTGGCCCTACGTGCACATGCACCCTCAGGAGACCGTCCAGGCGCACCAGGACCTCAATGGCCGCTGGCTGCTGCCGATCCACAACGGCACCTTCGATCTGGCCATGCATGCCTGGTACGAACCCTTCGAACGCGTGCTGCAACTGGCCGGCGAGCGCGGCATTGCGGTCACCACGCCGATGATGGGCGAGCGCATCGACATCGATTCCCCGCACTGGGGTGAGCACTGGTGGCGCGCCGTGGTCGCCGAAGAAGTCAGGGCAGCGACGCCGCGTGGCGCTTGCCGCTCCGTTCGGGAAAGCTGATCCGGATCGCTGGCCGGCTTGCAGCGTGAACCGCGCAGCGAGCCGACATCCATAGAAACGCCGATACGCCCGGTCTGCACACCGGGCAATACCGGTGCGCCAGCGGGTGTGGGCTGAACGAGCGCGAAAGATCAGGGGGATGCGTAGCGCCACTGTCCGCACGCTTTGGGACAGCGACGGGGCCCTGCCGGCTCGGCGCTGGCGCAATTGACCAGGGCGAGCGTCCCGGGCAGGACTCCCATGGGAAAGGAAAAAAAGCGACCGGACCCTGAGTGAGCACATATGGGGACAGCTCCGGCCGCGAGTCGTCATCATCGCGCAGCTCGATTAAGGTTTCCTTAGGAGCCGGCCCGCCAGCGCGCCGGGGTGGTTCCGGTGCGCGCCTTGAACAGACGGACGAAGAAGCTGACGTTCTCGTAGCCGACCTCGGCGGCGATCTCGCGCACCGCCAGCTGGGTCGCCAGCAGCAGCTTCTTCGCCTTGTCGATGCGTACCTGCTGCAGGTACAGATTGGGCGGCAGTCGCGTCGCCTCGCTGAAGCGGCGCTTGAAGGTGCGCGCGCTGACCCCGGCCTGGCGGGCCATGCGCTCGATGGTCAGGGGCTGCGCGTGATGGCTTTCGATCCAGTCCTGCACCTGCAGCACGGTCTCGTCGCAATGGTTGCGGTGGCCCGGCAGGATAGGTCCGAGAAGGTGCGGATCGGCCACCAGCAAATGGGTGGCACAGAGTTGCGCGAAGCGGTCGCCACGCTCCTGGGCAAGGATATCCAGCAGCGCGTCGAAGCAGCCATTGAGCGACCCGGTGCTGTACAGACCACCCTCCTGCAGGAAGGACTCACGCGCCACGAAGCGGCTTGCCGGGTACTGCAGGCCCAGCTGCCGCACGAAGGACCAGTGGGTGGCCAGCAGGCCGCCGTCCATCCGCCCGCTGGCGGCCAGCCAGGCGGCGCCGGTGGTCAGCGCCAGCACGCGGGCGCCTGCGTCGATCCGCTCGCCCAGCCAGCCAAGCGCCCGGATATCCGGCTCGAAATGCGCAAGACGCGGCCCCTCGATGGCCGGCAGGACGATCAGGGTTGCCTGCGCGACATCCGCCAACGTGCCATCCGGGGTGATGACATGGCCTCCCGCGGCGCACACCGGAGCGCCATCGACGGATACCAACCGCACCTCGAACGACTGCTCCATGCCGACGTGCAGCTCCAGCAGCGCAGCGATGCGGAAGAAGTCCGCCGCCGAAAACAGGCCCATCGCCCAGCAGCCTTCGTAGGCCAGAATCGCCACCTGTTTCACGCATCCCCCTGGCCCGATCGGACTATGCATGCGCCCGTCTGAACATCGCCGCGAGCGCCTGGCCGCAATACTATGGCCGAACGCAAAGCGAGTCAGCCCCGCCGCACAGGAGAGCGTCATGTCGTTGCCAATCAGCACCCGCGAACACTGGATCAGCACCGGCAAGGGCCAGCTGTTTGCCCAGTCCTGGACGCCCGCCGAAACCCACGGCGAACCGATCCTGCTGCTGCATGACTCCCTGGGCTGCGTGGCACTGTGGCGGGACTTCCCGGAGAACCTCGCGCGCGCCACCGGCCACCTGGTGATCGCCTATGACCGCCTCGGCTTCGGCCGCTCCGAGGGCTACCCCGGCGCCCTGCCCCTGGGCTTCATCGACGACGAGGCGCGGGAGAATTTCCCCGTGCTGCAACAGCACTTCGGCTTCGAGCGCTGCGTGGTGTTCGGCCACAGCGTCGGCGGCGCCATGGCGGTGGCCTGCGTGGCGCAGCACCCGCTGGCTTGCGCGGCGCTGATCACCGAATCGGCCCAGGCTTTCGTCGAACACCAGACCCGCGACGGCATCCGCGCCGCCGAGCAGGAGTTCGCCCGCGAGGGCCAACTGGAGCGTCTGCAGAAATACCACGGCGACAAGGCCTTCTGTGTACTTCGCGCCTGGGTCGACACCTGGCTGTCGGACGACTTCAGCGACTGGAACCTGGACGCAGAACTGGCCCTGGTGAAGTGCCCGATCCTCAGCCTGCACGGCGAGCAGGACGAATACGGCACGGCGGCGCACCCGGAGCGCTTCACCTCGGTGCCGGGCGTACCCACGGTGCTGAAGCTGCTTCCCGATTGCGGCCACGTTCCGCATCGCCAGCAGCAGGCGGCGGTACTCGCGGCGGTGAGCGATTTTCTCCGGCAGTTCGGCGGCGCAACGACGGGCTAGAACCGCCCCATCGAGCGATCAGCCAGCACGAGCCTGCCCATGAACCCGACCGGATTCGCCGCGCGGGTCGCTGCCATCGCGCGGCACGCTGTCGCCCTTCTCCGCACGCCACCTGTTACCCCAAAGAAAAAGCCCGACACGGTGGTCGGGCTTGTGGGTTTTAGTAGGTGGCCGGCGCTGGTCTCCGGCTTACAAGGTTTCTGAGGAATCTGGCGGAAGAGATTCAACCTCCCCGCTTCACGCGGCCTATGGGACAACTCTCGCGCTTGCAGCCGTGTACCCCGGGAACGTGCCCCACGTCTCCTTGCTATCCACTTGCGCATCAGTCTGCGTTCTCACCTACTGGATTGAGGTTAGCAAAAGTCCCGGCGTGTCGACCGGGACTTTTTAGATTGATTTTTTTCTTTAGCGTGATGGTCCGAGTGGAAAGGAACTATCCGACGGCGCCTGCCCAGACTTGCCGCTACCACCGATTGCAGGCGCTCGCCGCAGCCGATGTCAGAAGCGCTCATCCCTGATGGCCGGGAGCGTCAGTTCGCGCACGAACGAAGCGCCGGACAGTCGCAGCAACGCGTCGACCAGCGTGACCACATCATGCACGGGTATCTGGTGCCCTTCCCCCCGCGCCGCGGCATCGGCCAGCGGAGTGGACAGGGGATCGTCGGTGTTCAGGTAGCCCAGCTGCAGCACGGTCACCGCCAGGCCTTCGTCCCTGAAGCCTTCGCGCAGCGCATCGGCCATGCCGTTGAGGGCGAACTTGGAAGCGCCGAATGCCACTTCCGGGCGCCCGCTCTGGCGCAGGGCCGAGGTCGAACCCGTCAGGATCAGCTGCGGCCTGGCGGAGCCGAGCAACCTGGGAACCAGGCGCTTGAGCAGCAACAGCGTGGAAACGATGTTCACCTCGACCAGCCTGCCGATGGACTCGTCGCTATCGCTCAGGAACGCGTACTGCTCGCTGAACGCGTGCTCCTCCCAGATGCCGACGTTGCAGATCAGGACATCGAGTTCGGCAGGCGCTTCAGCCTCGATCAGCGCCACCGCTTCCGCTGGCCGGGCAAGGTCCGCTTCGATCCACTCAAGGCTTACCTCCGACGCAACCGCCAGACCTTCCGGCAGCCGGCGCGATACACCGATCACGCTGTCACCCGGCTTCCCGAGCCCCTCGACCAGGGCGCGGCCCAGTCCCCTGCTCGCTCCCACGACCATCATCTTCATGCTGTTCCTCCTTGCGCGTTGGGTTGCCCAGTTCAATTAACTCCAGTGAATGTTGAGGACAACGAAGTCCAGCAGCGTCCAGACGACCAGCGCCAGGTGAGTCAGTTGCAGCCCCTCCTGGCGTATCCAGTAGCCGAACCAGAGCCCGCCCAGCAGCATGGCGAACAGGAAGCCGAGGGCAGCGCTCAAGGCGAGATTCAGCCAGGGCCTGGCCGCTTCCAGGCCGTCGCCCAGCAGCAGACCGTAGCAACCCATCCAGGCCGCAAGCACCGCCACCGCCTGGATCAAGACGATGATGGTCAACGCCAGGCGATGCAGGGCGGGCGACGACACGGCGCGAATCCGCAACGGGCTATCGATCGCCGGCGGCAGGGCCAGCGGCGCCATGGACAGGGTCGCGCCCACCGCCTTGGTCGAGCTGGCGAAGGCATGCAGATTGTTGATCAGCGCGATGCTCAGCCACAGGCTGAATCCAAGGAAGCACGTGCTCTGGAAAATCATCAGTGAAGTCTGGGTATCCATTCCTGGTCCTTGTGGAGGCCTGTTGCCAATGCACTTACCCAAGCCGCCGAAGCGGACGGCGATGGGTAAGGCCGGACGGACTCTAAGACCTCAACCTAACTTGAGGTCAACAGACGGCAGGAGAAATGAACTGCCCTCCCCGCTACTCGCGCTTCGCAGGGGCGGCGGCGTACCGGCGGGAATCCCGTCCCGCCGGTCGAAGAACAGCACCGGTTGCTCGATGTGCGCCAGGCGGGCGGCAATAGAGTCTGGCTAGACCGGCTGGGCGCCGATCAACAGCTGCGCCGTCTGCAGGCAGCACTTCTCCGCCTTGCGGGCGCTGAAGGCCTTGTGGTCCAGCGCCCACTCCAGCCAGAAGCCATCGATCAGCGCGGTGATGATCAGCGCGCTGCCCTTGGCATCCAGGGCCAGTTCGCGCTCGGCGGCGATGGCCTTGAACACCGCCTCGAGCTCCTTGCGGTAGTCGGCGTAGAGCTTGCGATTGAGCTCGCGCAGTTGCTCGGAGGACACCGCCGCCCCCCAGAAGCCGAGCCAGGTGGTGAGGATGAATTCGTTGAAGATGCTGCCACGGAACGACGAGCGGATGATCGCGGTGAGGCGTTCCACGGGCGTCCCGCCCTTGGTCTCCAGGTGGCGGCGGGTCTCCTCGCGCAACTGGTTGGTCAGCTCCTGGTAGGTGGCGAGCATCAGCTCGTCCTTGCTGGAGAAGTGGTGGCCGATCAGCCCGACCGAAACCTCTGCTTCGTCGCAGATGCGCTCGATGGTGGTGCCGGCGTGGCCGAAGCGCGTGATGCAGCGCATGGTGGCTTCGACGATGGCCTTGCGCCGGGTCTCCGGGTCCACCCGGGTCCTGCGCTTGCGGGGCTTGTCGCCCGGACTGTCCACGCTCATAGCTGAATCCGCTTCCCTCACTGGAATGGCAAGCCCGCCCGGCGCGGGGCACCGGGCGGGCGGGGACGCCAATCTAGCAAGATTTGCCGGCGTGCGCAGGTGCCGTGGCGCGGCCTCAGGCCATGGCGCCGCTTTCCAGTCCCTGGTCGAGGCGACCGACCTGGCTGAGTTCCTGCTGGATATTCTGCGAGCGGCACAGCCACCAGTAAGCTAGCGCCGACACCGCCAGGCCGATCGGCATGCTGACATCGGCGCCGTCCAGTTGCCGCGCCACGTAGCCGGTGTACAGGCCGGTAGCGGAGAACGGCAGCATGACCACGAAGCCCACCAGGTAGGCGCCGATGCCGCGCCAGTTCCAGCGCCCGTAGAGTCCATCGGGCTTGAATATCTCGCGAATCGAGAAGCGGCCGTGGCGCACCACGTAGAAGTCCACCAGGTTGATCGCCGTCCAGGGCGTGAACAGGTACAGCAGGATCGCCAGGAAGTCGCCGAAATCCTTCACGAAGTTGTCCGAGGCGGTCATCGCGATGAAGATCGCCGCGCCGCCCACCGCCAGCATCGAGAGCACACGCTTGAGCAGGGTCGAGGTTTGGGTCTTCACGGTGTCGACGATGCTCAGCAGGGTGATCGATGCGCCGTAGAAGTTCTGCGCGGCGCTGGTCACCAGGCTGAGCACCGCGAGGATCAGGATGAACTCGCCGAAACCGTGGAACACCCTGTCACCCAGCAGCACCAGCCCCTTGGCAAGGTTCTGGCCGGGGCTCAGGGCGGCGGCCAGGGCACCGAGCAGCATCATCCACACGCCACCGATCATCGCGCCCAGGTAGGTCCACCAGAATGACGAACGCACGCTGACGTTCGGCGGCAGGTAGCGCGAGTAGTCCGATACATAGATCGCCCAGCTCAGCTGGTACGCGGCGGCAACGAAGAACTGCGCGAGGAAGGGCGTGGCCTTGAAGCCGCTGAGGGTCAGCTGCTCCTGCGGCAGCCTCACGTAGACGCACAGGCCGACGGTGAACACCGCCATCACCCCGATCAGCAGGAACGCCAGCCAGCGCTGCACCTTGTGGAAGGTGTTGTAGCCGGCGATGGCCATGACGATGGCCAGCAGCGAGAAGAGGATCGCCGACGGCTCCTGCGGGGCGTTGAACAGCTCGTGCAGGGTCTGCCCCACCAGCAACTGGTTGAAGGCGTTGTAGCCGACGTAGGTGACGATGGCCACCACGTACACCAGCAGCGCCCCCAGGTAGCCGAATTGCGGACGCGACTGGATCAGTTGCGGCAGGCCCATCTGCGGCCCCTGGGTGGAGTGCCCGGCCATGAACAGCGTGCCGAAGGCGCAACCGAGGAGGATGGCGATGGCCGACCACATCAGGTTGGCGCCCAGGCCGATGCCGATGATGCCCACTGCCAGGGTGGTCAGGTGCGCCTCGCCGCAGAACCAGATGGGCCACAGGTGCCACGCCTTGCCGTGACGCTCGGCAAGGGGCACGTAGTCGATGGAACGGGTTTCCAGATTCAGCCGTCCGTTGGCGGAGGCAGTCTTGGGAGCTGACATGGGGTTCGTACCTTTATTGATATTGTTGTGAGCACAGCAAGGTCGTCGCTTCCCGCGACTAGGCCCGTTCCTCGTCCAGGGCCTGTTGCAGCAGATACTCCAGGTCTTCGAGACTGCTTGGGCGCGGATTGGTCTGGCGCGCCGGGTCGCCCAGGGCCTTGCGCGCAATGGCCGGAATGTCGTCGCAGCGCAGGCCGAGGGCGGCCAGGGACACCGGAATGCCAAGGCTGTCCAGCCGCGCACAGATCGCCCGCTGGAAGCTCTCGAAGTCCTCGTCCGCCAGGCCCATGGCGCGACATACCGGCCCCAGGCGCGACTCGATGGCCTCACGATTGAAGCGCAGTACCCTGGGCAGGATCACGGCGTTGGTCAGGCCGTGATGGCTGTCGTAGGTGGCACCGACCATGTGGCTGAGGGCGTGGACCAGGCCCAGGCCCTTGAGGAAGGCGACCCCGGCCAGGCACGAGCCGACCAGCATGCGCCCGCGCGCATCCAGGTCGTCGCCCTGCTCCACCGCCCGTTCCAATGAACCCCAGAGCAGCTCCAGCGCCTGCAGCGCGGCGCCATCGCAGAGCGGGTTGAAGGTCGGTACGAAGTAGGCTTCCAGGGCATGGATGACCGCATCCAGGCCGGTCCATGCCGTCAGTCGCGCCGGCAGGCTGAGGGTCAGCTCGGGGTCGAGGATCACCGCCTGGGGCCGCGCCAGCGGGTGCCAGACGCAGCCCTTGATGGCGCGCTCGCTGTCGGTGAGCATCGCCGTGCTCTCGGTCTCGGCGCCGGTGCCGGCGGTGGTCGGGATGCAGATCACCGGCGGGAAGTCGCTGGCGACGCAGCCCTCGGGCACCGGCTTGTCGAAATCGAACGCCCACAGTGGCAGGCGCGTCTGCCGGGCCACCAGGGCCACGGCCTTGCCGCCGTCCAGGCCACTGCCACCGCCCAGGGCGATGATGCCGTCGGCACGCCACTCACGGAATGCCGCGGCGCCTTCGAGCACGGCGCTGTCGCTGGGGTTGGGCTCAATGTCGCCGAACAGCCCGCAGGCCAGGCCGGCGTCGTTCAGCAGGTCCTGCAGCTCGGCCACGAAAGGCAGGCGCAGCGAGCCCTGGTCGGTCACGATCAGCGGCCGGGAGATGCGATACCGACGGCACAGCTCGACCAGTGCAGTGCGCGCGCCGGGGCCGTACTCGATGGGCAGTGGCAGGCTCCAGCTCTGCCGCGACAAGGGGGAAAGGTTGGCAATCACGGTAATGCACCTTCAGCAACGGATGATGGTCGACTTGAGTTCGCTGTACTTGTCCAGGGCGTGCACGGAGTTGTCGCGGCCGTTGCCGGACTCCTTGAAGCCGCCGAACGGGAAGTTCATGTCGAGCAGCTCGTCGTAGCAGTTCACCCACACGGTGCCGGCCCGTAGTCGTCGCGAGGCGCGGCGGATGGCGCCGAGGTCGGCCGACCAGAAGGCCGCCGCCAGACCGAACTCGCTGGTATTGGCGAGGGCAATGGCTTGGTCCAGATCGTCGAATTCGATGACGCTCAGCACCGGCCCGAAGATCTCCTCGCGGGCGATGCGCGAGCTGGCGTCGGCGGCGAAGACGGTCGGTTGCAGATAGTGGCCACCGGGGACCGTCGCGCTGTCCTCGCCGCCCAGCAGCAGGCGCGCTTCACCCTTGCCCAGCTCGATGTACTGCCGCACCCGCTGGTACTGGGCCGCATCGATCAGGCTGCCGGTGACGCTGGCCGGGTCCAGCGGGTCGCCGGGCAGGTAGGCTCGGGCGGCCTCCAGCAACTCGACGGTAAAGGCCTCGGCGATGCTGCGTTGCACCAGCAACCGCGAGCCTGCGCTGCACACCTGGCCCATGTTGCTGAACACCGCGGCCGCCGCCGCTTGAGCGGCGCGACGCAGGTCCGGGCAGTCGGCCATGACGATGTTCGCGGACTTGCCGCCCAGCTCCAGCCAGACGCGCTTGAGGTTGCTGTCCGCCGCATTGCGGCTGATCTGCCGGCCGACCGCGCCGGAGCCGGTGAAGGCCAGGCAGTCGATCTGCGGGTGCAGGCTGAGCAGGCGACCGGTTTCGCCGTCGCCCGGCACTACGTTGAACACGCCGTCGGGAATTCCCGCTGCGCGCGCCAGGCCGGCGATGCGCAAGGCGCTCAGCGGGCTCTTCTCCGAGGGCTTGAGGATCAGGCTGTTGCCGGCGGCCAGGGCCGGGGCGAGCTTCCAGGTCGCCATCAGCAGCGGGTAGTTCCAGGGCACTATCGCCGCCACCACGCCGACCGGCTCGCGCGTCACCGTGCCGAGGAACTGTGGGTCGCAAGCGGGGACTTCCCCGCCAACCTTGTCGACCAGTTCGGCGAACCACTCCAGGCAGTAGATGGAACTGGGAATGTCGACAGCCGTGGTATCGGCGATGGGCTTGCCGGTGTCCAGGGTCTCCAGCAGGGCCAACTCCTCGGCGTGCTGGCTCATCAGCGCGGCCCAACGCAACAGAACGGCCTTGCGCTGGCGCGGCGCCAGGTCGGCCCAGTCACCGTTCTCGAATGCCCCGCAGGCGGCACCCACAGCGCGTTCTACGTCGGCCCCACGGCATAATGCGACCTGCGCCAGTTCGCGGCCATCGATCGGGCTGCGTACGAGAAAAGTCTCGCCATCGCTGGCATCCACATAGGCGCCGGCGATGAAGGCTCGCGCCTCCACTGTCAGGTCCCGGCTCTTTCCACGCCAATAGGCGGCATCTCTGAGTTGCGACATGCGCATCCCCTCATGTTGTTCTTGTTAAGGCTGGGCGATCCTAGGCAATACTGAAAATTCATTCAATAGCGAAACAGCAACATACTGAATATATTTTCAATAAAGCAGACATGAAGAAGACATGAAGGCCAGGGAAGATGCGCCATAGGGCGCCTTGCCCGGCCGAACGGCAGGCGACGAGTGGCAGGTAAGGGAATCGACCAGGGGCCTCATCAGGAACGAGCATCAATTGACGCCAGCGTCCGGGCCGGACGGGCATGGGGAACGCAGGCGGGAAGCCTCGGCTACCCGCGGCCGTTGATCGTCTCTCCTGGCCTTTTTCCAGACCGGACGTTGATGCAGACTTACGGTCTTCGCGGGTGTCCGGTAGATTGACCCTGGTACCGAGACTGCGCTGACAGGACTCGCCCTGAGTGCTTGAGCCTGCGCGCGGCACACTCTGTCCCCACTCATGGCATGTCCGAACGCCGGCGTCCGTCGATCACCTGCCGGGCGTCCTAACGGAGGCAAACGATGACACGGGTTCGCGTTGACGGCTTCACCCTCTCCCTCGACGGCTACGCAGCGGGTCCGGATCAGGACATCGACAATCCACTTGGCGTTGGCGGGACGGAACTGCACCAGTGGCTGGTGCCGACACGCACGTTCCAGCGGTCCTTGTTCGGCAAGGACGAGGGTACGACCGGAATCGATGACGATTTCGCCGCCCGCGGCTTTCAGAATGTCGGAGCCTGGATCCTGGGGCGGAACATGTTCGGCCCCATTCGCGGGGACTGGCCGGACACGAGCTGGAAAGGCTGGTGGGGCGACAATCCGCCGTATCACGCTCCAGTCTTCGTCCTGACCCATCACCCTCGCCCGTCCATCGAGATGGACGGCGGCACCACGTTCCACTTCGTCACCGGGGGCATTCGCGAGGCGCTCGACCGCGCCCGCGAGGCGGCAGCCGGAAAGGACGTGCGGATCGGCGGCGGGCCGGCCACCCTCCGGCAGTACCTGCGGGAGGGCCTCATCGATGAACTGCACATCGCCATCTCGCCGGTCCTGCTCGGCCGGGGCGAATCGCTGTTCGCAGGACTTGATCTGCGGGCCCTGGGATATGAGTGCGTGGAATCCATCGCCTCGGAAAAAGCCACGCATGTCATCCTGCGCCGCCGGGGACACTCGGGCGCCTGAGCGACCGACGCCCCGTCTAGCGGGGTACGCTCCCCTCCTCCATCAGGTAGTTCACCAGCTGCCGCGCGTGGGAAGAGAGGGCGTCCCAGCTGGGCACGCAGATGCGCAGCTCACGAGTTGCCCAGGCATCTTCCAGCGGTACCACCGACACCGGCAGCTCCTGCGCCAGCCGTGTCGCAGCCGCCTCCGGCAGCATGGCCACCCCCGCCTTCTGCGCGACCAGTTGGGCAATGGCATCGAAACCGGGCGCACGCACACGCACCTTCAGGGGCATCGCGTTGCGCACGGCCATCGCCTCGACAAAGCGCTGCATGGCGCGCTCGGCGGGCAGGCAGACGAAGGGAAAGCCGAGCGCATCGCGCAGGCTGGGGAGGCGCTGGCTGGCCAGCGGATGATCCTGCGGCACCAGCAGTACCAGCTTGTCCTGGCGGAACGGCAGCGACAGCAGGCCCGCCGTAGGCAGATTGCCGTCGTAGACACCGATGTCGATTGCGCCGTCCTGGACGGCGCGCAGTACATCCTTGCTGTTCTGCTCGATCAGTTGCAGGTCCACCTCCGGATAGTCCGCCAGAAAGGGCCCCAGCGCGGTGGGCAGGAAGGTGCTGTTGGCGACGGTCGAGGCGGCCAGGCGCAAGGTGATGCGCCGCTCCCCGCCCAGCTCCTGCAAGGTGTCCTTGAGCTGCCGCGCCTCTTTCAATACCCGTTGGCTGGCCTCCAGCACCAGACGGCCGGCTGGGGTCAGCGTCATGCCATCGCTGTGCCGGGCGAACAGGGAAAGCCCGCAGCGCTCTTCGAACAGCCGCAGGCGATTGCTTGCCGCCGACACCGCCACGGGAACCGACGCCGCCGCCTTGCTCAGACTGCCGGTGCTGGCAATGGCGACGATCAGGCGCAGGTCGGCAAGATCAAAATGCATTCAGCGTTCTCCAGAAGTGAAAGCCACGTTCACTAAAGTGAGATTCTAGCGGCACGGCCTTCTCTCTAGAATAAAACCCATCTCCTGCCTCTGCCCCGTGCCGCCATGAACACTCCGACCTCCCTCTACCAACGCAGCCTGAGCAACGGCGTGTTGTTCGCCGTGCTGTCCGCCACTGGCTTCAGCCTCAAGGCGGTCTTCGTGAAACTGTCCTATGCCGCCGCGCCGGTGGATGCGGTGACGGTGCTGGCCATCCGCATGGGCCTGGCGCTGCCGCTGTTCCTCTGGTTGATCTGGTTCAGCAAGGGACCGCAGCAGTCTCGGCTTTCGCTGGCCGACGGTGCACGCATCCTGTTGCTCGGCCTGGTCGGCTACTACCTGTCCAGCCTGTTCGACTTCTACGGCTTGCAATACATCAGTGCGGGCCTTGAGCGGTTGATCCTCTTCACCTACCCGACGCTGGTCCTGCTGCTGCAGATGGCCGTGACCCGCGAGCGACCGGGCTCTCGTACCCTGGCGGCGATGGGCCTGTGCTACTTCGGCCTGGGCATCGCCCTAGTGCACGACATCCGGGTGGAGGGCAGCAACGGCCAGATCATGCTGGGCGCCGCCTGGGTGTTCGCCAGTGCCGTGACCTACGCGCTGTATTACATGGGCACGGCGGCGGTGGTGCGGCGCGTCGGCTCGATGCGCCTGGCCGGGTTGGCCGGCGGCGCCTCGTCGGTGATGGTGCTGATCCACTACGCGGTGACCGGCGACCTGCAGCACCTGGCGGCGCTGCCGAATGCGGTGTGGATCTACGGAGCGCTGATGGCGCTGGTCTCCACCGTGCTGCCGATCTACTGGATGGCGCTGGCCATCCAGCGCATGGGCGCGACCCACGCGGCGGCGTTCGGCAACCTGGGGCCGGTGCTGACCGTCTTCGCCTCGTGGGCGCTGCTGAACGAAGCGATTTCGGTGTACCAGATGGCGGGTTTGGCGCTGGTACTCTTCGGTGTCTCCAGACTGTCCGCCGGCAAGGCGGCGCAACCCCAGGCCGCGCCGGAACAACCCTCGCAGGGACGCCAGGCCGCGAACTGATTGCATCGGGCAGGCCGCCATGCACCCCGCCCGCTATCCGGTCTATGCTGGCGGGGTCTCGAACCAGACTCCCCTGCCATGACCTCGCCGCCGCTGCACCACACACCACTGGGTCCCATGCTCAAACGCTGGCGTCTGCTGCACCGCGTGAAGCAGAGCCATGCGGCCGACATGTTCCGGGTCAGCCAGTCCACCATCTCGCGCTGGGAAGCCCGCGCGCAGGAGGCCGAGCCGGAGCAGCGCGCCCGGATCGAGGCGCTGCTCAAGGCCCGCCTCGACAGCGCAGCGGACCACGCCCTGGCTCGCCTCGTGGCCTGCAGTTCGCAGCCCGTCCACCTGGTCTGCGACCTGACACACCGCCTGCTCGCCTGCTCAGCGTCACGGGCTGCGGAGTTCAGCGTTCCCGTCGCCGGGCTGATGGGGCGCTCGCTCTGGCCACTCGCGACCGAGGAAATTGCCGCTCAGGAATCGACGCTGGACTCGCTGGGCTGGCGCGAAGGCATTGCGGCGCCGGCGCTGGAATTCGCCACCGGTACCAATGGCTCGCTGCTGGTGCCGATCCACCAGAGCCAGTGCCGCTGGACGCGCCTCACGCTGTCGGACGGCTCGACGGCTCGCCTGGTCGAGACACTCTGAGCGCAAGCCGCGGCGCCTGGAAGTCGTCACGCAAATTTGTCGTCACGCATATTTGATGCGTGGACAGCCACCAAAGCCCGGGTAGAGGATGGCCGCCCCGACGATTCACAAGAGGCCATCGCCATGCGCGACCAGGGTATCCACGACAAGCTCGCCTTTCTTCGCCAAGCCGAAAAGCTCAAGAGCGTGCTGCGCAGCGCCCACACCTCCACCGGCCGGCGCGAAAGCACCGCCGAACACAGCTGGCGCCTGGCCCTGCTGGCCATGGTGTTCGCCGAAGACCTGGGTGACCTCGACCTGTGCAAGGTGCTGCAGCTGTGCCTCATCCACGACCTAGGGGAAGCGCTGAGCGGCGACGTGCCGGCCGTCGACGTCCAGGCCCATGGCAACAAGGGAGACAGCGAGCGGCAGGACCTGCTCTGCATGACCTCGCCACTCGCAGCGCCCCTGCGCGAGCGGATCCTTTCCCTCTACGACGAGTACGAGGCCGCCGCAACTGCCGAAGCGCAGGCGGTGAAGGCGCTGGACAAACTCGAAACCATCCTGCAGCACACCCAGGGACAGAACCCGCCCGACTTTAACTACGAATTCAACCTCGGCTACGGCCGCCGCTACACCGACGCCACGCCATTTCTCGCCTCGCTGCGCGAGGTTCTCGATGACGAGACGCGCAAGCGCGCAGCCGGGTAGCACGATTCCGCATCAGATGCCGCCAGGCAGGTACGGCAAAAATTCGCCACGCCTCGACAGCAAGCCCACGACCTGGGATGCGAACACTCAGGACGGGGGGCACACAGCCCGCCCGACGAACCTCGCCGGTACCTGAAGATCACCGGCTGTCGGCTTTGGGTCAGAGGCTGCCGTTAGCCCGCGGCAACTATCGGCCAGAAGCGGACGTTGGCGCAATTGGAAATCATCGCCAGGCATCAGGGTCAACACCAGGGCCTCTATCAGGCCCGCCCCCCTGCCCCTTTCTCGTGATCTCACCTTCAGAACTTGCCTCATATCTGAAGATTCGTATATTCGTTATTTCATATGTGATCACGAGACATGGCTTCAACCATGCGCCCTGTCGCCCACGACTACTTACCAGGGTGATGCGGCGCAGTTGGGTGAATGCCAACGCAGAGGCTGCCATGGCTGACCAGCTAACCCCAACCACCGTATTCAAATGCCTGGCCGACGACACCCGCGTACGCCTGATGCTGCTGATCACCCGCGAAGAAGAGTTATGCGTGTGCGAACTGACCTGCGCCCTGGATGAAAGCCAGCCGAAGATTTCCCGCCACCTTGCGCAATTGCGTACCTGTGGATTGCTGGTGGATCGACGCCAGGGCCAATGGGTGTATTACCGCTTGCGCCCTGAACTCCCGGACTGGGTGCGTCAAGTGCTGAGTACCGCGCTGGATGCCAACCAGCATTGGCTGGCCCCCGAAACCAAACGCCTGAATGCCATGGGCGATTGCCCGGAGCGGGCAGCCGCCTGCTGCTGAGCAACTGCCAGCGGCACCTCCTTTCTCTCAACGAACATCCGAGAGCACCAACATGAGCATCAAAATCGGAATCAACGGTTTCGGTCGTATCGGTCGCCTGGCGCTGCGTGCTGCCTGGGACTGGCCGGAATTCGAGTTTGTCAGGATCAATGACCCGGCCGGCGATGCCGAAACCCACGCGCACCTGATCAACTTCGATTCGGTGCACGGCCGCTGGCACTACGAAGCCAGCGCGGACGGCAATTCGGTGATCATCGGTGGCAAGCGCATCGAGGTCACCGCCAACAAAAGCATCGGCGACACCGACTGGTCGGACTGCGATCTGGTCATCGAGGCCAGCGGCAAGATGAAGACGGTTGCCGTGCTCCAGGCCTACCTCGACCAAGGGGTGAAGCGGGTCGTGGTCAGTGCGCCGGTCAAGGAAACAGGAGCGCTGAACGTCGTGATGGGTGTCAATCAGCACCTGTTCGACCCTGCGCAGCATCGCATCATCACGGCGGCCTCCTGCACAACCAACTGCCTGGCTCCGGTGGTGAAGGTGATCCACGAGAATCTTGGCATCCGCCACGGCTCGATCACCACCATCCACGACCTGACCAATACGCAGAGCATCCTCGATCAGCCGCACAAGGACCTGCGCCGTGCCCGCGCCTCCGGCATGAGCCTCATCCCGACCACCACCGGTTCGGCAACCGCCATTGCGGAAATCTTCCCTGAGCTGCGGGGGCGTCTGAATGGCCATGCTGTCCGCGTTCCGCTGGCCAACGCCTCGCTGACCGATTGCGTGTTCGAGGTCGAGCGGGAAACCAACGTGGATGAGGTCAACCAGTTGCTCAAGCGCGCGGCCGAAAACGAACTGAAGGACATCCTCGGCTACGAGGAGCGCCCCCTGGTCTCCATCGACTACCGCACCGATCCGCGCTCGTCGATCATCGACGCGCTGTCGACCATGGTGGTCAATGGCACCCAGGTGAAGCTCTATGCCTGGTACGACAACGAATGGGGCTACGCCAACCGCACCGTGGAACTGGCGAAGCTGGTCGGCCTGGCCGGTTGAGAGAGCAGCACAGGATGATGAAGGCGCTATCGTCGCTCGCACCGGAAGTCCGGCAGTACCTGCTGGTGACGGGAAACTACTGGGCATTCACGCTGACCGATGGCGCCCTGCGCATGCTGGTGGTGCTCCACTTCCACGCGCTGGGGTATTCGCCCCTGCAGATCGCCACCCTGTTCGTGTTCTACGAGTTCTTCGGCGTCGTCACCAATCTGGTGGGCGGCTATCTCGGCGCCCACTTCGGCCTGAACCGCACCATGAACATCGGCCTCGCCATGCAGGTGGTGGCCTTGCTGATGCTCACGGTTCCGTCGGCCCTGCTGAGCATCCCCTGGGTGATGGGCGCGCAGGCCTTGTCGGGCATCGCCAAGGATCTCAACAAGATGAGCGCCAAGAGTTCGATCAAGCTCCTGGTGCCGGATACGCAGCAAGGCAAGCTCTATCGGTGGGTGGCGATCCTCACGGGCTCGAAGAATGCACTCAAGGGGCTGGGCTTCTTCCTGGGCGGGGCGCTGCTGGCCCTGCTCGGCTTCAAGGGCGCCGTACTGGCGATGGCCCTGGTACTGGGCCTTATCTGGATCGGCAGCCTGCTGTCGCTGAAGAAAGACCTGGGCAAGGCCAAGGCCAAGCCCAAGTTCCGCGACATGCTCTCCAAGAGCCGGGCGATCAACATCCTTTCCGCGGCCCGCCTGTTCCTGTTCGGCGCCCGCGACGTCTGGTTCGTGGTCGCCCTGCCGGTCTACCTGAGCGCAACCTTCGGCTGGGACTTCTGGCTGGTCGGCGGATTCCTCGCCGCCTGGGTAATCGGCTACGGCATCGTCCAGTCCTTCGCACCGGCCTTGACGGGCAAGCGGCGCGGGCATGTTCCCGACGGCCGCGCGGCGGTTGCCTGGGCGGTGCCGCTGGCCATCTTGCCGGCGGCGATTGCCATTGGCCTGAATGCCAGCCTGTCCGCTGAAGGGGTGCTGCTGGGTGGCCTAATGGTCTTTGGCGCGCTCTTCGCCGTGAACTCCTCGTTGCACAGCTACCTGATCGTCTCGTATGCCAAAGAGGACGGCGTATCCCTGGATGTCGGCTTCTACTACATGTCCAACGCCATGGGGCGCCTGATTGGCACAGTGCTTTCCGGCTGGGTATTCCAGGCGTATGGCTTGGTGGCGTGCCTCTGGATATCGGTGGGCTTCGTCCTGTTGGCGGCGGTCATTTCCATCGCATTGCCCAGGCATGCTGGAGCAGCCGTAACCTCGCAGCAGTGAGGCGAGCCCCACCCCTATTTAGAGAACGGTGGTCTGAACTGAAGCATGCCTCGGCATGCCGTCGTCAGGTGATCGGGCTTGATCGACGACCGCTTTGGGTCGGAAACTGCCGCTCATGCAAGCGCCAACCTGCCCCGATGCCGGGGCAGGTCGTATGAAGCGCTTAGAACTGCACGGCGTCCAGCAGGTACAGCGATTCGCTGCCGGCCTTCACCGAGGCGCTCAGGGAGTGGATGCGCGGCAGCAGGCGGGCGAAATAGAAGCGCGCGGTGCCCAGCTTGCTGGCGTAGAACGCGTCCTGGCCTTCCTTGCCCAGCGAGGCGCGCGCCATCAGCGCCCACATGTAGGCATAGGCGGTGTAGCCGAAGGCCTGCAGGTACTCGACCGACGCGGCGCCGATCTCGTTCGGATTGCCCTTGGCGCGGTCCAGGACCCAGGCGGTCAGTTCTTCCAGGTTCTGCACGGCGGCGTTCAGCGGGCCGGTGAATTCGGCCAGCTCGGCGGACGCCGAAGCGGTGAAGGTGCGGATCTCGTCGGTGAACAGCTTGGCGTAGGCGCCGCCGCTGCCGACGATCTTGCGGCCCATCAGGTCCAGCGCCTGGATGCCATTGGTGCCTTCGTAGATCTGGGTGATGCGGCAATCGCGCACCAGCTGCTCCTGGCCCCACTCGCGGATGAAGCCGTGGCCGCCGAAGACCTGCTGGCCGTGAATGGTGGTTTCCAGGCCCATGTCGGTGAGGAAGGCCTTGGCCACCGGGGTCAGCAGGGCGACCAGTTCCTCGGCGCGCTTGCGGGTGGTCGGCTCTTCGCTGTACTTGGCGGTGTCCAACTGCATGGCGACGTAGCTGGAGAAGGCACGGCCGCCCTCGTTGAGCGCCTTCATGGTCAGCAGCATGCGACGCACGTCCGGGTGCACGATGATCGGGTCGGCGGCCTTGTCTTTCGCCACCGGGCCGGTCGGCGCGCGGCTCTGGATACGCTCGCGGGCGTATTCCACGGCGCTCTGGTATGAGCGCTCGCCGGTGGCCAGGCCCTGGATGCCAACGCCCAGGCGCTCGTAGTTCATCATGGTGAACATGGCGGCCAGGCCCTTGTTCGGCGCGTCGACGATCCAACCGGTGGCGCCGTCGAAGTTCATCACGCAGGTGGCGGAGCCCTTGATGCCCATCTTGTGCTCGATGGAGCCACAGGACACGGCATTGCGCTCGGCCAGGGAGCCGTCTGCGTTGACCATCACCTTCGGCACCAGGAACAGCGAGATGCCCTTGGAGCCGGCCGGCGCGTCGGGGAGCTTGGCCAGGACCAGGTGGATGATGTTCTCGGTCAGGTCGTGCTCGCCGCCGGTGATGAAGATCTTGGTGCCGGAAATCTTGTAGCTGCCGTCGGCCTGCGGTTCGGCCTTGGTGCGGATGATGCCCAGGTCGGTGCCGGCGTGCGGCTCGGTCAGGCACATGGAACCGGCCCAGGTACCGGCGTACATGTTGGGCAGGAACTTGGCCTTGAGCTCTTCGCTGGCGTGGTTGAGCAGCGACAGACAGGCGCCGGCGGTGAGCATCGGGTAGAGGCCGAAGGACAGGTTGGCCGCGTTGACCATTTCCTCGACCTGGGCGCCGATCACCTTGGGCATGCCCATGCCGCCGAATTCCGGCGCGCCGCCCACGCCCACCCAACCGCCTTCGGCGTAGATGCGGTAGGCCTCGGGGAAGCCGGCCGGCGTCTTCACACCCTCGGCGCTCCAGCTGCAGCCTTCCTCGTCGCCGCTGCGGTTCAGCGGGGCGATCACGCCGCCAGTGACCTTGCCGGCCTCTTCGAGGATCGCGCTGGCGGTCTCGGCATCGACGGTCTCGGCCAGCGCCGGCAGTTCTGCCCAGAGCTTGGCAACCTCGAAGACCTCATTGAGGACGAATTGCATGTCACGCAGGGGCGCTCGGTACTCAGACATCAGACGACTCACTCAAGCATTGGGGAGACATCCATCGTCCCCCGGACTATTGATCGAAAATAACGACTGCCCTCTAGCAGCGGTTTCCAGCATCAGCCGGCGGGCAGGCGTTTGAGCCGCCGCCACAAGGTCGTCTGGCTGATGCCTAGGTATTCGGCTGCCTGTCCCTTGTTACCGCCGAACAGTTGCAGCGCCTTGACGATCTCCTCCTGCTCGACGTGGTGCAGGTGTCCTCCGGCCTCAGACTCCGTCTGAACCGCTGCATACAATTCCGGAACGACACGCGGCAGCGACTCGACCAGGGTTTCCCAACTGCCGTAGAGCTTCTGCGAAACGATCAGACGCTCGATCACGTTCTCCAGCTGACGCACGTTGCCCGGCCAGTGGTACCGACGCAGCACCGGCGTGACGCCTTTGATCAGCTCTTCCAGCGCCAGCTCGATCCCGTAGCGCTGCGACTCCCGGCGCATCAGGTAAGTCGCCAGCACCGGGATGTCCTCGGGGCGCTCGCGCAGTGGCGGGATGTAGATGGCGAAAGTGCTGATGCGGTAGTAGAGGTCTTCGCGGAAGCGTCCGGCGCGCACCTCGTCCATCAGGTCGACGTTGCAGGCGGCAACGAACTTGATGTTCAGAGCAATCGAGCGCCGCGAGCCGACCGGACAGACCTCGCGCTCCTGCAGCACGCGCAGCAGCTTGGCCTGCTGCGGCAGCGGCAGCGAGTTGATCTCGTCCATGAAGAAGGTGCCGTTGTTGGCGCTTTCCAACAGACCCGAGCGACCGCCGCTCTTGGCACTGGTAAAGGCGCCCTCGGCGTAGCCAAACAACTCCGACTCGAACAGATCGGCTGGAATTGCCGCGCAGTTGATGGCGACGAAAGCGCCCTTCGCGTTCGCGCTGGCGGCATGCACCTGACGTGCTGCCAGCTCCTTGCCTGTGCCGGTCTCGCCGCGCAGCAGTACAGTGCCAGGGGTCGCACCGTAGACACTGAGCTGATTATGCACCTCAGCCATGCGGCTGGACTGGAACACCAGCCGGCGGCCGTCGTCCTGGGCGATAGGCAGCGGGCTGGGGACAAAGGTGTAGAGTGAGCCAACGCACTCTCCTTCGACCTCAAAGGGCTGCTTGTGCAGGCTGCACAGGCGCTCGCCAACCAGGAGGCCCTCGGCGCGCAGGCTGCTCGCTTCGATCAGCTTGGCGTCGATCACCAGGTCCAAGCGCCGGCGCCGCGGCAGGTTGGGAATCAGTGCCGCGGCCAGGGCGTTCCAGGCCACTGCCATGCCGCTGCGATTGGTCAGCACCTGGGGTTGCGGGCTCTGTTCGAGCAGGAATTGGCCGAGCTGCAATTGTTGGGTCTGTCGTTTGTGCAGACCGGCGTGGCGCACCGCTTTGCGCAGCAGGTTGCGGCATGACTCGCGGGAGTAGATGAGCACAGAATCGAGGCCCCACTGCTCGGCCAGGTCACAGGCATAGCTGGAGCCGATCACCACCCCGAAACCTTCGTTACGCACGCTATGGAACACCTCCTTGGCGTGCTCGGCCGTGCTGTAGGTGTGGCGGGTGATGTCCAGCCCTTCGAAAAGACTGAGCAGTTCGACGTTGGCTTCCTGACGCTGGTAGGTCAGCAGCAGGATGCGCGAGGAAATACGCCGAGCAGTGATTACCGCCTGGATCAGGTCCGCCTGCTCGACTTTCAACGCCAGCACTGGGATTGGCAGAGTGTCCTGCAGGTAGAAGGCGTTGGCGCCGGCGCTGACGAAGATGTCGACCTGCTGGCGTTCGACCAGGTCACGGGCGGCACGCACCGCATCGTTGAACAGATTGTCGATGATGGTGATGCTGGCAACCGCTTCGAACTCGGGGATCAGGCTGTGCACGATCTGGCTGAGTTTCGAGTTGCCGATCAGGCAGATTCGCACCCGATCCTGTTCTGCGTTGGAGAACTCCACGATTTACCCCTTTTCTTGTTATTGGGCAGGTATCCGAGCTATCGGCGATAGACCCAAGGCTCGCTACGCCGTCGCTGTGCTTCGTAGGCCCGAATCGTGTCGGCGTGACGCAGCGTCTCGCCAATCTCGTCCAGGCCGGCCAACAGGCTCTGGCGGCGGCCCTCGTCCAACTCGAAGGTCCAGTGCCGCCCCTCGACTTCAAGCAAGCGTCGCGGCACATCGATCCGCGCGACCATACCGCTGCCGGGCTCCGCCATCTGGAACAGTACATCGATATCCGCCTGTGGCAATGGCAGCGGTAACAGTCCATTGTTGAAGCAGTTGTTGCGGAAGATGTCGCCGAAACTCGGGGCTATCACCACCCGCACGCCGAAATCGCGCAGCGCCCAGACCGCGTGCTCGCGGCTGGAGCCGCAGCCGAAATTGGCCTGGGCAAGCACGATGCTGCCACGGTCATAGGGTGGCTGGTTGAGGATACAGGCGGGGTTGGGGCGGCGGCTCTGCGGCGGCGTATCGACCTCGCCGGGGTCGAGGTAGCGCTCGTCGTCCATCAGGAAGGCACCGAAACCGGAGGCTTCCAGGCTCTTCAGGTACTGCTTGGGCAGCAACACATCGGTATCGATGTTGGCGCGTTGCAGGGGAATCACCACGCCTTCGTGGGTAGTCAGTGGTTGCATGCTCAGAGGCTCCTGATATCGACCAGCTCGCCGGCGATCGCTGCCGCTGCCGCCATGGCGGGCGACAGCAGGTGGGTTCGTCCTCCCCTGCCCTGGCGACCTTCGAAGTTACGGTTGGAAGTAGCCGCACAGCGCTCGCCGGGCAGCAGCCGGTCGGCGTTCATGCCCAGGCACATGGAGCAGCCCGGCGCGCGCCATTCGAAGCCGGCGGCGATGAATATCCGGTCGAGTCCTTCGCGTTCGGCCTGCAGGCGCACTAGGCCGGAGCCCGGCACCACAAGGGCCTGGCGGATGCGGCTGTGGAGGCGGCGGCCGTGCAGTACCTCGGCGGCGGCGCGCAGATCCTCGATGCGGGCGTTGGTGCAGGAGCCAATGAAGATCCGGTCGATGGGTACACCAGCCAGCGATTGGCCTGCCTGCAGGCCCATGTAGGCCAGCGCGCGCTCCCAGTCCAGGCGCTGGATGGCGTCGCGCGCCTGATCAAGGTCCGGGATGCGCTCATCGATCGGCACCACCATCTCCGGCGAAGTGCCCCAGGTCACCTGTGGGCCTATGTCGGCACCCTGGATCAGCAGCTCGCGCTCGAACTGGGCGTCGGTGTCGCTGCGCAGGCTGCGCCAGTAGTGCGTGGCTTCCTCCCACTGCGCGCCCTGCGGTGCCATCGGCCGGCCGCGCAGGTAGGCTTCGGTAATCTGGTCGTAGCCAATCAGCCCGACCCGCGCGCCGGCTTCGATGCTCATGTTGCACAGCGTCATCCGCGCTTCCATCGACAGGTTATCGATCACCGCGCCGCTGTACTCGATCGCATGTCCGTTGCCGCCGGCCGCGCCGATGCGGCCGATGATGTAGAGCGCGAGGTCTTTGGCGGTGACACCCAGCGGCAGCGCGCCATCGACCCGCACGCGGAAGTTCAGCAGCTTGCGTGAGCGCAGCGTCTGGGTCGCCAGGACGTGTTCGACCTCGCTGCTGCCGATACCATGGGCCAGGGCTGCCAGGGCGCCGTGGGTGGCCGTGTGGGAGTCGCCGCACACCAGGGTCATGCCCGGCAAGGTCAGCCCCTGTTCGGGGCCGACCACATGGACGATGCCCTGGCGCAGGTCGTCGAGGGCGAACAGCGGGATGCCGAACTCCCGGCTGTTGCGCTGCAGGGTGTCAATCTGGAGCTGGGCGATCCTGTCACCGACCCCGCCGATGCCCAGCTCGCGGCCCAGGGTCGGCACATTGTGGTCGGGGGTCGCCAGGCTGGTGTCCAGCCGCCAGGGCCGGCGGCCGGCCAGGCGCAGATTGGAGAAGGCTTGTGGCGAGGTCACCTCGTGCAGCAGATGGCGATCGATGTACAGCAGGCTGGAACCATCGGGCAGGTCCTCGACCCGGTGACGGTCCCACAGTTTGTCGTAGAGCGTCTGTGCTCCCACGGTGGCTTCCTCGGCAATGAAATTGGGATGAATCGTTGTTGTCTTCAGCGCGCCGTGGCGTCCCACGGCACCCAGCGGTAGAGCTCCGCGCCAGTGGGGTCGGGCACCCGATAGCCGCAGTAGCTGTCGAGCCGGCCGCCGGCCTGGGGCTGGATCACGCAGAACGGTTTCTCACAGGCGTCCTCGCTGATACCGGCGGTGTGCAGGCCCTGGCGGGCGTCCGCCAGGGCCTGGTCGCTGAGGCTGCGCGCCTGGCCATCCAGGCGCGCAACGTTGCTGCGGAAATGCTCCACCCAGGCGCTGACGAAGGCCCGGCAAGACGCCGGTGCGCTGGCAACCGTCGCCGGCGGTGGCGGCGTGGCCGCACAGCCGGCGAGCAACACCAGCGCCGGCAGGCTAGGCCAGCAGCGCAAGGCACTGCTCCAGGCTGGCGACGTCGGCGTACTTGATCTGCAGATCGCGCAGGTTGGCGCGGTGCGCTTCGGCATCGCGGTCGCCCACCGCCTCCTCCGGCACCAGCACGCGCAGCTCATGTTGCAGGGCGTCGAGTGCGGTAGCGCGCACACAGCCGCTGGTGGTGAGGCCGGTGACCATCACCCCATCGGCGCCGCTGGCGTGGATGCGCCGGGCCAGATCGGTGCCGAAGAAACCGCTGGCCCAGTGCTTGACCAGCACCGGCTCGTGCTCCAGCGGCGCCAGGCGCGGATCGATCCGCACCAGGGGCGACCCGGACTCCAGCACGTTGAGTACCGGCAGCTTGCTGCGGAACACGCGCGCCTGGGACGGATCTTCATACGCCACAGTGGTGAAGAACACCGGCCAGCCCCGGCGGCGAAACGCCTCCAGGAGCCGGCGGTTGGCCTCCACCACCGCCGCACATTCCGCCGCGAGCGGGCTGCACGACGGATCGGTGAAGCCCACCGAGAGGTCCACCAGCACCAGCGCATAGCGCTGGGCCGGGGACAGGGTGCGAGAGTCAAGGGCCATGGCTCAGCTCCACACCGGGGTGGCAGGTGCCGGCAGGCCGGTTTCCGCCAGGCAGCGGGCCTTGAGCTCTTCCAGCGAGCCACCGCGATCGAACAGCGGCAGCTCGCCGCGCTCGCTGCCGAGTACCTCGCGCAGCGCCGCGGTAGCGCTTGCGTCCACCGCATCAGCGACTATCACTACGCCGTAGCGGGTCGCACCCTTGACGCTGACCAGGCCCTTGCGCACGTCCTCGAGGACCTTCTCTGGCGCACGCTGCAGTGGGTCGCCCCAGCCGCCACCGCCCCAGGTGTCGAACTGCACCAGGTCGCCGGCCTTGACCTGGATGCTGTCGCACTTGGCCGGCAGCATCTGCCGGGTGCCGTCGGCACGCAGCAGCTCCTTGCGGCTGCGCTC
This sequence comes from Pseudomonas sp. SCB32, assembly GCF_009189165.1. Lineage (NCBI taxonomy): Bacteria > Pseudomonadati > Pseudomonadota > Gammaproteobacteria > Pseudomonadales > Pseudomonadaceae > Pseudomonas > Pseudomonas sp. SCB32. The sequence goes on from NZ_CP045118.1 coordinate 3,869,905, forward strand.
GCCCGGCGCACCACCGTTGACGCCCCAGGGGTAGGTCAGCCAGCGGTCGTCGTGGATCGAGATTTCGCCATCGGCCAGCAGCCGGTAGCTCACGCGCAGGCCGTTGCCGCCCCGGTGCAGGCCGGCGCCGCCGGAGTCGCTGAGGGTCTCGTAGGCCTCGATGCGCAGCGGGAAATAGGCCTCGACGAATTCGTTCGGCACGTTGGTGAAGCCCGGCCACAGCGAGTGGCCATCCGGGCCGTCGCCGGCCGGGCGACCGGGAATGCCGCCAAAGCCGATTTGGAATAGCTGGAACCATTCACCCTTGTCGTCGTAGCCCGAGTACATGAAGTGCGGCGAGTCGGAGAACCCGGCGGCGTTCATCGCCTGGGGTGCGCCCTGGCCGAGTAGGCCGCCCATGATGTCGAAGATGCGCCCGAGCAGGTGGGTACGACAGGACAGCGCCGCTGGGAAGTTCGGCTTGAGGATCGAGCCCTGCGGCACACGAACCTCCACCAGGTCGTAGAAGCCGTCGTTGAGCAGGATCGCCGGGTCGAACAGGCTGATGGTCAGCGCGCCGAAGAAGATCTTGAACATCTCCTCGTTGAGGTAGAAGTTCACCGACGACGGCGCCTGCGGATCGGTGCCGGCGAAGTCGAAGATCGCCTTGTCGCCCTCGCGCCACAACGCGCAGCGCAGGGTGTAGGGGCCGAGGCCGGCGCCGTCGTCGCAGATGTAGTCCTCGAAGACCTGGCGGGTTTCCGGGACCACGCGGGAGATCACTTCCTTCATCGCCCGGTAGGTGCGCTCGAGCATTTCCTGCTGGGCGCTGTAGAAGACGTCGTCACCGAAGCGTTGCGCCAGCTCCACGCAGCGTTTGCCGGCGGTACGGCAGGCAGCGACGATGGCATTGAGGTCCGAGCGGTTCCAGCGCGGCATGCGCACGTTGTGCAGGATCACGTCGAGCATGTCGGCGTTCAGCTCGCCGCGGCGGTAGAGCTTCACCGGCGGGATGCGGATGCCCTCCTCCCAGATCGAGCGGGCATCGGTGGGCAGGCTCCCCGGCACCTTGCCGCCGACGTCGGACATGTGCCCGAACATAGCCGCGTAGTTGATCACCCGGCCGTCTTTGAAGATTGGCATCAGCACCAGCCAATCCGGCAGATGACTGACCGCGCCGTTGCACAGGTACGGGTCGTTGGTGAGGAAGACATCGCCCTCCTCGATCTCGCCGTCGTAGGCGTTGAGGAAGCCGGTGATGAAGGAGCCGAACTGGCCGACGATCATCTTGCCGTCTTCGGTGGCGATCATCGGGAAGGCATCACCCTGTTCGCGGATGCCGGGGCTCATGGCGGTGCGGAAGAGCACCGCGTCCATTTCGTTGCGGGCGTTGCCCAGGGCGTTCTCGACGATATCGATGGTGATGCCGTCGACGTTGACGCGCTGGAACGGTTGATTGTTGGTCTGTTTGATTCGCGCAACCATGACGCTTACTCCTGGCCCAGCGGACGGATCAACAGGTTGCCGACGCGATCGACCGCCGCTTCGTAACCCGGAAGGATGAGGGTGGTGGAGTCCATCTCCATGACGATGGACGGACCCGGTACGACTAGGCCGGGGCAGAGCTTGCCGCGGGCATAGAGCGTGGCCTGAAGGTCCTCGCCGGCGTAATGGATCGGCGTTTCGCCGACCACCGCCTGTTGCAGCGAGTTGCCGACGCCCTCGAAGGCGCGCTCAGTGATCTGCGGGCGTGGCGCGCGGGCAATCGTCCGCAGGTTGACCAATTCATGGGCTTCGCTGAGGGCGAAGGTGAAGAGCTGTTCGTGCTCGGCGTCGAACGCCGTGGTAATCGCACGCAGACCTTCGTTGGCGAAGCGCTGCAGGTCGATGTCGAGTGTCAGCAACAGGGCCTGGCCCTGGTAGCGGACGTCTGCCTGGTAGGTCAGCTGCTGCTGGTCGGCGCTGACGCCCTGGATCGCCAGCGAGGTGCGCACGCCGTCGCCAAGCTGATCGAGAATCTGCCGGACCTCGCCGTCGTCGAGTTCGGCGATGCGCCGCACCAGCGAGCGTGAGGCTTCGTCCTTGACTCGCGTGGTGGCGTCGCCATAGGCGCAGAGCACACCGGGCCCGGGTGGAATGATCACCGGCCAGGCATTCATCAGGATGCCCAGCGCGTTGGCATGCAGCGGCCCCGCCCCGCCGAAGCCGCAGAGGGCGAAGTCGCGTGGGTCGTAGCCCTGCTCGACGCTGATCAGCCGCAAGGCGCCGAACATGTGTTCGTTGGCGATGCGCACGATGCCTTCGGCGGCTTCGTGCAGCGAGACGCCCATGGCGTCGGCGACTTTCTGCACGGCAGCGGTCGCCAGGTCCTTGCGCACCTGGAAGTCTCCGCCGAGCTTCTGCTCGGCAGGGAGGTAGCCCAGCACCACGTTGGCGTCGGTGACCGTGGCCTGGTTACCGCCTCGGTTGTAGGAGGCCGGCCCGGGTACGGCGCCGGCGCTTTCCGGGCCAACCCGCAGCGCGCGGGTCAGCTCGGGGACGAAGGCGATGGAGCCGCCGCCCGCGCCAATGGTGCGCACATCCACCGATGGCGCACGCACGGCGACGTCGCCGACGCGGGTCTCGCGACGGATGCGTGCCTGGTTGTTGTCGATCAGCGCAACGTCGGTCGAGGTGCCGCCAACGTCGAACGTCAGCACCTTGCCGAAGCCGCCGCGCGAGCAGAACCAGATCGCTCCGGCGACGCCGCCGGCCGGGCCGGACAGCAGCAGGTTCACCGGGGTGTTGGCGGCGGACTGGCTGGTGGACAGGCCTCCATCGGAGCGCAGGATGGAGAGTTGCACGTCCGGGCGCAGGCGGCTGCACAGCTCGCCCTGCAGGTGTTCCAGGTAGTTGGCCACTTCCGGACGCACGTAGCTGTTCACCACGGTGGTCTCGGTACGCTCGTACTCCTGCATCTCCGGCACAACTTCCGAGGACAGCGACACCGGCACGTCCGGCATCACCGCGCGGGCCAGTTCCAGCACGGCCTGCTCGTTGGCATCGTTGACGTAGGCGTTGACCAGGCTGATGGTCAGCGCCTCGATGCCGGCATCGCGGAGCTTCTGCAGCTCGTCGCGCATGGCCTCGCGATCCAGCTCGCGGACGATGTCGCCCTGGGCGCCCATGCGCTCATCGGCTTCGACCGTCAGTTCCAGCGGGGCCAGCAGCTCGCCCTTGTTGAAGGTGACCCAGCCGCCCAGCCCGCCGGGCACGAAGGAGCGAGCGATGTGCAGGACCTGCTTGTAGCCCTTGGTCGTCACCAGACCGACTTTGGCGCCGCGACGCGTGAGGATGGCGTTGGTCGCCACGGTGGTGCCATGCATGACCGAGCGGATGCTGCCCGGTGCGACGCCTGAGGTCAGGCAGATCTTCTCGATGCCGTTGAGCACGGCAATCGACGGATTGTGGGGCGTGGACGGGACCTTGGCGGTGTAGCTGTCGCCGGTCGCATCGTTGATCAGGAGCAGGTCGGTGAAGGTACCGCCTACATCGACACCCAAACGGAAACTCATGTTGCCTCCAAGCACTTTCTTGGTGATGTTGTGTGCAAAAAAGCGGCCGGGGTGGCGCCCCGGCCAGGCCCGCTATCGTGCGGCTTTCTCCAGTTCACGCAGGCTGACGTCGTCGCCCTTGACGCCGGCAGTGTTCAGGCGGCCCTCCTCGCCAAGGATGAATACCGTGCCGTGACGACGCTGGTAGTCGATGGTGAAGCCGGCGGCGGAGATGATTCCCAGGTCGCCGTCAGCGGTCTTGATGGTCTTCAGGTGGTAGTCCATCCATTTCCAGAACTGCCCTTTGCGATCGTATGCCTCGGCCTGGTAGAAGCGCGGGAACTGGGTGTCCATGTACAGCACCTTCTTGCTGTAGGGATGCTCGGGTGGGGTGATCGCCTCGATCACCCACACTTCGCGCGGCTCCCAACCATCCTTCGGATTCCAGTGCGGTGCATTGGCCAGATCGACGATGGGGAATTCGGCGTCACCGGAAGCCTTGGGGTTCCAGGTCTGCGCGGTGGAGTTGGCCACGGCGAGAATCCAGCGTTTGCCGAGCAGCTTGTAGCCGGCGTACCAGCTCGGGTGGGCGTTGAAGATCTCGATGTCATCGTTGAGCTGGTCGGTGCCGCCAATCGGGTCCATCCAGGTGCCACCGGAGAGCCGGCGGGTACGCCGTACCGACTTGATGTAGGCCCAGGAGTCCTCCAGCTTCGGCGAGTCATAACGCGTGGTGAACAGGCCCAGACCGCGGATATCGGTGGGATAGGTCGCGTACAGCAGAGTCTTGGTGAGGATGCTGCCGTCACCCTCAACCACGTTGTCGGTGCCCAGCCGGCCCTTCATGAAGTAACGCTTGAACGCCCACTCCTGGCGACGCTCCAGGCCAGTCTTGTCGCTGACGAACAGATAGGCGAACTTCGGGTAGTCCTGCAGGTTCTTGGTCGGCTGCGCATAGTGGTGGTTCCAGATCAGCTTGGCCGCGGCGTCCGGGTCGTCGCTCTTGACGTCCGGGAAGGGTATGCCTGCGACCCAGCCATCGACCTGGCGGGTGTCGCGGTTGTACACCGCCTTGCCGGCGTTGGCCTTGGTCGCGGCCAGATAGTCCCTGCCCAGGGTGATCGGCTGCGAGGCCTTGAGCATGATGGTCAGCCCTTCGTCATGCATCAGCTGCTGCATGCGCTCGGTCAGCAGGTCGCCGATCTTGTGGCCCTCGAAGGTGTCACTCAGGTGCTGGCCGAGGTTGGCGCCGGTGAGCTGGGTACCGGCCTGGAGCTCGGCAGCCTGGGCGGTCCAAGCGACCGACAGGGCCAAAGCCAGGGAGGCGGCCAAGCGGTTCATCAGGATTGTCATTCTTGTTGTCTCCTTGATCAGAACTGGTAGGTCAGGCGAACAGCCAACTGGTCGTTGCCGTGGAAGTAGCCGAACAGGTTGGTGTTGTTGAAGTCGCGCAGGGTGCGCTGCTGGCTTTCGGCGTCGAAGAACAGATCGGCCTCGACGCGCACCCGCCAGTTGTCGCCGTAGGCAAATTCCACACTGGGGATCACGAAGCCACCGCCGTAGGTGAGGTCGCCGCCGACCGCCAGGGTCGGGTTGATGCGATCACTGTCGTAGTTGGCGGAGAGGATCGCCGTGGCCAGGGTCGAGTACTCCTTGGTCCGGCCACTGAATCCGGCCGTATTGACTACCTCGTCATCGCGGTCGTAATCGGTGATCCAGGTGTTGAACACCTGCAGCGAAAAGAACGACGGCCGACTAGTGCCCAGGTAGGGCTGCAACGCGAGCTGCTTGTCCAGGCGCAGCATGCTCTTGACCACGTCCTTCTCGATGATCCCGCAGAAGCCGGGGAAGAACGCGCAGCCACCGGCCTCGCCAGCATCGACACCGACGTTGTAGGGCGAGTTGGGGATGTACGAAAGCTCGGTGGAGAACACCGCGTCGATCAATTCTACGTAGCGGTTGGCGGTGATCCCGAACACGTCGATGTAGGGGAAGATCAGCTCGCCGACCGTGGAGTTCGGGTCGGAGTTGTACTCGCCCTTGTAGGCGCCCAGGAAAGTCCGGCCGCTGGTGGCGTTGCCGACGCCCAGCGGGTTGTTCGGGTTGGGGTTGATCACCGGGTTCTGCGACGGGCCGTGGAACCAGCCGAGCGAGTACTCCCACTCGCCGAGCATGCTCTTCCAGCGCAGGCCGTAGGAGCCGTCGTCCATGTTGGCGTCCTTGTGGTCGTAGTTGTACGGCACGTCGGCACCCAATGGCGCGGATGCGAACGTCAGACCCTTGTTCGGGTTGTTGGCCCAGCGGCCGCCTTCGACGTCGTAGCTGTTGCCGCGCTGGTCGGCGGCGTTCATGCGGCCGGGGATGTAGAGCAGCTGCAGGCTGCCGTTGAGACTGTCGAAACGCTGGGTCAGGTTGGCCATCCACAGCGGCTTGCGCAGCTCCTCGTTTTCCGGCTCGAGGAACGAGCGCCAGCGGAAGTCGTAACCCTGTACCACGTCCATGGACTGGAAAAAGTCAGTCTCGCCCCAGACCACCTGCTGCTTGCCGAGCTTGAGCGTGGTGCTGTCGGTGACGCTGGTCTGCCACCACAGCTCGCGCAGCTCCTCCTGGTCATAGACATCGTCCATCAGGTTGACGCTGGACTTGGTACGGTTGCTGAACAGGTCGGTCGCGGCGTTCTGGTCCATGACCTCCTGCAGGTCGTGTAGGTAGCTGGTCTCGTACTCGCGAGACACCCGTCCGGAGATGTTGAACTGCGAGGTGCCGATGTCCTTGAACAGGTTGAGCTTGCCGACGCTGCGCGCCATCGACATCTTGTAGCGGTAGTCGCCCTTGGGCTCGTAGTTGTTTTTCGGATCGCCCACGTAGGGGTTTTCCAGGTTCCAGGAAAGGTACTGACGCAAATAGCCACTGGCTTCCCAGCCATCGAACAGACCGCCCTCATCGGCCTGTACGACGCTCGTCAGCCCCAATCCTGCGATCATGATCGCGCTGGAGAGCGGTGCAAGGCGGACTCCTGACCTCACATTATTGTTCTTCTCGCTCATCTTCATTCCCCGATGTGTTCAGGTTGGTGGAGGTGCCCGTCGAAGCGGGCTTCTTTCGACTGGTCGTGTTCGAAGATGAATTTCGGCCTGAACACGAGCGCAAGCGAAGGCATGACGAAGAGGGAGGTGAACGCCGAGACCATCAGCCAGAGGCCGATCAGCATTCCCATCTCCGCCTGGAAACGCAGCGAGGAGAAGGACCAGAACAGTACGCCAGCGGCCAGCGTGAAGGCCGTCAGCAGCACGCCGCGGCCGGCCGACCCGAGCGATTGCAGGACGGCCTGCAGTGGCTCGGCGTCGGGGTACTTCTCGAGGTATTCCTTGATCGAGTCGACGATGTAGAAGGCGTAATCCACGCCCAGGCCGATGCCCAGGGCCACCACCGGCAAGGTGCTGATGCTCATGCCGATGCCCTGCCAGGCCATGAAGGCGAAGGTCACCACGTTGGAAATCAGCACCGGGATGATGAAGAAGATCCCGCTGACCGAAGAGCGGTAGACCGCCAGGCAGCAGATCACCACCACCAGGAACGCCAGGGCGATGGCCTCGATCTGGTCGCCGAGCAGGATCTCGTTGACCGCCGCGATGATCCCCAGCACGCCGCCGACCAGCTTCACTTGCGCGCCCTGCAGGGGGTTGTCCTGGATGAACTGGTTGGCGTAGTGGGTCGCCTTGCGCAGCGTGTCGCCCTTGTGGTCGCGGAAGAACAGGGTGATCGCGCCGTTCTGGAACTTCACGTCGGCAAACTGGGCCATGTCGTCCGGGTCGGCGCCCTGCATGTAGAAGCTGATCAGCTCGCCGTTCTCCAGCTGGCTGGCGCCCAGCTCGCGGTAGCGCGGGTTGCCTTCGTAGAGGTTGCGCCGGATGTCGACGACGATGTCGGCCATGGACACGCTGCCGCCGATTTCCGGCTGGCGCTCCATGTAGCGCGAGAAACGCTGCATCCAGTCCAGTACCTGAGGCATCTTCAGGGCGTCAGGGGCATCGCCCTCGAGCACCACGAACATCTGTTCGGAGCCTGGGTAGAGTCGGTTGATCAGCGCACTGTCCTGGTTGAACGAGGACTTCTGCCAGAGGATCGGCGAGCCGTCGCTGGCGTCGCCGACGCTCAGACGGGTGGCCTCGAACAGGAAGCCGGCCAGAAGCACCAAGGTGATCGGCGCCACCAGATAACGCGCGCGGCTCCTCACCACCCAGCTGGCGGCGCGGATGAACACCCGCAGCACGGCATCAAGGTTGAACGGATGGACAAAGCCGTGCGGGCGCTGGATGAACGACAGCAGCACGGGCGTCAGCAGCACCGCCGAGACGGCGATGGTCATCACCCACACCGCGCCGATGATGGCGACCTTGTGCATCAGCGGGATTGGCGTAAGGATCACGCAGAGGATCGCGCCGGCGTCGGCATACAGGCCGAGCATGCCCGGGCGGAACAGCTCACGCATGGTCTGTTCGGCGGCCTTGCGCGGATCGATCGACTCCCCCACCGCGAGGTCGTCGAAGCGGGTGATCAGCTGCACCGAGTGGGAGAAGGCCCGCGCGGTGATGATGAAGGCCACCACGATCACCAGCGGATCGAAGTTGTAGCCGAGCAGGCTGCCGACCCCGAGCGCCCAGATTGCCGAAACTGTGCCCGCCAGAAGTGGCAGCAGGGTGCCGCGCCAAGTGCGGCTGAAGACGAACAGCAGCACCAGCATGGCCGCCAGCGAGAGCAGCGCGATGCTGACGGTCTCGTGCAGGTAATGGGCGACCCAGCCGTAGAGTATCGGTTCGCCGACCACGTGCAGGCTGACCTCGTCCTTGACCGGCGAGGCATCGAGGATCGCTTCGATCTGCGGGAAGATCTTCGCGTAGTCCACCAGGTGGTCGTAGAAGTCCACCTGGATCAGCGCCGAGCTCAGATCGCGGTCGACATACAGGCCATACACCAGCGGGTTGTTCAGCACCGCCTGGCGCAGCTCGCGCATCTGCTGGGCATCGGCCGGCAGCTCAGGCCACATCATCGGCTGAGTCTCGATACCTTCGCTGGAGGCGTTGACGCGCTTGAGCTTCTTCGACGCCAGCGAGGTGATCTGCAGCGGGTTCACGCCATCGACCTTCTGCAGGTCGTAGGTGATGCGTTGCACTTCGCGCAGGATCGGCTGGCGGAAGATGTCACCCTCGCGGGCCTTCACCAGGATAGTCACGCGGTTGCTGGCGGCGAAGCTGTCCTGGTACTTCTGGTGGACCTTCACGTAGGGATGGTCGTGGGGGACCATGTCGCTGAACTGGGTGCGGATATCGAGCTTCACCAGGCTGGCGGCAAAACCCAGGGTGATCAGCGCGATCGCCACGCAGACCGCCACGCGATTGCGTATCGCCCAGGCCGAAAGGCGTGCGGCGATGTTCATCAGGGGATTCATCGTGCTTGCTCCTGAGGCCAGAGTTGCAGGTCGTCTTGACGCAGCAGGCCGAGCTGCTGGCCGATCAGCACCACGCCGTGGTCACTGTCGAGCAGACGGCTGTGGTAGCTCTTGTCGAACCCGGCCGGGCTCCAGGACTGCCAGCCGCCGGCCGGGTCGCTGCTGCGGAACAGCACGCCACGGTCGCCGGTGACCAGCCATTCGCCGCCGTGCATGGCGACATCGAAGAGGTGCTCGGTGGTGAAGTGCGGGACTGCCTGCCAGCTGTCGCCGCCATCACGGCTGAGGTAGACCTCGCCCCGATTGCCCACCGCGACGCCGGTGCTGCCACTGAAACTCAGCGCGCGCAGACTCTCGCTGCCCAGTTGCACGGTGCTCCAGCTGGCGCCGTGGTCGCGGCTGCGCAGCAGACGGCCGAATTCGGCGGTGATCCACAGGTCGCCGTCGGCGCCGGCGCGGATGCTGTTGAAGGTCACGTCCTCGCTGCCGCCCAGCGCCTCCCAGTGCTGGCCCTCGGCGTCGGAGCGGAACAGCGCGCCCATCTCGCCGACTGCCCAAAAGTGGCCGTCGATGTACTGCACGCTGAGCAGCTTGCCGGCCAGCTCCGAGACCGGCAGCTGTCGCGCCTGCCAGCTGTCGTGGCCGTTGCGGGTCCAGAGCCGGCCCTGGTTGCCGACCACCACCTGGCGGCCGCTCGGTGACACGGCGATGGCCTGCAGGTTGGCGCGGCCCGGCAGCTCTTCGCGCTGCCAGTTATTGCCGGCGTCGGTGCTGCTGAGCAGCGCACCGTTCTGGCCGATGACCCAGACGCGTTGGCCCTGTACGGCACCGTCGAAGAACAGGTCGCGGCGCTCCACCAGCGGTTGGTCGAGGGGCACGGAGTTGACCCGTGGTTCGATGAACACCGCGGCGTAGGCCAGGCCGGCGATCACCATCCAGGGCGCAAGGCGCGCCAGCCAGCCGAGCAGGAAGCTAAGCATGCTGCACCTCCCGGCGCTTAGCGCTCTCGCGCTGCAGCCAGCGATGGCTGTGGCCGCCCAGCGGCGTACCGGTCAGCACCTGGGCGACCTGCACTGCGTCGCACAGGGCGAACACATCCAGGCCAGTGTCCAGGCCCATGGCACCGAGCATCAGCGCCAGGTCCTCGGTGGCGAGGTTACCGGTGGCGCCGGGGGAGAACGGACAGCCGCCGAGGCCGCCGATGGAGCTGTCGAACTCGCGCACGCCGTGCTCCAGCGAGGCCAGAACGTTGGCCAGGGCCATGCCGCGGGTGTCGTGGAAATGGCAAGACAGCTGGACGGCATCGAGATCGCTCAAGCGCTCCAGCACGCGGCGGACGCTGGCCGGGTTGGCGGCGCCGATGGTGTCGGCGACTATCACCTTGCGCGCACCGGCTTCGAACAGGCGGCGGCTCAGCGACTCGACCACCGCCGGCGGCGTAGCGCCCTCGAACGGGCACTCGAAGGCCACGGCGACGTAGGCGCGGCCTTCGAGGCCATCGGCGCGCGCCCGCTGCATCAGCTCGGCGCAGACCTCGGTGGTGCGCTCCAGGCTCATGTTGACATTGCGCTGGTTCATGGTCTCGGTAGCCGAGAGCACCACTGCTACCGAGCGCACGCCAGCCTCGCGCGCCAGCTCGTAGCCGCGCAGGTTGGGCACCAGCGCCGAGTAGGCGATCTCGCCGCGCTGCGGCAGCTGGCCGAATAGCTCGCCAGTGCCGGCCATCTGCGGCACCGCCCTGGGCGAGACGAAGCTGCCGGCCTCGATGCTGCGGATGCCGCAGTCGAGCAGGGCCTGGATCAGCTGCAGGCGCTGGTTGACATCCAGGGTCTTGCCCTGGCTCTGCAGGCCGTCGCGCGGCCCGACCTCATTGATCGTGACGAAGTCGCGCATGGCTCACCCCACGATCCGCTGTTGCTTGAGGCTGGCGATCTGCGCCGCGTCGTAGCCGAGCAGGCGTTGCAGCACCTCGTCGGTGTGCTGGCCGAGCAGTGGCGGCGCGCTGTATTGGTCGTCGCCATCCACCGACAGTTTGATCGGATTGCCTGGCGCTTCGATGCTGCCGCCTTCGGGGTGCGGGATGTCCACGACCATGCGGCGGTGGCGCACCTGGGGGTCGGCCAACGCTTCGCTGAAGCGGTTGACTGGTGCGCAGGGAACACGCACGGCGCTAAGACGTTCTACCCAGTATTCGGTGCTCTGGGTGGCCAGGATGTCGTTGAGGATCGAGTCGATCAGCGACTTGTCGGCGAGGCGCGCCGGCTGAGTCTTGTACTTCTCATCCAACAGTGCCGGCACGTCGAGCAGGCCGACCAGGTTGTCCCAGAAGCTGTCGAAGATCACCGCGATGATGATGAAGCCGTCGGCCGTGCGGTAGGTGTTGTACGGCACATGGACGAAGTGGCCGTTGCCCAGCGGCTCGGGGTTCTCGCCACTGAGGAAGTACATTGTGGCCATGTAGTTGAGCATGCTGATCTGGCAGTCGAGCATGCTGATATCGACGTGCTGGCCGTAGCCCTTGCGGTCACGGGACTGCAGTGCGGCCAGAATACCCATCACCGCGAACATGCCGCCGCTGAGGTCGCCGATGGGGATGCCGGCACGGGTCGGGTGCTCGGCGTTGTCTCCGGTGATCGACATGCCGCCACCGATGCCCTGCACCACCTGGTCGAAGGCCGGACGCTGGTAGTTGGGGCCGTCCTGGCCAAAGCCGGAGACCGAGCAGGTGATGATCTTCGGGTTGACCTGGCACAGATGCGCGTAATCGATCTTCAGCTTCTGCGGCACGCCCGCGCTGAAGTTGTCGAGCACCACGTCGGCCTGGCGCACCAGGTCGTAGAAGATCGCCAGCCCCGATTCACTCTTGAGGTCGATGCAGACGCTCTGTTTGTTGCGGTTCAGGGTGAGGAAGTAGGCGCCCATGCCCTTGAATGAATGACGCGGGTCCTTGGCCAGCAGTGCCCGGGTGCCCTCGCCGGCCAGCGGCTCCACCTTGATCGTCTCGGCCCCGAGGTCGGCAAGGATCATTCCGGCGTACGGGCCGGACAACATATGAGTCAGATCGAGGACTCGAATCCCCTCTAGCGGCTTGCTCATCGTCACTCTCTTTTACTTGTTTGAAATACCCGTAAAAGGGACAGAGCAAGCATCTTGCCAACTTTTGATTTATTTTTAAGATATTGTTTTAAAAGGATTTATTTTTAAAATTTGAAGATAACCGAAGAGCTTTCAGATAAAAGAAATTCAATGTGAAATTACGATTTCAGCTTGAAAAAGAGTTTGTTGCAGGCATAAAAAAACCGGTCCCTGTCAGGGGACCGGCAAGGAGCAAAACCGATGAAGAATCAGCCCAGGCGATCGAACTCGATGGGGCCGTCGAACTGCTCCAGCGCACCCGGTTCGATGTAGCGTTGCCAGTTGTCGAAGATCTCCCGACCGGCGAGGAAGCCCTCGAAAATCGCATGGTCGGTCTTGCGCGGCGACACGCAGTCGCCCACCCGCTGGACGTTGGGCAGCCGCTGTTTGAGCTGGTGGTACAACCCCTCTTCCGGCAGATGGCGGACGGTCAGCACCAGGCTGTCGAAGCCGTCCAGGGTCGACTCTTCGCCGCTGTAGAGGTTGAAGATGTCCACCGCATCGCCGCGTACCCGGCTGACCCAGGCGTTCAGCGTACTGGTCAGCCCGCGGCCGAATAGGTTGCTGTACACCACAGGCTGGTCGAGGGTCTGCGCCAGCTTGTGGAACAGCGCGTTCCAGCGGGTCAGCACATGCACCTGATGGCCGCGCTCGACAAGGAACTCGGCGATGCCGGCGGAGTAGCGGTTGCCCTCCTCGTCCAGCAGCAACACGCGCTGGCCCAGTCGCTCAGGCTTGGCCAGCACATCGAGCGCGGTGAACACGTTCGGCGCGTCGATGCCGGGCACCTCGGCGACCAGCGGGTTGATGTCCGAGTAACCGCTGCGGTCCGGGCGCGAGCCGGTGGCGACTATCACGCCGTCCGGCTGCAGCGCGGCGATGGTCTCGACGCTGGCCTCGCAGTTCAGCCGCACCTGCACGCCGGCCTTGGCCATCTGCACCTTGAGGTCCTCGGTTATCCAGGCGAAGGAGTCGCGGCGTGGCAGCTGGACGATCTGGTTGACCTGGCCACCCAGCTCCGCAGCTTTCTCCAGCAGGGTCACGCGATGGCCACGCTTGGCCAGCCCCTCTGCGGCTTTCATCCCGGCCGGGCCGCCGCCGACCACCACCCAGTGCTTGCTCTGTGGCGCCAGCTGCAGAGTCTGCGGGCCGAACACCGCCTCGCGGCCGGTCGCCGGGTTGATCTGGCAGGTCATCGAGGTGCCGTGGAACAACCGCGCGACGCAACCCTGGTTACAACGCAGGCAGTGGTAGATCTCGTCCTCGCGACCTTCGGCGGTCTTGCGGGCGAACTCCGGGTCGGCGATTTGCGCGCGGGTCAGCGCCACCATGTCGGCACCGCCGGCGGCGAGGATCGCCTCAGCCTCGCCGGCGCTGCCGATCCCGGAGACGCAGAACACCGGCAGCTTGATCGCGCGCTTTAGCCGCGCCACCGGGTCGGCCAGCCAGCCGTTGGGCACATCGTAGGGCGGCATGATGTAGGTGGCCGACTGGTAGACGCCGGCGGTGGCCATCACGTAGTCGATCATGCCGGCCGCCTCGACGGTGCGCGCCACCTCGATCCAGTCCTCGATGCCCATGCCGCCGGGGACCATCTCGTCCATGCTCAGGCGGATGCCGACCACGAAATCCGGGCCGACCCGCTCGCGCACCGCGCGGATGACTTCCAACGGGAAGCGCATGCGGTTCTCGAAGCTGCCGCCGTATTCGTCACTGCGCTTGTTGAACAGCGGCGAGATGAACTGGTGCAGCAGGTAGCTGTGCGCTAGGTGCACCTCGACACCGTCGAAGCCAGCGAGCCGCGAATACTCCGCCGAGCGCGCCCAGCCCTCGACCACCTCGTCCATGTCTGAACGTTCCATGGCCTTGGCCATTTCGCCGAACACCGGTGACTTGATGTTCGAGGACGACCAGAGCACGCGGTAATCGTCCATCGCGTGGGTCTCGCCCATCACCCCGAAGTGGTTGAGCTGGGCGAAGATGTGCGCGCCGAAGCCGTGCACGGCCTGGGTCAGCGCGCTGTCGCGCTCGACCATCTCCGCGCGGTAGCCGTAGGGATAGCCGCGGCAGAAGGTGTTGGAAGTCGGATGCACCAGGCGGTTGCCGGTGATCATCAGGCCGATGCCGCCGCGCGCGCGCGCCGCGTGGTAGTGGATGTCGCGGTCGGTGGTGAGGCCGTCGCGGCTGTTGAAGGCCATCGCGTGCGCCGACTGCATGATGCGGTTGCGCAGGCGCAGGTTGCGCAACTGCAAGGGTTCGAACAGGTGTGGGTAGCGTTCGACGGTCATGCCTCACCTCCTTCGAGTTGGCGGCTCATTGCACTCCACCAGTCCGAGCCAAAGCCTTCGAGTTCACCCTGTTCGATGAAGCGCGCTGGATCGTCCAGCTGTTCGCGGCCGGCCAGGAAGCCTTCGTAGATGATGTCCTGCAACGGCCGGGGCAGACGCGCGTCGCCGATGCAGTGGAGACTCTCCACGCGGCCCTGAAGTGCACGATACAACTCGTCGAACGGGGTGTGGCCGGCGGCGACGATGAAGGTGTCGGCTTCGAGCTGCGCGCTGTCCTGGTCGGTGAACAGGTTGAACAGTTGCGTGCGGTTGCCCTCGATACGGCGCACCCAACTGTTCAGCGTGTACTCCAGGCCCTTGGCGAATACGTGGCGGTAGTTCACCGGCAGGTCAAGGGTCAGCGCCAGGTTCGGCGACAGCGCGGTGAAGCGGCTGACCAGATGCACCTGGTGGCCGCGATCGAGGAGGAACTCGGCAGTGCCCAGGGCATACTTGCCGCCATCTTCGTCGAACAGCACCACACGCTTGCCGACCCGCCCCGGTGCCTGCAACACCTCGATCACGCTGAGCACGTTGTCCTGTTCGGTGCCGGGCACGCGGTCCACGGCCGGACGGGTGGAAGTGAAGGCGGTCTTCAGCGGGCGGGAACCCGTGGCGAGGATCACCCCATCAGCGCCCCAGGCCAGCACACTGTCGGCGTCCAGCGCGCGGTTCAGGTGGATTTCCACGCCGGACTTGCGCAGCTGCGTCTCCAGGTCGCGAGGGATGAAGCTGAACTTGTGCCGGCGCGGCAGTTGCGCGGCGAAGTTCAGCTGCCCGCCGAGGCGTTCACCGCGCTCCACCAGGCTGACCCGGTGGCCGCGCTGGCGCAGGGTCAGTGCAGCCTTCATGCCGGCCGGGCCGCCGCCGACCACCAGCCAGTGGCGCGGCTGTACAGCAGCCTGCAGGGTGTGCACGCCGAGGCGCTGCTCGCGCCCGGCGGCGGGGTTGACCACGCAGGAGATGGCGTTGCCGACCATCAGCCGGGCAATGCACGCCTGGTTGCAGCGAATGCAGTGATTGATTTCGTCGGCGCGTCCCTCGCGCAGCTTGTTGGCAAACTGCGGGTCGGCGATCTGGCTGCGGGTCATCGCCACCATGTCGGCGGCGCCGCTGGCGATCAGCGACTCGGCTTTCTCCGGATCGACGATATGGCCGACGATGAATACCGGGATGTCGCTGATTTCGCGCAGCGCCGTGCGCAGGCGGGCGCCGTCATCCACCAGCCAGTTCTCCGGGTAGTCGCCGGGTGGAATCTGGTCGGCGTGCGCGGCATAAGTGCCAGCAGTGGCACTGACGTAGTCCAGCTTGCCAGTGGCCACCAGCAGCTTGGTCATCTCGATTGCGGTGTCGGGGTGCATGCCGTCGACGGTGCATTCGTCCAGCGAGATGCGCACGCCGACCACGAAGTCCGGACCGACCGCCTCGCGCACCCGCTCCAGGGTCTCGATGGGGAAGCGCACGATGTTTTCCAGGCTGCCGCCGTACTCGTCGGTGCGCTTGTTGTAGACGAAGGAGAGGAACTGCTGGTGCAGATAGCCGTGCGAATAGTGCAATTCGACGCCGTCGAAACCCGCGGCCTTGGAGTACAGCGCGGTCTGCGCGAAGTGCTCGGAGACCTCGTCCATTTCCGCCTTGGTCATCTCCCGCGCCCACTCGTTGTAGGCCGGCGACTTCATGGTCGAGGGGCCCATCAGCACGCGGTAGTCGTCCAGCGCGCCGCTGCGCCCCTGGGGGCCGAAGTGGATCAGCTGGGCGATGATCCGTCCGCCGAAGGCATGCACCGCGCGGACCATTTCGGCATCGCGCTCGATAATTTCCTCGCGGTTGCCGCGCGCCAGGGTGCGGCCGGGGCCGGTCGACTGCGGGTGGGTGTGGCGCGCGCCGGTGACGATCAGGCCGATGCCACCCTTGGCCCGCTCGGCCTGGTAGTAGACGTCGCGGTCGTTGGTCAGGCCGTTGCCGGCGTGGAAGCCCTTGGCATGGGCGGTCTGCATGAGGCGGTTGCGCACAGTGATGTTGCCGATGCGCAGGGGACTGAAAAGATGTGGGAAGAGGTCATCCTCCGGCCGTGCGGGCTGGATCATCAGGTCATCTCCATCGAGGATTTTTATGACTGCCCGGCCCTCCTGGGGCCGGGTCAGGGACGGCGGTTCAGCGCAGTACGTTGTCGCCGCTCATGAATACGAAGACACGGCGGAATCTGCCGTTCTCGACGTACCAGAAGTTGCAGTTGCGCAGGTGGGTTTCCGCGCCCTGGTGATCCTTCAGGTAGACGTTGAAGCGCGAGCACACGGTCTGGCTCTCGACGTCGGCGACAACCTCGAAATCGCCGTGCCAGATTTCCGCGTAGCCGGAGAACAGGTTCTCGAACATCCTGCGCACGCCGGTATGGCCGTTGTGGGTGAGGTTGTCAGTCTGGATGGTGAACTGCACATCCTCGTGACAGCAATCGAGCACCGGTTCCATGGCTTTTCGATCGACGTTGCCGAAGTACTTCTGGGTGGCCAGTTCGATCAGCTGTTCACGGTTGAGTCGGCTCATGGTGTAGTCCTTCAGTGGGTTCGAAGTCAGCGGGCGAAATCGTGGAAGGCGCCGTCGTTCGGCCTGTCGCCGGTGGGATAGGCCTTGCGGCTCTGCTTGAGACCGAGGCTGAGCATCATTTCACAGAGCTTGTAGGCCACCTGGCCCGGGTTGATCACCGGAATCGGCAGGCGCTCGGTCAGATAGGCGTGCGACTGGTGCATGGTGGTCGAACCGAGCACGATGACGTCGGCGCCATCCTCCTCCATCGCCTTGCGAGCCTCGGCTTCGAGCTTGGCGAACACCACGTCTTCCTTGCCCGCCAGCAGCTCGGTGAGATCGGGACGGGTCTTGATCGAACGCAGCGAGGCAACCCGCGGCCACAGCTGGTACTCGGTCAGGGTCTTTTCATAGAGCGGGAACCACTGGTCCCACATCGTGATCACGCTGAACTTCTTGCCCAGCATGCAGGCCATGTGGAAAGCCGACATGCCCGGCGCCACCACCGGGATGTCCAGGCGCGAACGCAGCGCGGCGAGCCCGGAGTCGCTGACCGTATCGATGCACACCGCGCTGTAGCCTTCCGCCTGGGCGCGCAGACCGGCCTGCACCACCGAGAAGTCCATCAGCAGCACGTCGAGGGCACTGTCGGCGAGCGACGCACCCTTGGCGACCGGGACGAACTCTGGATGGAAACCGGGGAGAATCAGATGGGCCGGCAGTTGCGAGGCGCGGTTGGCAGCGCCGGCCTGGTCCATGGGAATTGGAATGATGACTTTTATTCGATGTGACACGGTGCCTCCTTGTCTAGCGCCATGCCTGAAGCACATACGGCATGGCTGTTGTTGTTCCTCCTGTGATAGCAAGACTATTGCCAACTCCTGCGGGGAAGGCTAAGCACTTGTCATGCAATGAGTTTTTTTTGAATGGCAGACGGCTTGCTCGCCCGCTCAATTCAATCTGTAACGTTCGCTATTCAATAAGAAAGGCTGCCAAACCGCAGCGACATCGCAACGGTCGCACACACACACGACCTTGATTCCCTTCTCGTGGCGTGGAGCGAAGACTTTTCCGGACCCTGCACTCGTCGGCCAGCAGCTGCTGCACGGCAATGATCAGTGCCCCCATGTTAGGGAGGCCACGGTGGATCAATCCCTGGGGCAGCGCCGCCTCATCCACGAAGACCTTGATGCGCAATGCCCGCTACGCCTCGCCCATGAGTAGCACGCTGTGCGGCAGGTTCTGCGGGCAGTGGTCGAGCGGCTACTGCATCAGCCGGTGCGAGCGCGAATCGCTGACCAGGTGGTAGTCGTCGAGCACCAGATACAGCTGCTTGCGGATGCTGGCGGCGCCCTCCAGGGGAATGTCGTTGTCGATGGCGATGCCCAGTTGCTGCAGGGGCGCCCGCAGGTAGACGAAGAGCGAGGCCGGGCGGCCGGCGCGCTACTACGGCGGACGCGCGAAACAACCCGCGACCTGCCGCGCAATCACGAAGCCCTGGAGCCGATCGGCTACGCCCTCGACCGGGCCCTCGACGCAGCAGAAAGCGCAGTGGCGTTCATCACGGTCTGGCACGCGCACTCCAGGAGGGCGGCGACGCCACCCTGGCCATGGCCGACGAGTCGTTCTGCCCCCTCGGATACTCCGGCGGTCACTCCACCGCCGGTGTGGTCCGTTTTTGCCGCCTTCGGGCGGTTCTTTTTGGCGACCACCAACCTAAAGGATGAGTTGGGTTCGCCTAACCAAGACGAACCATGCTCTCGCGCCCTTACCGGTGTGCAACGGCGACTGCTTCCGGCCATTAGCGGACACTGGACGCGAAGAGACTGCTCCACCGATCCATCTTGCTGGTATCTATTCGCAAAAAAAAGCCCAACCAAGTTGGGCTGAGGGCCAAAGGAGCCTATGCAGGGGAATGCGTCCTGGCCAATTGGGATCTCAATTGAGTATCGATTGCTTCAAAACCCCCATCAGCGCGCAAGCCTGTTCGTCCGGTACCAGGGCTCGTAATAGGTCATCCCTGAGTTCCTCGATACGCTCGGCCGCGTTGGGACTGCGAAGCAGGTCGACCAGATTGGTTCCAGCGACAAACCGAATCCCTTCCGGATGCTCTGCGGT
Source organism: Pseudomonas sp. SCB32 (assembly GCF_009189165.1). Lineage (NCBI taxonomy): Bacteria > Pseudomonadati > Pseudomonadota > Gammaproteobacteria > Pseudomonadales > Pseudomonadaceae > Pseudomonas > Pseudomonas sp. SCB32. The sequence continues at coordinate 3,888,969 of NZ_CP045118.1, forward strand.
AACGAGCACCTCCTTTTCCTGTATCACCTCATCAGCGATCACCGCGCGCTTTGCGAGCCCTAGCGCACCTCTCGAAATTGATTGCGATGGCAAAACAATATCCATGGCCTGCGCCCAGAACGGGGACAGTTCCCATCGGTCTCCCGATGAATAGAAATGCCCTCCAGCACTGATCCGATGGAAGTAGATGCGTGTGGCGCGACTCTGATAGAAGCGAATAGCAAGCTCCGCGGAGGTTGGGACGCGTAGCAACGTATTGATCGTGGGAGCAGCAGCGAAAGCACCAGAAATGGCCTCATACATCCCGTGGCCTGAAAGTGGATCAACGCAATATGCGGCATCTCCTACTCGGAGGCTGTTCACTCCCACGATGCCTCCTCGCAGCACTGGCTGGATGCCTCGAGAGTTTGCGGGGCCCGCTGGTATTAGGTCGCCGAGAGCGTGGGGCAGGTATTCGAGCTTCCTGAGCATCCGTCCGTGGAAACTCTCCAATGACTCACCGCTGCGCTCCGAGAGAGAATCGGTTCCCAAGACCAATTGAATACTGCAGTGCCCTCCTCTCGCGCAGGTTGCCCAAGCCCATCCATTCTCAAAGGGCTCCGAAAACGTCAGCGTCTCTTTGCACCTTGCGCTCGTGAATTGGCGTATCAGCGCAATTGAGCGCATAGATGAGTGCTCATCGGGCTGAGATTTCGGTGCGCCACGCCCACGGGCTTCCACCAAAAAATCCCCGTGGAGTTGAAGGTTTCGCCCTGCAGCCTCCAATGCGAAAACGTTCCAGGTCTGGTCGACTTGGCGAGCCCACAAGACATGCGCATCCACCACATCAACGCCAGCGTCACGGGCATCCTGAAGCAGAGCGGAATCCAACGTATCGCGCTCTACTACGAACTCGCCATTAGCCAAGCGGGGCTCCTCGCCCCAAGCACTCCATCGTGGGTGGAGTTCAGTCATGAGCTTCAGCGCCTGAGTACACCCGGCCCTCTGCAGGCCCTCAACCACTCTTGGTGACGCCCCCTCAAGGAAGGAGCGCTTCCGTACCTGCCCTACAAGTTTCACTTCATGCCCCATGCGTCGGAGCAGGATTGAGGTAACAACTGCGGCGGGGCCAGCTCCTAGCACCAAGACCTTATGCATGCCGCGGCACCTTTGCATGACCGGGCATGAGCAGCGCTCCCACCAGCATCGCAACCAGCCCTATCCAGACAAGTGATACGAGCGGATAGATGCGCAGTACGACGAGCGTTGATAACTGCATCTCTTCGCTGAGCTTTTCTCTCAGCAGCGCTGGAGTTGCAGGCACCCAAATCTGCTTATCTTCCAGCCATCCGTGCACCACAAACGGATCGAGCAGGTAACGCGGCCCACCGGTGTACCTTGCGTAGCGATAATCAAGAATCTCGCAGAGTTGTCTGACTGGGCCCTGGTACCCGGCAGGTTGATGCCTACCATCGAGAAACAGTGCGTTACCCATGGCCGATTCGCCGTCCCTTTGTATCTGGACTTGAGCAACGGCACGGTATCCAGAGTGGTCTACTACGGTACTTATGGGTGAGACCTGTATCGACAGGTCGGAAGTTAGCGAGTGGAACTGTCCCAGTTTTTCTGGCACGACCTGGATTGCTTGATAGGTATTGAGTGCCGTGGCCGCGAAGCCTCCGACCAAAGCAACGACTGCCCCTCCATGAACAAGCGCAAGCGAACCAGTCAGTCGCGCAGCCCCCAATCGGCGGCTGCGCCAGATGCTCTTCAAACACCAGAGCACGCATCCCAGCAACAGGTAACCAGCAGCCGCGAGCGCGGCATCCAACCAAGGCAACACGGACACTATTCGGCTGGAAAGAACGCCCCGCCCCTCGTACCACTCGCTCAGAAGTCCGCCATGCCACCAAAGGGTCAAGCAGATCAGCGCCGTGACTGCGGTGACAACAACAGCAGCTGTGCGGGCGGTTGCACGTCGCAAGAACGTGTATCCACCCACCATGCAAACCACCAAAAGAAGCGGCAGCAGCCAATGAGCTATCCAATAGCCGTCCACCGTCCACTGGGCAAATGCAAGACGTAGTTGCTCCATCTCTTCTGCACTTGCCCACATGGTCAGCGTTTCGAAGAACGGCTTTTCGTTCAGGGACTTTGCGACCTGGAACCATTGCCTGAGGTACGCGAGCGCTAGAGCACCACCCGCTATGCTCGCGATTGCGACGAACAGCCAAACTGAGAGCAGTGTAGTAACCGCAGTTTTCTTCCCCGATTGACCGCGAGCGACTGAGGGAAGGCAGATATAAATCAGCGCCCCCACGATGAGTAATGCCGCCAGGACAAGGTGACTCAACCAGGAGGTAGTGCCGATGTATCGATGCGAGCTCGTCAGGGTTTCACTGCGAGTAACCGCCATAGCCAGAGAGGTGCAGGCCGCCAATAGCAGGCTTAATACCGGCAAGGTACGACCAAAGGCCCCGCCCGGACGCCAATGCCTGGCACCATGCAGAACTGCTGCGAGCATCACCCAGACGATAAATGCGCTTGTCTGAACCGGATCCCAGTGCCACAGCTGGCCGAAGGTGAAATCCACGAGAGCCCAGACCATTCCGAAGCCGATTCCTGCCGTCAACACGAACCAGGCACGACGGTTGTAGTGCAGAGTGACCACGGCGTAGTCACTTAAGCCTCCCCGCAAGGCCTGGACTGCTGCACCGACGGGTGCGATTGCCCAGACGTAAGCGACGAGAATCGCCGGGGCGTGCAATACCATCCAGATTTTTTGCAGGTGCGCATTCATCCCTTGGCTTTCCTGGTTGGCCAGCCAGCTTTCGGGGGTTGCCGTAAAAGGCCCGAGCAGCAGTGCAGCTATGGCGTACCAGGCAGCGATCAATCCAAGGGTGGCGCCCTCCCAGCCTGGACGAGTTGCATGACGTATTGCCAAGGGGGCAAACATGGCGGAAAGGAGGATCAACGTTCCTTCATCACCGCCCCAAAGGTTTGCGACTTTGAGATACACCGGCAAGGTCGAACTGCTGTAGAGCCAGACGTAGCGGAAATCAAATCTATCCAGCAACAGCGCTAGCAGAAGCGAGGTCGTGCAGGCGTACAGCAATATCGCCGAAAGCTTCCACAAAGCAGTGCGGACATGAGCAAGCGGAGCGCCCCCCAGCAGAAGGAGAACGGCAGCGCCAAGCAGCAGATTCCCCAGACCAGGTTGAAGGGCCGCCGCAGTGCTGACAAGGAACAGGCATAGTCTCAGCCAGCATTGGGTCGCACTCGTCATGCTCGACGCCCTTCTGGCCCGAAGTAACACGCCCCATCGCGCAGCTTCGACAACAAGCCTCCAATGTCGCCTTCATGCTGGTTCCAAAGGGAGGCAGCAATTCCCGTAAGGCGTGCACAGGCGAAGCTCGCGCCCCCGCCCATACGCGGATCACCTGCAATCAGCGTTGAGCATGCACCGAAGGACGCCCGTCGAAGCCCCAGCCAGGCGATTTCGCCTTCAATGCACCGCGGATCTCCAGTAACGGAAACGCAATGGGGAAACGCTGCTGGATAGACGTCTGCGGTACCGCAGGACGGAGAGGAAGCGAGGATAAGCACTCCCTGCTCGGCAGCATGCTGACAGGCTTGCGCTAGCTGAACTGAATAGTTTGCGAGCCCAAAACTCATGTTGATGAGCTGTGCACCCGCCTCCACCAGCCAGCCAATCGCTTCCGCTACCCGTTCTGTCGATGTATGCGAGGATTTGCCGAAAACCTGGGCAATCATCAGGTCAGCTTGGGGGCAATGCTTGATGATCAGGCGAGCGATACGATCCCCGTGTCCGAGTTCGTCGGGGAGGGCAGGATCATCCCCTGGGAGAGCATTGAAACGCCGGGAAACGGCGACGTAAGGAAGCATCGACATGCTCACTCCACTGTCGATGATGCCGACTCTGGGTTTCATGAAGCATTCTCCAAGGCGGGTGTATCGAGGTCGATGACTTGGTCAAATGGCGTATCCGCGACGTGGCGATGGCTGATGTAGATCCGGGTTCTTGAATCAAACAAGGTGTCGATTTCTCGCAGAATCCGCTCCTCCATCAAGCGATCAACGCCGCTGGTGCTCTCGTCCAGAATGAGGATGATGGGGTCGAGCAAGATGGCTCGTGCGAGCGCTACGCGCTGTCGCTGACCGCCAGATAGCCGGCTTCCGCGCTGGCCGACGGAGGTATGCAGGCCGCGCTCCAACTGATCTGAGAACGCTTCGACGCCAGCGATTCGAGCGGCGACAATCACCTCCTCGTCAGTAGCTGAAGGGCGGCCGAAACGTATGTTCTCAAGCAGGCTGCAGGAGAACAGCTCGGCGTTCTGAGAGACCACGGCAACCCTGCTGCGAAGGTGCTTCAAGTCCTGATCGCGAAGATCGATTGCGTCCAGCAGTATCCGCCCGGAATCAGGATCAAAGTGCCTCTGGAGAAGATCAACGAGTGTGGATTTTCCAACGCCGGATGCGCCCTTGATGCTGACGCGACTACCGGCGGGAATAACGGCAGTTACCCCTCGAAGAACGGCGCGGCCGCTGTCCGGATACGCAAAGTGGACGTCCTCCAGCCGAATGCTTCCTTTGCCGACCACCACGACAGCTGCTGGCGGCGTTTGCACAAGAGGACGCTGGGCGGAGAGCTCGCGAACTCTCACCGCACTGACTTTGGCCCGCTGATAGCCGGTGTAAAGCCCCGCCAAAGCTTGAATAGGGCTGCTCGCGCGCTGCATGTACGTGACAAAGGCGATCAGAACGCCAAGCGTAATGCTCCCTTCTGCAATTCGATGCGCGCCCACCAAGAAAACCATCGAGATGCTGACTGACATCACCAATCCTGGTAGCGAGCCGACAAAGTAGCCGAGCAATTGCAGCCGCAACGACGAGGTACGCTGGCGATCGTGAAGCTCCTGCAGACGCTTTGTACTGAGCTCCTGGCCGTTAAAGACCTGAATACATTTCACCAGCCCGAGCGTCTCAACGAAAAAGGCCGCCAAGTCGGTGCCACGCTCACGAACCTCCTGGCTCATCAGCTCCACTCGTGAACGCATTACCCGCAGGAAACCTGCGTTCACGAGCAGAACGATCAGGAGTACGGCAAGCAACTCCGAGCTCATGTATCCCAGCATCAAGACGGCGCCCATGAGCATGAGGCCGTTGTTCATAACGCTGAAGACAGAGTCGACCACAAAGCGCTGTAGCTCGCCGATATCCGCATTCAGCCTCGCGTGAAGATCACCTTGGCGGGTCTGCGAGAAATACGCCGGTGACAACGCCAGCAAATGAGCGAACATCTCTTCTCGCATGCGGTGTAGCATTCGCGATGAAGCATTGTTGTGAAGGCAGCGAGTCACACCCCCCAACAGCGCGCAGACAACGGCTAGCGCAACCATGGCGCCTACGCATAGCGTCACCACGCCGAAATTTCCCTTCAGCATGCCGTCATCGATGAGGCGTTGGCTCAGGTAAGGCTGGGCGAGTCCTGCAGTGGCGGTGATGAGTGAGAGCACTGCCACAAGAGCGAACTTGGGCCACTGTGGCAGCGCATAGGGAAGTATCCACTGCCACAAGTTCAGCTCAGGTGAGTCGTTCGCCATGCCGGAAGGCATGACGAACGGGCTACCCGATTGCGCCGGGTTTTCCATGAGTGACTCAGCGCTGCACAACACGAAGAGAAGTGAGCACCTGGTCACCACCACCAGGAATCATGATGTTGCCTTTCTTCTCCAGAGTCTCAGAGTCGTAGACCGCGATATCGTCCACAGTCCCGCCGATGTAGAGCTCCTTGCCATCGCTGGATACGTTGACGTTGTAGTAGGTGTGGTCGAGATCAATCCGCTTGATCAACTTACCGGTGTCGACGTCAGTCTTGGTCAGTTGCGTGTACACGGTGTACGCCTCGTTCCGACGTACAGGGTTGATGACGGTGGAGAACAGCACCACCGAAGCATCTTCGAACTCGTGGAAACGAACCTTGTCCTTGACCAGATCCAGCGACCAGATGCCCGCCTTCTGAACTGTCTTTCCATCAGCCCCGGTATGGTTGATGTAATAGGGTGTCGCGAACTCAGATGCCTGTTCGAATTGCGGCCAAATAGCCAGGGTATCCGGCTCGCCGAACCCTGGCCGTTTCCAGCTGCGCCACGGGTGCTTGCCAATCTCCTTCCCTGTCTTCGGGTCGAGAGTCAGCATGTCCCAGCTGAATGCATAGAGGCGCGATGCATCAGGAGAGAAGATCAGCGACGAAGCGCGGCGCGGAATTTTCAACTTACGTATGGGCTGCGCCTTCACGCCGCTGGACGTGTCGTAAATGGCCACATACGGATCCATGACATGGTACTCACCCGGTAGCAGTTGAGTCGGATTGACGAATACCGCCAACTCCTTACCGTCAGGGCTTACGTCGATGGCGTAAGGAGCCTTCGCGCGAATACCAGGTGACGACAGATCCGCACGGAAGACCTCTTGTCCGGACTCCAGGTCAATTCCGGAAACACTCTCCCAACGGTTGTGAATCACGTAGGCAACTTTTCCGTCTTTCGAAACGGCGAGTGCACCCGGGCTGTTCCCCATTGAGGTGTTGGGGATGTGGAAGGTTCTGATGACCTTGCGTTCTGCTGGGTCAGCGACGACAACCAGGTTCGGGCGAGCCGCAGTCACCAGGTAGTCTTTGGCTGCTGCGAACTGGCTAGTCAGCGCTAGGCCCATCGCCAACAGACTCAGACCAGCAGCTTGGCGTAGAGCAACTTGTTTCTTGTTCTTCATGAGGTTCCCTCTTGCTCCGGACGAGACTCCGGAAGCGCAAAAGCCGTTTTCAGGAGTTACTTCGGGAATACAGCCTTCAAGGCCGCCCAATCGTTCGGTGCAGAGTCATTGCCTTCGCTCCACTCCGGATAGGTATGCAGCGAATCCGGCACCTGAGCGGGCCACCAGCACGGATCGGAACATCCGTAGAGATCCGCCTCCATCGGTTGGCAGAGTCCAGCGACGCCGAGGAACGGATCGACCTCCCATCCAGGATCGAAAGTCGTGGCGCAACCGACTACCGCGGACATCGCCACAACCTCCCCGGTCTCGCCCTTCTCCATCGCGACCTCGACCTGATGGGCTTTCATGTTCATCGGTTTCATATGGTTCATAGCTGGGCACTCCGGGTGCTGAGGTGCTTCTGGAAGAAGCGGGGGTTCTTCTGCAGGATCTCCATATAGATCTCGATGCCGAAGTCCACCCACTCCCGCATCAGGTCGCAGTAGTGGTAGGTCGGAGAAAGCGGATCGCCAAAGTGGGCGTAGGACTCGTGGTAACAACCACCGGCACAGAGATTCCGGATCCTGCATGTGGAGCAGCCTTTCCCGGCTCGCTTGGTAGCGCTCTCCAGGAAGGTGCCAAGCTCTTCCTTGGCAATGCCCTCGTCTACGTTGCCAAACAACGGCATGTCGGATCCGGTGAAGCGGTGGCAGAGGTTGAGGTCGCCCTTGTGATCTACCGCGAGCAAACCAACACCAGCACCACACGGGAGGGCCTTTTTGCGCCCCTCGTAGAGGTCACTCATGAGCTGGTGCATGTTGGAAAAGCCGTTGTTGCGCCCTTCCAAAGCAGCATCACGATAGGCCTGCCCCAAGGTCTTCATGCTGTCGAAGACCTGTCGCAGCTCTTCTGACTTCAGGTTGAACACTGTAATCGGGCCAGAGGTAGCAGGAGCTACCCCAACCTCAGCAAAGCCGAGGTCGTATTTCAGGTGCTCGTGTATCGCCACCACGTCGGTGAAACCAGACGTGAGGGTTACCCGTACACCTACGGGCTTGGATCGATAGCGCTCGATGAGCATCCGCGCCTTCGACGCAACCACGGCGTAGGTGCCCTGACCGCTGACAGTGATCCGCCGGCGATCGTGGACAGCTTGAGGGCCGTCCATGCTGATTGAGATGCCAAATTTATGCTGATCGAGGTAGTCGACGATCTCCTCGGTCAGCATGGTGGCATTCGTGGTCATCGAGAAGTCGACCTTCTTGCCGAGCTCGCTACAATGTGCCTCGGTGTACTCCACCACTTGCTTGATCAGCGGTAGGTTGGTCAGTGGTTCGCCGCCAAAGAAGATGACGTTTATGCGCTCATGAACCGCCCCCTCTACAAGCAGCAAATCGATGCTCTTGCGTGCAGTGTCAAAGCTCATTCGGCGCCCTTTGGTCGGGACGTCCAGGTCTTCCTTGTAGCAATACGTGCAACTCAAATTGCAGCCAGTATTTACGTTCAGCACGACGGTGCTGATCGGAAACTCGCGGATGCTCACCTGCATCCCCGCATCTGGCTGACCCGGCTCCTCTCCCAGAATCGACAGCTCACGGAAGCTCTCAAGCGTCTGGGCCAGATCAGCCGTTTTCACTGAGGCGCCGAAGTTTTCCTTCAGTTCTTCGAAGGAAATCTGCTCGCGCGATTTCAGGTAGTCGATTAACTCCCCACCCAATTCGTCCAACTCGAAAAGACCGCTGGAGGGGATGTGGAACAACACGTGCCGGTCATTCAGCTTCACATCGTGAAAACTGAAGCGGTTAACGAACAATTCGCTCATGGCGTTGCCCTCAGTGAATCAGCGAACAGGCGGGTCGTTCCAACGCTGAACGGTGACCACAAGGGGCCGGGTCGCCTCAACTTTGCGACCGTCGTCGTCCACTACCGCGGTGACCTTCAGATCACCTGCGTTGTTGGTGTGGAATTTCCGCTGAGGATTGGGGCCGGCATCACCGGGAACGAATAGGCCGCTGGAGTCGAGCTTGCCGGCGAACTCAACGTCGTTCATGGAGGTTGCGTATGCAGTGCCATTGTCGACCGACCAGGCAGCCTGCACATAGCCAAGACGGATATCGTCAGCGGTTCCTGGCTTGCCATCGGGCCCATTGATATAGGCGACCGACTCGAACTGAACCGGCACTTTCGGTCGAGAGCCGCCGTTGTCGCCAACGCGCGCCATGGCCTGGCCCGGCTCGATAGCGATGTAGTCAATCGTCTTGTACAGCGCGAGGCCGGCGTTCAGCTTCGCATTGCCGACGCTAATGCTTCTTGCCCCAACCTGTGCATCCGACGCAGCACTTGCCTCGACGACAACTTTGGTCGGGGTGCTTTCCAGAACCTTGGCCTGGACGCCGGCTCCCAAAGCTACCTCGCCACTCAGATTGCTTCCGTAAAGCGTGACGGTCTGAGTTGTGCCGGACTTGATGTAGGTCGGCTGGACAGCGACGAGACGCGGGCCTGCTCCCTCACCGGATCGCACCGCCTGCAAAGTCCCGCCGATGGAGTCGATGTTTGGCAGGAACCAACGGCCAGCCAGAGTCTGGCCATCGGCAGAAAGAGCAAGAACCTGCTGCACTTCCTCACCGCCCTGTTTGACCGTAGCGCGCCATTCATATCCGGTGAACAGTACGGCCTTGCCTTCGGCGGTCTCCTGTTTGCCGTTGGCGTAATTCACCTGCATCGTCACCTTGTAGTGATCGCTGCCATCGGCATTTACAGTGGCTACGCCTTCGTAGAAGCCCCAGCCTGGTCGATGGCCGGTAACGCGCCAACTGCCCGTGGGCTCGACTTTCTGGTGCTTCAGCCAGTCATTCCAGACCTGCGCGTCGTACGCATAGCGTTTGCCCAGCGCCTTGGGCATTTCCTGGGATGCGATTTCCCACCAGTTGCGATCACGACCACCTTGCTGGATCTCGATGGTAGGGAACTGACCGACGTGGAAGTTGGCCAGCTTGCGCCAGTCGTCTTCGGTGCGACGTTGCAGGGCGATACGACCGTACGAGTGGCAACGTGCGCAAGTTTCCGCAATGTGCTTATCGTCCGGCTTTTCGACCTGGGTGAAATCACGCTCCAGCAGATACCGACGGGGGGCTGTTTCTTCAGGTGCCAGGCCATGTGTATCAGCCAGGTACTTCACCAAAGTCAGACGCTCATCCGAGGTCAAACGAACGCCATGGGCGGCAACCATTCGCCCGATGGTCATGTCCCAACCTTCAGGAGTACGGCGAGATTGATCGATTCGATTCAGCCCTTTGCCTTCAACGGGAAGGTGGCAAACGCCACATTTCGCATTCAGCAGTGCTTTCGCTTCTGCAGTCTGCTCTGCATGCGCGAATAGCGGAATCGCGGATACTGCAAGGGACAGCGCCAACGGGCGCACGGGGGTAGAAAATGCACGATGTAGGCGCATTCTTTGGGCTCCCTGGTTTCTTGTGTTTATGGTTCAGGCTTGGCCACTTCTCACCTGGATTCGGTGCGCTGTGGCTGGTAGGTAAAGGCTACGGCTGAGTCGCGAAGAGGCTGTATCGAGATTCGGCAAGAGCACATCTCTCGCCTATCGAGAAACGGCAACCTCTCGCTGAGCGAGGTTCACCTCTGCTTGGAAGCAGCCCCTCGTGCGGCGGAATTCGGAAAGTCCTGACGGATGTCTTGATCCAGTACGTCCAAAAGCCTTTCAAAATCCCGCACCCGAGTTAGAAGGCGAGACATGGCTCGATCTGAAATCGCAGGCAGCGTCTGGCCCCACTTCTTCCCATCAGCCATCTTCAAACTCCAAACTGCAACGACAGAGCGACGTAAGTTGCCAATGCCAGAAGGCCCGTTATCAACAGGCCATCAATGCAAAGGCAAATGACAGAACCCTTTGGCATCGACGATCTCCTTGGCACCTGTTGGTCAGGTGCCTGTGCATCTTCAGAAGAAGCCAAGCGGGTTGATGTCGTAGCTCACCAGCAGGTTCTTGGTCTGCTGGTAGTGGTCGAGCATCATCTTGTGGGTTTCACGACCGACGCCGGACTTCTTGTAGCCACCGAACGCGGCGTGGGCCGGGTACAGGTGGTAGCAGTTGGTCCACACGCGGCCGGACTGGATGCCACGGCCCATGCGCCAGGCGCGGTTGATGTCGCGGGTCCAGACGCCGGCACCGAGGCCGAACTCGGTGTCGTTGGCGATGGCCAGGGCTTCGGCTTCGTCCTTGAAGGTGGTCACGCCCACCACCGGACCGAAGATTTCCTCCTGGAAAACGCGCATGCCGTTGTGGCCCTTGAGCAGGGTCGGCTGGATGTAGTAACCGCTGGCCAGGTCACCGTCCAGGCGCTCGCTGGAGCCACCGGCGAGCAGTTCGGCGCCTTCGTTCTGGGCGATGTCGAGGTAGGACAGGATCTTCTCGTACTGCTGCTGCGACGCCTGGGCGCCGACCATGGTCTCGGTGTCCAGCGGGTTGCCACGCTTGATCGCCTTGATCTTCTTCATCACCTCAGCCATGAACGGCTCGAAGATGGACTCCTGCACCAGCGCCCGCGATGGGCAGGTGCAGACTTCGCCCTGGTTGAAGAAGGCCAGCACCAGGCCCTCGGCGGCTTTTTCGATGAAGGCCGGCTCGGCCTGCATGATGTCCTCGAAGAAGATGTTCGGGCTCTTGCCGCCCAGCTCCACGGTGGACGGGATGATGTTCTCCGCTGCGCAGTGGAGGATGTGCGAACCCACCGGGGTCGAGCCGGTGAAGGCAATCTTGGCGATGCGTTTGCTGGTAGCCAGCGCCTGCCCTGCTTCCTTGCCGAAGCCCTGGACGATGTTCAGCACGCCCGGCGGCAGCAGGTCACCGATGATCTCGGCCAGCAGCATGATCGACAGCGGCGTCTGCTCGGCCGGCTTGAGCACCACGCAGTTACCGGCGGCCAGGGCCGGGGCGAGTTTCCACGCGGCCATCAGCAACGGGAAGTTCCACGGGATGATCTGCCCGACCACGCCCAGCGGCTCATGGATGTGGTAGGCGACGGTGTTCTCGTTGATCTCGGCAGCGCCGCCTTCCTGAGCGCGGATGCAGCCGGCGTAGTAGCGGAAGTGGTCGGCGGCCAGCGGCACATCGGCGTTCAGCGTCTCGCGCACGGCCTTGCCGTTGTCCCAGGTTTCGGCGACAGCGAGCTGTTCCAGGTTCTGCTCGATGCGGTCGGCGATCTTCAGCAGGATCAGCGCGCGATCCTGCACCGAAGTGCGACCCCAACTGCCCGCGGCGGCATGGGCCGCATCCAGCGCGAGCTCAATGTCCTCGGCGGTGGAGCGCGGGAACTCGGCGATGACTTCACCGTTTACCGGCGAGGTGTTACTGAAGTACTGGCCCAGCACCGGCGCGATGAACCCGCCGCCGATGTAGTTGCGGTAGCGCGGCTTGAGCTGGAGAACGGAACCGGGCGTATTCGGAGCAGCGTAAATCACAGGCACACCTCATCTCTTGTTGTCAGCGAATGCATGTCCAAGCCCAACCTTCCGTAGGCCCAATCACACGCAGTCCGCGCAGTCTAGGGAGAGATGAATCACCGAAATATCGAGAAACGGCAGCGCCCAGCTCGTTGACTATCAAAATTCGGCAACACCGCAACACCGTCCGCCGGATGTGCCTTGCGCACTTATCTTTTCTTACAAAATAATTTTCCTGCTTCGCCACAAAGCCACCAGCCCCGGCGTACCTGAGGCGTGGGTAGGTACAACAAAAACAAGAGACCCGCTTTACCGTGAGGTAGCTATGCGATCCATCGATGAGCTGATTCACCCCGAATCTGCACCTCCTGCCTTGTTCACCCTCAGTGAAACCACTGATGTACTGCTTCAGGCATCTGCGTTGCCGAAATGGAATCAGGAGTACGTGCAGCTCAGCGAAGGCACCTTCTCAGGCGGCTTGCAGGATCTTTCTCTGGGGCCAGTTCAGATCTTTCGCGAAACGATGGACAAGGCGGTAGATCAACGGGGTCTCCCCTGGCGCAACAGCTTTGCGATAGGGGTACCGATAGCTATTGCAGGTGACGGCTACTGGTGCGGAGACAAGCTTGAGCAAGACTCCGTCTTTTTCCTGAAGCCTAATTCGGAGCTGAAATTCAGAACGCCTGAGCGCTCCGACATCTACGTCGCGGTGATCGACATGGAACTTCTCAGCTCCTATGCCGAATCGGTAGAGGAAATGGACGCAGCCCGCATCACCACGTTGAGTGGTACAAGCTCCGCTTCCCATCAGCTCTGCAGCTCGATCAGGACGAACCTCAGCCACCTATTCGATGGCTTAGCTGCCAATCCAACCGCGTTGGACAGCGAGCTAATTCGACAGGAATTGCTAAGCGAGACTATGCACACGCTTTGCGCGGGCTTGTCTCACCTCAGCAACATGACTCCACACAGCCCTGGTCAGTTTGTTCACCGCCACATCGTTGAAAAGTCACGCGAGTACATCCTGTCCCGGCAAAGCCAGCCACCCAGCGTCCTCGAAATTTGCAATGAGCTGCGGATAAGCCGCCGCACGCTTCACTATGCATTTCAGAAGGTGCTCGGCGTCAATCCAGTCAGCTACCTTCGTTACGTTCGCCTGCATGGTGCACGCCAGATGCTTCTGCTTTCCCCGCCTGGAAAGCTGCTAATTAGCGAAATCGCGGCCCGCTGGGGCTTCTACCATTCGGGCATGTTCTGCACCTATTACAAGCTCCTGTTCGGTGAAACCCCCTCAGCAACTATCGCCAGGATCTCCGGTGACGCTGCTTGCCAATACAAACGGATGTCGAAGGCGCGCTTGTCCAGGCACTGAACGGGGCTGCATCTCACTCCTCCGCTGGATTGAGCAGGAAGCGTGGCCGCGCTTCGCAATGCAGGCGACAGGCCCCCCCCCCCCAAAGCACACCATCCGTTCTAGCTACTTCATCTCGATTCCGCACGCAGCGGTTTTGATCATTTCGAAGCGTTTTGCACCAGTGTCCGCTTTGGGTCGGTAGCGGCCCTCCAGCTCCACGCTGGCCATTTGCCTTGATACAGGACAGAATCCTCCACTAAGAATCGGAGTTCAGGGAAAGAAGTTCATGACATGGCAGGTCATATTGCGGCTAGACGGGCAGGCCTATTCATCCGGCGCCATACAGAGGGCGGCCTACAGCGTCGCCAGGGATTTTGCTACTGAGATCCAAGTGCAGGATAAGCACGCTACCCTTCTGATCACTCCCAATCCGACCTCAGCTAACGCCTCCACCCTCTCCTCCGAGCAGGTCAAAGCTCTGCTGCTCCAGCAGCTAAATGATTTCGCCTTGCGCGAACGAATCCAGCAGGAAACGGCCGGCATCAGAGAAATACTGATCCGCGCGGCACTGATCGGCAGCAGCCATTGAATGAGCGCGGTCATTACCACGGACAGCAGCTATCGACTACTGCCTCTCCGTTTCATGCGTTTGGAAGGCGAAGGCGCGCAGGACGTGCTGATCACTGGAGATACTGGCGAACACCTGTTCATCACGGATACGCAACTGCGTGATCTGTTGAATAAGCGCCTGCGACCAGGAACCTCGCTCTACAAGGACTTGCTGGCCCGGCATTTCATCTATGAGCCAGGTGGCCATGACCCGCTGCCGGAAATGGCCGCGCAATATCGCAGCCGCAAGGACTTTCTCCTGCAGGGTCCGGCGCTGCACCTCTTTGTTGTCACTTTGCGCTGCAACCATACCTGCCAATACTGTCAGGTCTCGCGGGCACCGCTTGCCGGCAGCGGCCACGATCTCTCCGAGCAGGACGCACTGCATGCCGTGGAGCGCGTTTTCGAATCCACGTCTCCCACTCTCACTATCGAGTTTCAGGGTGGCGAGCCTCTGCTGGCCTTCGGGCGCATACGTCAGATCATCGAGCGTATGGTCGAGCGCAACGAAACCGAACAGCGTGACATCCAGTTCGTCGTCACCAGCACCCTGCATCACCTGACTGATGAGATCCTGGATTTCGCACACGATCACCGCCTTCAGTTTTCAACCTCACTCGATGGCCCTGCCGCCCTTCACAATGCCAACCGGCCGACTCCGACTCGCGACTCTTACGAACGCACCCTAGAGGGCATTCGTCGAGTGCGTGCACGTCTGGGTCACGATGCGGTATCGGCGCTCACGACACTCACCGCCAAAAGCCTCGAGCAACCGCGAGCGATCATTGATGAGTATGTGAAACAGGGCTTCTCCAGCATCTCTCTGCGGCCGTTGAGCCCATATGGGTTCGCCTCCAAGAGCGCGCAACGCCTCGATTATCCGATGGAGCGTTACGTTCGTTTCTACAAGGAAGCACTCGCCTATCTACTGGAGTTGAACCAGCAAGGCATCTACCTCTCCGAGGGCTATACCGCGTTACTGCTGAACAACATCCTGACGCCCTTCTCTTCCGGCTACGTCGACCTGCGTTCCCCGCTGGGCGCTGGGACTGGTGCTCTCGTTTACAACTACGATGGCTATGTCTATCCGTCCGATGAAGCTCGGATGCTCTTGGAGATGGGCGAGGACGGATTACGGCTCGGCAGCGTTCGACAACCGCTGCACGAGCTCCTGAACGCCCCGATCATGAGGCTCTTGCTGGAAGCTGGCGTTGCCGAGGCGCTGCCCGGCTGCTGCGATTGCGCGCTGGTCCCCTACTGCGGCGCTGATCCGGTGGAACATTTCGCCCGCTACGGAGACCCGATTGGCCATCGGGCCTTCAGCAGCTTCTGCGAAAAGAACATGAATCTGCTCCAGCACCTGTTCGGCCTGCTGCGTGATGGGGACGACAGTATCCAGCGAGTGTTGCTGTCCTGGCTGACTCGCCGCTCGTTCGCTGACATCCCCCATATCGGCTACAGGGGATAGTCCATGCTTCGCAGAGAGACTCAGTTCGATATCCAGAACCTGGTTGGCCCGCGCTTGTTGAAAGTGATCACCGCCAGCGAGCTTATCGAAAAAGGCACGGCCGTCTGCGCAGGGCATGCAACTTTTGATGACCTGGCACTCTGGGTCGAGGCGCACGAGCTACGGGAACACCCCGGCTTGCTGGCACTACCGGTGGGCGCCTTCCTGTGCCCAGACCAAGAAGCGCCCGATCTACCCCATGAGGTGTTACAGCTTCGAGCGCCGAAGGATCCGCAAGTCGTGCGCCCCGGAGACGTCATCGCCCTGACGCCGACCAGCAACCTGGTGCGCGTACTGTATCGACGTGGCGCCAACTCCAACCTGCTGTTCATCACCGATCGCTGCAACAGCTTGTGCTTGATGTGCTCGCAACCGCCGAAGGACATCGATGACCGCTGGCACATCGAGGAAAACCTGCGCCTGATCGACCTACTGGATTCGGGAGAAGAACACCTCGGCATCAGCGGCGGCGAGCCGACGCTGTATCGCGAAGGGCTACTGGCGATTCTCGCCAAGTGCAAGACCGTGCTGCCGGAGAAACCGATCCACCTGCTCAGTAACGGCCGGCTGCTGAAGGATCCCAGTTGGATCGCCGAGCTGAAACAGCTGGGCCATCCCTGCCTGAGTTGGGGCATCCCACTCTATGCCGACAATGCCACCGACCACGATCACCTGGTCCAAGCACCCGGTGCCTTCAGCGAAACCATGCAGGGGTTGTACAACCTCGCCCGAGCCAATCAGGCCGTGGAAATCCGCGTGGTACTAAACCGTCTGACCATTCCCAGGCTGCCCGAGTTAGCTCACTTCGTGTTTCGCAATCTTCCCTTCATCCGCCACGTCGCCCTGATGGGAATCGAAAGCACCGGCTTGGCGAAGAAGCATTACGAGGAACTCTGGATCGACCCACTGGACTACCAGGAACAGCTCAGCCAGGCCGCCTATTTTCTGCATAACCGAGGCGTGCCGGTTTCGATCTACAACCTGCCCCTATGCATCCTGCCAGCACACCTGTCGCGCTTTGCCCGCCAGAGCATTTCCGACTGGAAGAACTTATTCATCGACGCCTGCCAAAACTGCGCTGCAACCAGCCACTGTGCAGGCTTTTTCAAATCCCACACCGACCGCTGGCAGAGCCGCGGCATTCGTCAGTTATCCACGGAAGAATTCACCACCTACGCAAGGAGCACCCCATGAGTTTGCTCGACCGCTGGAAAGTCTTGATTGGCCACATCACTCTCCTACCAGTCGTCGGCACAGCCTTCGCGCAAGGCAATCAACTGCCACTCGCCGATTCAACCTGGGAACCCCGTAGCGACGCACAGCCGCCCGTATTCATGAACACACTGAATGCATCCGACGCGGTAAATATTTATGCAGCACACCGCTCGCACAGCTCCCATCGCTCGCATAGTTCACATAGCTCGCACTATAGCGGCTCTGGTGGATACAGCGCTCCGCGCTACTACAGCCCACCGGCAGCCCCAGCGCCGAGCTACACGCCCAATACCTACTACAGCGTCCCCAGCACCTCGAGCAGTAGTAGCAGTCAGTCGAGCTCAAGCTTCAACAATGCAACGACGCCATCGGTGGATACACCCTCTACGAGGACGGCACCTGCTCGACCTGCTGCCGGAGAGCTATCCAACTTGGTCATGCGGGTGCAGACCGCACTGCTGGTGCGCAAGTATTACGAAGGCACCATAGACGGCATCCTCGGCAAGACGACCCGCGGCGCACTGATGTCATTCCAAGCGGACACTGGCTTGGAAATTAATGGCCGTATGGATACCCCTACGCTGAATGCATTGGGTATTCGAATTCCCTAAATCCAGGCTGAGTAGCGACGACCATGACGATGCATGACATCAAATCCAACTTGTATCCTTGCGCCCATTGCGGGGGCGGCGGGACTTGTCGTAATGGGGAACAGCAGCAGTCCTGCGCGGTGTGTATCAAGGAGAACGAGCTGAAGGGCAAGAGTTTCGCAGGGTTGCCCTGCGCAGTGTGCGGTGGAATTGGTCAGGCGGAGCCCAAGACGGAACGCATCAACAAACGCCTCCCTGCGCTGGTCGGCCTCTTGGTGATTTTCACCTTGCTGCTGAGTGTGCTGCTCTGCGGAATACTACAGAGTCGCTACTTCAGCGAGGTCCTAGCCTTTTCCGGTCCCTTGATTGGCAGCGTGTTGGCGTACTATTACTCGTCCCAACGGCATACAACGAGCTAGCGCCGCGCCGCCCAAGCGAAGCGACGCAGTGCATCAAGCGCTTGATCACCTCAAGCGCTGAGCCAAGACTCCACGGTCGCATTGCC